>JANRBI010000085.1:19309-35691 GCA_030727625.1 Salibacteraceae bacterium
TGCTTCGAAAAGATGTTGGTATCAATATTTCGAACCTTCAAAAGTCTGTTCAGCCCATTTTCTTTGGCGTTTCAGACAATGGTCATTACACCGTAGCTTGCCGTCAAACCAAATTTTTACCGCATCAATTGGCCACCTTTCATGTTTCGCTTACTAATAACTTAAAAGGAAATGAAGCGCAATTTGAGCTGCCAACACAAATAGAAGGTGACGACTTAAAAATACTTGCCGCTGCCGCTGCAGACAATGGCTTGGTTTACATTGTTGCCCATACGGGAATAAAGCTCAACAGCCCGTTTCGAAAAAAATACTTGCTCTACAGCTTCTATCCAAAAGCGAATACATTGCACGAATTCGACTTCGCAGCAACGGATATTTTCAACCAAGAATTAATACTCGATATTGATGCCGAAGGCGTGAAAGCAGTGGCTTTGTATCACACCGATCCGCTTACCGAAAACCAATCAAACGGCTACACATATATTCGGTTTAATGCAGCTGGCACAGATGTTATTGACAAAAACATAAATGCGTTCAGTGCCGAAATGATCAAGGCGCATTATCAAGAAAAAGAATTGCTTAACGCGAATGAAATCAGCAGTTTATACTTGAGTAAATTGGTGATGTGTGGCGATATTCCAATGGTGGTTTTCGAAAAATTTTACAAAGATCAAATCTGCCAAACCGATCCCAGAACAGGAATTATCACTTGTACAGACCAATTCCATTACAATGGACTCACCTTCGAAAACTTGAACAATCGGCAAAACAGTGTCACCATCAATCGCCAACAGATAGATTATGATTTTCAAGGAAATTACACTTCGCACCAAATAGTTGCAGACAGCAATAGACTTCTGGTTTTTTACAATGATCATTACAAAAATGTAGGCTTGTCAGCCGATAAGGTGATGAACAATGCTTCGCGTTCTGCTATGCGATTGGTGGTTGTAAACTGCAACAACACCCTCGAAACTTGGAAGTTAACCGAAGACCGACAAGCCGACTTTGCCTTTATGCCCAGCATAGAAATGCCACGCTTTCAAAGCAATGTGTACTTGCTTTCGAGCAACGGCCGAGCATTTAAGTTGGGTAAAATTGATTTAGCTAAACTTCCTGTACCATAGAGGGTTTAATTTGATGTAAGTTTGACCGCCTTTTACGAGTACACACATTGAAGCCAATCGATAAAATTAAAGCTCCCATCGCCAGTGAAATGGAACGATTCGAAGAGAAGTTTCGTCTCTCGATGAAGAGTAATGTGGCGCTGCTCGACAAAATCACACATTACATTGTAAAGCGCAAAGGCAAGCAAATCAGACCCATGTTTGTGTTTTTGAGTTCGCAAGCTTTAGGCGGAGTCAACGAAAGCACACACCGTGGTGCCGCGCTTATTGAGTTGCTGCACACGGCCACGTTGGTGCATGATGATGTGGTTGACGATTCATTCGAACGAAGAGGTTTTTTCTCGATAAATGCGCTTTGGAAAAATAAAATAGCCGTGCTCGTGGGCGATTTTCTGCTTTCGCGAGGATTGTTGTTGGCGATAAAAAACAAAGAGTTTAAGCAGCTAGAAATTGTTTCGCGCGCAGTTGAAGAAATCAGCGAAGGCGAATTGCTACAAATAGAAAAAAGCCGAGGCGTAAACCTGAACGAAGACATTTATTTTGACATCATTCGTCAAAAAACAGCAACGCTAATTGCAGCATGTTGCGCTTGCGGTGCCGCTAGTGCTGGCGCAGACGAAGAAACCATTGAGAAAATGCGCCTTTTGGGCGAAAAAATCGGAATCGCGTTTCAAATCAAAGACGACCTTTTTGACTACGGTTTAGGCGGAAAAATTGGTAAACCTACGGGCAACGATATCAAAGAAAAGAAAAGTACACTTCCACTTATTCACGCCTTAAACGCGGTAGACAGCGGCAAGCGAAAAGAAATAATGCGCATTATAAAGCGCGATAACAAGAGCAAACAAGAAATTGATACCGTGATCAATTTTGTGCTAAACAGCAACGGCATTAAGTACGCAGATGATAAAATGCGCAGCATTGCCAACGAAGCCATTACCGAGCTCAACTCGCTGCCAGACACAGATGCGCGCGCCTCGCTGATAGAGCTGGTTCAGTTTACGATAGACCGAGAGAAATAACGGGTAGTTTGCAGTAGGCAGTAAGTAGTGGGTAGTGGTGCTAGACAGTACTTTAAGTTTAATCTACTGAGTTCGTTTCGTTTTCCAACCAAAGCGTTACATTTATTCGTCTCACAATCAAAACCCTATCACCGTGAAGCGAATTTTACCCCTATTCTTCTTATTTATTCTTTTTGGAAACGCGAGCGCGCAGGATTGGCAGCCGTTTAACGAATACAGGAGTTACTTTCTATCACAAACAAGTGTTTTAACAGAAGAGCCTTTAGTTGGTTTTGTTTTAGATGAAGTCATTTCATTGAAGTTTGGAAACAGTTCACTAAGTGGTGACACCGCGTTTCTAAATCCTGTACAAATGATCGGCTGTGACTTGAAAGACGCAAACTCGCCTTGCTTTAATCGAAGTGAGTCATGCACAGAATTATTCTCTTTTATTGGTAACAGCCCTTTAAAAACCAGTGACTACTGGATGGTTACGAATCGTAATTTAGACAACTTGACCTTTCCGATGCAACCTCAAGACTCTTTTGAGGTGCTTTCAATAAATGATACTTCGTATTTACTGACTAAATTTTTTAAAGGTGAAGAAACTGTAACGGAAGAAATCGATTCTGTGATTTATTATAAAATCGTCTCCATCGATTCTGTTGGGCAAGTCTTGGCAAACCAATGGCAAAACGACACGGTTATTCTTTCTAAAAAACACGGCTTTATTCAAACACCATCGTGGTATTTATTTCCAAATTTTCATACCAAATTCAAACTAATAGACCAAAACAATAAAGGGTTTTTGGAAGGATTAACTCACGGTGCTGTCTATGATTACAATGTTGGTGACATGATTCAATCAGTTGAAGAATCCGAAGAGGGTCACATTATCACTCATGAGTTTATCTCAAAATCGAAAACAATTAAACACTGTGTTGTAATTGAAAAAGACACCTCACAACCAATTCTCCAATATCGGTTATCATGCGAAGTTCATGGCTTTGACTATCAATTCGCTCGATCTGAGCATGGGTCCCAATATCTTAAGGAAACAACTTCGGAAATATATGCTGACACACTTAATGTAATATCAAATCAGGCGGTTATATATGGCGATAACTTGAGGTCAGGATGGATTCCTATGAGCCTAAAAAAAGTAGGTGATCGATTCGAATATTCCCTCAACTCAAACTCAGAAAGTTCGTCAAATTACCCTGGTTGTTATTTGATTCAAGAAGCATTCGAACCTTATCAAAATCTGTCACAATATGGAGTGATTGGCATGGGACCGGTTCAAATAACCAATCATTATAGCCCGAATTTTCCTAGCACTTATAAATCTTATTGGTTCAATCTAACTTACTTCAAATCCGATTCCATAGAATACGGCTCGCCAGGTTGGCCAATGGGTGTGGAGGAAGTTGTGACTGAAAATCGAGTGACTTTGTTTCCAAATCCCGTGCAAACTGTGCTGCACGTTAAAAGCGATGAGCCCGTTTTATCTGCGCGCATTTATTCCATTTCTGGAACATTGATCAACAGCTTTTCAAGCCAAGAATTAGTGCAATATCAAGTTGATTTAAGTAGCCTAGCGAATGGTATTTACCTTTTACAATTGCAACTAGAAAACCGAACTGAAACACACCGTTTGGTGAAATAAATGCTAACAAGAAATCTTTCCTGCCTTTCTCACCCTTCAATTAATTAATATATTTCCACAAATTTTAAAACAACCCTATTATGAAAAAATCACTATTCGCTTTGAGCTTTATAGCTCTTTTTGGCTTTGGACTAACTTCATGCAACAAATGCGTAACCTGCGGCAGCTGTCCTGACGGTATTTCGTTATCAGATGATGCTGGAAATGATGTGTCTGAAAAAGAAATTTGTGAAGATGATGCAGCTAGCAAAGAAGATTATGATGCTGGTATTGCAATTATTGAAGCTTTCGGTTGTACTTGCAAATAAAAAGTCTAACAACAAAAAACCCTGCAAGACTGATCTTGCAGGGTTTTTTTATTATTTCTAATCGAATATTTTAAGTCTTGATGTTAAAAATCTATTGTCTTCAATCTCAAGTCCAAGGTCTGAAGTCTAATATCTCCCTACTTAAAAGCATTAAAGCCAGTAATATCCAATCCTGTAATCAACAGATGGATATCATGTGTGCCCTCATAAGTAACTACCGATTCTAGATTCATCATATGGCGCATCATTGGGTATTCATTTGTGATTCCCATACCACCATGTATTTGGCGCGCTTCACGACAAACGTTTAATGCAATTTCAACGCTGTTGCGCTTTGCCATAGATATTTGAGCTGAAGAAGCTTTTCCTTCATTTTTCAATTGTCCAAGACGATAAACCAGCAATTGTGCTTTAGTAATTTCGGTTACCATTTCGGCCAATTTCTTTTGTTGCAACTGGAAACCACCAATTGGTTTACCAAACTGTTGGCGCTCTTGCGAATAGCGTAAAGCACTATCGTAGCTATCCATTGCAGCACCAATAGCGCCCCAAGCAATACCATATCTAGCGCTATCTAAACAGCCAAGTGGCGCACCAAGTCCTGATTTATTCGGAAGAATATTTGCCTTTGGAACTCGCACATTGTCAAACACCAATTCGCCCGTAGCAGACGCGCGTAGCGACCATTTACCATGCATTGTAGGTGTAGAAAAACCTTCCATACCACGCTCTACCACTAAACCATGAATTCTGCCCGCTTCATTCTTTGCCCAAACCACTGCTATATCTGCAAACGGAGCATTCGAAATCCACATTTTAGCACCGTTTAAAATCACGTGATCGCCATCTTCTTTATAGTTGGTTACCATATCTGCTGGGTTACTACCATGGTCTGGTTCGGTCAAGCCGAAACAACCAACCATTTCGCCCGAAGCAAGTTTTGGCAAGTATTTCATGCGCTGCTCTTCGTTTCCGTAAGCGTAAATTGGATACATCACCAACGAACTTTGAACCGAAGCCGTTGAGCGCAAGCCGCTATCGCCTCTTTCCAATTCTTGCATGATCAAACCATAAGAAATTTGATCTAAGCCTGGACCGCCATATTGCTCAGGAATATAAGGACCAAAAGCCCCAATTTCGCCTAAACCTTTTACCCAAGGCATGTGAAATTCAGCCTTTTCGTATGCGTCTTCAATTATGGGAGAAACTTCTTTCTTAACCCAAGCGCGTGCTGCGTCACGCACCAATTTGTGCTCTTCGGTGAGCAAATCGTCAATGTTGTAATAATCAACACCTTGGTACCTATCTTCTTTGTTTGCCATCGAGTGAATTTTTTCGGTTTGCGAAGTTAGAACAATGTTCTACCAAAAATGATCACGAACTGTCTAGCTTTGCAACACAAAAGTGAGCATGATAGAGCGTAGTTTTCAGGGTAACGAGATTTTTTTCATCATCTATGTGATCATTTTTATGCTGCTTGGAATTTTACGACAAAGCGAACGTGAACGATTTCAGGTATTTGTGCGATCATTTACCAATGCAAATAGCATTGAGCAACAAATTCGCCAAGAGCGCTCCTTTCTTAGAGTTGGAATTTTTGTGTTTTTAATTAGCCTAAATATTACAAGTGTTTTTCTCGCCCAAGCAATACACTTCAAAGGTTGGCTTTTGAGTTTTTCGTTTGGCGCACTGTTTTCTTTGATAATCGTTGGATTGTTATTGTTTACTGCTTTTCGAATGGCCATTTACACTGGGCTTGGTTGGCTCTTCGAGGTGGAAGATCTACAGCTGATTCACACCTTCCATTGGCTTCAGAGCAGCTTTATTTGGGCGCTAGTCTTGCTGCCCGTTTCTATACTTTTCACCTATGGTTCGGCTGATTGGCAAGAGCATTGGCTCAATACTGGCCTCATTACAGGACTAATATTATTTTTAATACGCTCATTACGTGTATTTAGCACAGCAGCTTCAGGTTACCGAATCTCTGTGATCTATAATATTTTTTACCTTTGCGCGCTCGAATTTCTTCCGTTGGCTGTGGTTATCACGGTGATTTTCAGACAACAATTGGGTTAGAGTTTTTAAACAGATCGGAATTAAGGTATGAAAGAGCAAACAGAAGCTAAGAAAAAAGTGAAATCGATTTTGGTTAGCCAACCAAAACCCGAAGGCGATAAGAGCCCTTACTTAGAATTGGCTAAAAAACTCAAAGTAAAAGTAGATTTCAGACCTTTTATTCACGTAGAGGGATTGACACCACAAGAATTTCGCCAACAACGCATTCAAGTTTTAGATCACTCTGCAGTAATTTTCACCTCTAGAAACGCGGTGGATCACTTTTTTAGAATGTGCACTGAAACACGCGTAAACGTTCCTGAAAGCATGAAATATTTTTGTATGAGCGAAGCAATTGCCTTCTATCTACAGAAATATGTGGTTTATAGAAAGCGTAAAATTTTTGTTGGCGAGCGTAAGTTTTCTGATCTAATGACATTGATCAAAAAACATAATGGTGAGCGTTATCTTTTGCCTTCATCTGACAAATTGAAAGATGATATTATTCAGCAACTTGAATCAATAAAAGCAAAGTATACGAAAAGTACTTTTTATCGCACGGTAATCAGTGATTTGAGTGATTTGGAAGATGTAAAGTATGATATGCTCGTGTTTTTTAGCCCAAGTGGAATCAAATCTTTGTATCACAATTTTCCAAACTTTGAGCAAAACGATACGCACTTAGCAGCTTTTGGTGCTACTACACACAAAGCCATAGCTGACCACAACTTAAGACTTGATTGCTCTGCACCTTCGCCAGAGTTTCCTTCAATGACTGCTGCCATTGAGGCTTACCTTAAGGTAATCAACAAATAAGGCAGTAATTAATTGCGCAACTTTGGTGCAATAGCAACTATGGGCACCTCAGATTTTTCATTTCCGAGAAACGAACATTTAAAGCATCGCAGGCTATTTGAAACGCTCTTTGCCAAAGGCAAAAAAGAATTCAAGTATCCTGTGATGGCCGTTTGGGTAGAAACTGATTTACTGGACGAAACGCCCATCAAAGTTGGGTTTACGGCCTCTAAAAAAAACTACAAACGCGCTGTAATGCGGAATTCGCTTAAGCGAAAAATGCGCGAAGCCTATCGCTTACAAAAAGCGCCATTACTAAAATTGCTACAAGAGCAAAACAAGCAAATTGCCGTTCTATTTGTCACTGTAAAAACCGATAACACATCTTATGAAGTATTGCAGGATAAAATCCTCTTACTTTTACAAGAAATAGAAGGAAAACTGCGTAATGCTGGCTAAAATTTTTATCGGATTTATTCGTTTTTACCAAGGTGCTATTTCACCCTATTTTCCAGCCAATTGCAGATATAACCCAACTTGTAGCGAATATGGAGTTCAAGCCATTAAAAAACATGGCCCATTAAAAGGCGGATGGCTCACCTTAAAGCGCATCGGAAGTTGTCATCCATTTGGTGGAAGCGGTTATGATCCTGTACCATAAATTCAAGAGCAATTCATTAGTATGAAATTGAATAATAGACTTAAAAAAACCATTGTAATTGGCAGCCTCGGCACGTTGGCCATTAGTTCATTTGGGTTTATCGAAAGCTATTTCGAAATCTCAAAAAACTTAGATATTTTTTCTTCGGTTTACCGAGAAATCAATGTCAATTATGTGGAAGAAACAAATCCAGGCAGTTTGGTGAAAACGGGCATTGACGCCATGTTAAGGTCGCTAGATCCTTACACCAATTACATTCCTGAATCGCAAATAGAAGATTATCGCATCATGACCACGCAAGAGTATGGTGGCATTGGAGCGTTGATAGGCACACAAGACGGAAAAATAATCATCACCGAACCCTACAAAGACAGCCCAGCCGACAAAGCCGGATTGAAAGCCGGTGATGTGATAGAAGCAGTAAACGGAATTACAACCGAAGGAAAAAATACCGAGCAGCTGAGCGAAATGCTCAAGGGACAAGCTGGAACAAACATTAAAGTTCGCATTGGCAGACCTTTGATCAATGAAGAATTTGAAGTGACGGTAACACGCGAAAAAATTAAGATTAGCGATGTTCCGTATTACGGTATGGTTGACGATAAAACGGGCTATATCAGCCTCAGAAGCTTTACCGAAACCGCCAGCCGCAGCGTGAAAGAAGCTTATCAAAAACTGCAAGAACAAGGCATGGAAAACGTGATTTTAGACTTGCGCGGAAATGGTGGTGGATTGCTTGACGAAAGTGTGAACATTGTGAACTTTTTCGTGCCAAAGGGTTCGCCAGTAGTGGAAACTAAAGGCAAGGTAAAAGAGCATTACAGCAGCTACAAAGCATTGAAAGAACCGCTTGACACTCAAATTCCGATGGTTGTTTTGATTGACGAGAACTCGGCTTCGGCCTCTGAAATTGTTTCTGGAACGCTTCAAGATTATGACCGCGCAGTGTTGATTGGTCAAAATAGCTTTGGAAAAGGTCTAGTGCAAATCACAAAGAACATCTCTTACAATTCCATTATTAAACTGACCATTGCCAAATACTATACACCAAGCGGTCGATGCATTCAGCGCTTAGATTATGGTCACCGCGATGAAGATGGTCGCGCACTAGACGTTCCTGACTCATTAATCAAAGAGTTTACTACAACCAATGGCAGAATCGTAAAAGATGGCGCTGGAATCATGCCCGATATTTTTAATGAGCCTCAAGAATACAGCGACTTACTCATTACATTGCTTTCAGAAAACATTCCTTTTGACTATGCTACAGAATACTTCTACAAGCATGATAGTATTGCTCCTGCAAGCCAATTCGCGCTAAGCGATGCCGAATACAATGCATTTATTGATTATGTGCTCACACACAATTTAGAATATAAAACTTCGAGCACCGAAATGATGAAAAAGCTGGAAGAAGTGATCAAAGGCGATGAATTTTGGGAAGAAGTAGACGGAGAATACGCAGCGCTAAAAACGAAGCTTGAGCGAAATGTGAAAAACGACATGGTGAAATTCAAGCCTGAAATAAAGTTGTTTTTGGAAACCGAAATCATTGGCCGATACTATTATTCTCAAGGCCAAACAGAAGCCTATCTCACGCACGATCAGGATGTGAAAAAAGCTTTGGAAGTATTGAACAATAAAAGCATGTATACTTCCGTTTTGGACGGCACCTGCGAGACTTGTCTCAACAAAAAGCGATAAGCCGAGCAGTTACCTAACTTAACTTATGCACCTAAAACCTGAGCAGCATCGCTGGATTTATCTGGCTGCTTTGGCAATGGTAGCCATTGGTCTGCCGCTGTCTAAGGCTATGATTAGCATTGGAGGAATAACTCTGGCTGCTAATTTCTTGCTCGAAGGAAATTTTAAACAAAAGCTTCAATCCTTAAAATCGCAACCAACCATTTGGTTGTTTGTGGCTGTGTTTGTACTCCATGGCATTGGCTTGATTTGGACCACAGATTTTGCGCATGGCATCAAAGATTTTAAGATAAAACTGCCACTACTTTTCTTCCCAATGGTGATCGGGCTTTCGCCAAGAATAAAGCGAACTGAGTTTTTGTGGATTGCCGCGTTGTTTTCTGCAAGCGTCATTTTCACTTCCTTTTTCTCTACTTACAAATTCCTTCAAATTGTAGATACCCCCGATGCTGATTACCGCAGTATTTCGCTGTTTACAAGCCACATTCGCTATGGACTCATGGTGTGCATGGCCTTTTTGATTCTGCTCAATTGCGCATGGAACGAAGAGAAAAAACTCTGGTTAAGAATCACTTATGTAGCTTTCGCTGCTTGGTTGGGCATTTTCATTTTCTTACTTCAGAGTATGACAGGCATTATAGTTTGGCTGATTTCGAGTTATGTAATGCTGCTTTACACACTTTTTCATACCAAAAACTTGTGGATCAAACGGATAGGACTTTCGGTGTTGATTGCTGCCCCGATTCTCACGTTTGGATATTTAGCAAATCAAGTAAAAGCCTTTTATCCTGAAGAAAAAGTTGATTTCAGTCGTCTTGAAAAGTACACAGCCGGTGGCGAAAAATATGGCCATGACACCACGCTTTTAAGCATTGAAAACGGCCATTACATAAACCTATACATCGCAGATAAAGAACTCAGGGCCAGTTGGAGAAAACGAAGTGATATTGTGTATCCTGACGGAAGAGACGCAAACGGCAATTTCATCTATACCACACTTATTAGATACATGACCAGCAAAGGTTTACGAAAAGATTCTGTGGGTTTGCAAGCGCTTTCTGATGCAGATATTGCAGCCATTGAAAATGGCGTTGCCAATGTTCGTTTTATTGACGGCAACCCAATTGACAACAGAATTTACACGGTGATTTGGGAATTTGACAAGCTCATTTATGAGCCAAACCCAGAAGGTCATTCGGTAACACAAAGGCTAGAATTTTGGCAAACAGGCTGGGAAATACTCAAGCAAAATCTGGTATTTGGAGTAGGAACAGGCGATTTGGAAATTGAATACAAAGGCATGTATCAGCAACTTGACTCTAACCTTGCTCAAGAATTTCAATTGCGAGCTCACAATCAATATCTGAGTATTGCCATTGCGCTCGGATTGATCGGGTTCTTGGTGTTTATAGCAAGTATCGTATTGCCTTTTTTCACATTGAAAAATGCAAACACCTACTTATACATCGGCTTTTCCATCATACTTTACTTGAGTATGATCAATGAAGACACACTTGAAACCCAAGCTGGCGTTACGCTTTACGCTTTTTTCAACAGCTTTTTTCTCTATGCTTTAAGATCACTTTCTCCAAAAGACGCTAAAGCAGAAGAGTAAACCTCAATTGTTTTCCGTGCTGTTTCTGCCTTAGAAAATTGCTTGATTTTCTCAAGTCCCGCACTTACAAATTCCGCTTTTTGGGTTTCGTCATGAATCAATCTTAATACTTGCTTGGCCAACGTTTCGTCATCGGCTACATCTGTTAGTAAACCGTTTTTTTCGTGTTCGATAATCTCGATGATTCCACCTGCTTTGGTAGCAACAACGGGAACTTTCGCGCAAAGCGCATCCAAAATACTTGTTCCTAAACCTTCCGTTTCTGAGGTAATTAAAAAGAGATCTAACTCTGGTAACACATCAATGATATCATCTCTAAAACCGGTGAGATAAATGTGCTCTTTCATGCCTTCTGCTGCGATGGCTTCCATCACTTCTTTGCGCATTGGTCCATCACCAATGGCAAAGAACTTGGCTTTTAAACCCGATGTAACTAAGCGTTTAGCGGTGCGGATAAAAGTGAAATAATCTTTGTGTGGCGCAAGTGCGGCTACATTGCCAATGAGCATATAATCATCGGGCACTTCAAACTCTTTTCTGAGCTTATTGGTGACTTTATATTTCGAGAATTTTTGAAGATCAACACCGCTATGAACCACCGTCAGCTTCGATTTGTCTTGAATCGAAGGCTCCATTATTTCCTTAATCGCATTTGAAACACAAATGATTTTGGCAATCTGCGGGTGATTGTATTTGTAAGCGCTCATTCCCGTATCTTTCACTGCAAAATCGACTCTGCGCGATACTATGATGGGTAATTCCATTTGCGTAAGCACGGCACTTAAAATGGCAAAATTGTGTGCATGCGAGTCGTGCACATGAATCATATCTATTTTTTCTTTTCTGCAGATTTGCGACACTCTAAAACCAACCATAGGGTTGGCCGAAAATCCTTTGAAGTACGTAACGTGATTGATGTGTTTTTTCAAGCAATACTTGTGCACAGCTGAGTTAAAAGGACACATAATCACTTGATGAAATCCCAAAGCTTTTAGCTCTTCGGCTAAATAAAGCAGCTGCTGCTCGCCTCCGCGCCACGTTTTTGGTGATGAAATATGAAGTATCCTCATAAAGGAATTTACTGAAGCTTAAGCAGTTTGTAATATTTTAAATAAGTGGCTCGCGTAGATTGCGTGCAAATTACCCAGCCGTAATATCCGTCTAAAAATCCACGCTTCAAAATGTAACTTTTGATAAACTTAGCTATGGATTTTACAATGACTTTCGTCCAAGATGATCTTATTCCGGCTTCAAATTTTGCTTTAGCACTTATGTCTGTAAACTTCTCGATTTGGCGCTTGTGTTCATCAATCGTGTAAAACGAATAATGAAGCAAATCACCTTTCAGGTGTTGGATTTTTGATCCAGCATTAAGCTCGTATCTATCGTGTGGATTTACGCCTTTCCACGCACCTAATTTCTTGTTGACTAATCGCAATTTAATGTCAGGATACCAGCCGCAATGCTTGATCCATTGCCCACAATAATTAGTCAATCTATTCATGGAATAGCCATCACAATCAAAATTTGATTTTGCGTCAAGCACTGATTTTTGGAGCGTTTCGTCTAGTGCTTCATCCGCGTCAAGCGAAATGCAATGATCAAAAGTAGCCTCCGCTAAAGCGAAGTTTTTCTGCTGGATATGACCGAGAAATTTTTGATGAATTACACGCGCACCAAGGCTTTCAGCAATTTCAACGGTACGATCTGTTGACAAAGAATCTACCACCAACACTTCGTCTACAATGCCTTGCACACTGCGAATACAGCGCTCAATGTTTCGCTCTTCGTTAAAGGTGATAATGACAGCTGATAGTTTGATCATGCGCTATTCTTGTAAAAACACTCTTCGCACACGTTGCGAAATTTTGGTCAAAATTTCATACTGAATGGTTCCCAGCTTTTGGGCCATTTGCTCCACTTCTTTGCCGCCTTCAAATACTATGACTTCATCGCCTTCTTGGGCGTTGGTTTGGCTCACATCAATCATGCACATATCCATACAAATGTTACCTACGATGGGGCAACTCATGCCCTGCCATTTCAAGCTCCAAGCGCCATTGCTCAATCTGCGATCAAGTCCATCGGCATAGCCAACAGCCACGGTTGCAATCTTGCGCTCGTGATTGGCTTTTCCCTTCAGACTGTAGCCAACTACTTCGTTTGCAGCAACGGTTCTGATCTGCACAATGTAGCTTTTAAGCGTGCCCAGCGCATGCACAAATTTGTTGTGTTCACTGCCTGTAAAACCATACAAACCAATACCTAAGCGCACCATTTCAAAATGATATTGAGGAAAACGAACAATGCCTGTAGAGTTGAGGCAATGCCTCATAAAATCGTATCCAAGGCCAGTAGAAACTTGCGTTGCAAGCTGCTGAAAACGCTCAATTTGTTGATGTGTAAAATCGTCTGCTTGCTCATTATCCGAAGCAGAAAGATGTGTGAAAGCACTCTGCACATGAATGTATGGCGTGTCTTTTAAGATCTGAATTGCTTCTGGCAAATCGTTACCATCAAAACCCAAGCGGTGCATGCCCGTGTCAAGTTTTAAATGAATAGGAAATGTTTGGAAAAAGTGGCGAAAACTCTTGGCTGCAGCAACAAATTCGCGCAAGCTTCTGAGTGAGAATATTTCGGGCTCTAGTTCAAATTGAAGCAAGCTTTCGTAAGCGTTTTGTTCAGGACTCATCACCATAATGGGTGTGCGAATGCCATGCTTGCGCAGCTCAATTCCTTCATCGGCATAAGCCACACCTAAATAATCAACCTTTTGGGCTTCTAAAAAATTGGCGACTTCCACTCCTCCACTGCCGTAAGCAAAGGCTTTTACCATCACCATGATTTTGGTTTCGGGCTGCACCTTCGATCGGAAATATTTTAGGTTCTCGGCAAGTTTTTGCAAATCAACTTCAAGCACGGTTTCATGATGTTGTGCTTGCAGTTTCTTGGCCAGATTCTCTAGTTTAAATCGCCTTGACCCTTTGATCAAAATGGCTTTTTTACGCAGTGTTTTCTTGTCTAATTGCTTCCAAAACGAGTCAGCGTCTGGGAAACACTTCACCACAATGGGATCAAAATAGACCTTGTATTTTTCAATTTCTGGTCCAATGCCTACAAGTTCGTAAACCTGCGTTTCGCGAAGCATTTCGCCTATGCGTTTGTACAAAGCGGCTGGGTGCATGTTTTCTGAAAAGTCAGAAAGGATGACCAATTTATCGCGATCAACTTGGGTAGAAAGATGTTCGAGTGCGGCTTGCAACGAACCCAAATCTGAGTTGTACGAATCGTCAATTAAAACGCTGTTTTCAATGCCTTGCTTCACTTCCATGCGCATGGCCACCGGATTTAATCTTTCCAGTTTTTGAAAAAAGGATTGACTTGCTTGGTGTTTGTAAAACGCTAGTGCAACGCAATGCATCGTATTTTCTATGCTAGCCTTATCGGTAAAAGGAATTGAAAATTGAAACGCCTCCTGTAAATGTGTAACCTCAAAAGTGGTTTTAGAAGCTTGAATATTGATGCTTTGCACAAAAACATCTGCATCAGGCTGTTTGGCAGACCAAGTATAGCAGCGCCTTTTTTCGTCTGCGTTCAACCAATCAAACCAATGCTGATCTTGACAGCAAATGACTTTTTTAGCGCTTTCAAACAATCCCCACTTTTCGTGAAATTTTTGTTCTTCATTTTCAAAATGAGCAGCATGTGCATCGCCAATATTGGTAAATAGTCCAATGGTTGGTTTGAGCATTGCCGCAAGTTTCGCCATTTCTCCGGGTTGAGAAATGCCAGCCTCAAACAGCGATAGATTGTGGTTTTTGTTGAGTTGCAATACCGACAAAGCCACGCCTATTTGCGAGTTGTAACTCTTTGGACTTCTGCAAATCGAAAACTGATCTTCAAGTAAAGCATTGAGCCATTCTTTCACAATTGTTTTTCCATTGCTACCGGTGATAGCCACTATTTCGGTTTGAAAATTATCACGGTGTTCAGCCGCTATTTTTTGTAGCGCGGTGATTACATGATCAACCAAAACGAAATTGGCTTGACCTTTATATTCTTGCGCCCATTTATCGTCAGAAACAAGGAAATGATGCACGCCTTTCTCAATCAATTCTGGAATAAATTGATGTCCATCAAAGCGAGAACCTTTGATAGCGGCAAATAAAGCTCCGCGCTTATCCAAATCTCGATGATCTATAATTACCCTCGAAACCGAAGACCCGGGTAGGCTTATCTGCGCTTTGCCTTGGCAAAAATCAGCAATTGTTTCGATGGTGTAATTCATGTATGCGAAGCTAAGATTTACAAGTGATGACAAGGATAAGCATAAAAAAAGGCGACCTATTGCTAAGCCGCCTTTCTAACAAATCTAATTTTGTTTTAGTGTTGTTCTTCTGCTTTTTCAGGAGCTTGATCCGCACCAATGTGCTGACCTAAAAAGCTTTCCATAGCTCTGTAAAAGTCATACTTGTTTTCTTGGTTTCGGAAACCATGGCCTTCGTTGTCTTTTACCATGTATTCTACTTCTACACCGCGAGCTTGCATAGCTTCTACCATTTGGTCAGATTCTGATTTTACTACACGTGGATCGTTTGCTCCTTGAGCTACGAAGAGTGGAGCAGTAATTTTATCTGCATTCAAAGCTGGCGAAGTTGCAGCCATGCGCGTGCTGTCTGCTTCATCGTTAGGATTACCAACCATTTCATACATCATTTCTAGGTAAGGCGCCCAGTATGGAGGAATTCCATTCATGAATGTGAAAAGGTTTGAAACGCCTACGTAATCAACGCCACAAGCATAAAATTCTGGGTCTTTCACCAAACCTTGAAGTGTTGCATATCCACCATAGCTACCGCCATAAATTGCAATGCGCTTTGGATCTGCAATGCCTCGATCAATCAACCATTGTGCACCATCTTGCACATCTTCTTGCATTGACAATCCCCATTGGTCAAAAGATGCTTCCCAAAATGCACGGCCATAGCTGGTAGAACCTCTAAAGTTCATTTGCAATACGGCATATCCGCGGTTTGCCAAAAACTGTACTTCTGGATTAAAACCCCACTGATCTCTAGCCCAAGGACCGCCATGTACATTTACAACTACTGGTAGATTCTTAGCATTTTCTAAGCCTTTCGGCAATGTCAAATAACCATGAATGGTCAAGCCATCACGAGATTTGTATTCAATTGGCTCCATCGCGGCCATTTCTTCTTCATTGATCCAAGGGCTTACGTCTGCCAACTTGGTCATGGTTTTGGTTACTTTATCATATAAGTAATATGCACCTAAAGAACGGTCGCTATATGTGCGAACGATGTACTTCACTTCGTCTTTCGTAGAACCAGAAATAGCGATTTCGTAGCCCGGCAACTGGTTTTGAATGTCTTCGTAAGTAGCTTTTGCATCTGCATCAAAAAAGTGACGCTCGCTTTTAGCCGCAGTGT
>JANRBI010000086.1 GCA_030727625.1 Salibacteraceae bacterium
TGAGATTTCTCAAAGAAGAGCTCTTTATCTAATCTAACCCTAATAGATAGAATAATGACAATATAGAACTTTTGTTGAGAAACAAACTTAAAATCAAGAGGTTAATTACAATAAGTAAGTAGTCATTCACCTACCTAATAATATAAAAAGGGATAATTTTTTTGGCAAGATGAAACCTGCATCAAATACTCGAATGCGAATGATTCAAAATTGGAAGCTTTATGATAAACTCAGTTCCAACATGCTCTTGACTTTTCACTACTATTTTTCCGTCATGACCTTCCACTACATTTTTTACAGTGGTCATACCTAAACCCATTCCACCTTTTCTAGCTGAGAAAAACGCATCAAACAAATGCTCAGAAACATCATCAGACATACCTTTTCCATTATCAATCAATACAAGAATTAATGCTTCAGTGGTATTAGTAACTTCAAGGGTGAGCTTAGGGTTTTCGCATCCCTGAACAGCTTCTAATGCATTAGTAATCAGATTTATAAGCACCAACTTAAGTTTCTCTAAATCTTCGAAAAACTCAAAAGCTCCATCGGCAATATTGGTTTCTAAAGCAATGTCGAGCAACTCGCGCCTATCATTGGTTTGAACAAGTGCTCCATTTACCAAATCGGTCACTTTAAAATTCTGGTAAGAAAGCTCAAACGGTTTTGAGCTTTGCAGCAAATCATCAATCATGGTGTTGATGCGCGAAGTATTTCGCTCCATGATTTCAACGTACATCTGCCCTTCTTCATCATCTTTAAGAAGGTCAGAAACAAAATCGAGTGAAAGACTAATATTGGTCAGTGGATTGCGCACCTCATGCGCCATAATGCGCGCCATACGGGCAGTTAGCTGCAATTTCTCGCTGCGTAATTGTTCTTTTTGAGCCAATTTTCGTGCCGTAACATCGTATATGGTTCCCAGTTTTCGTGCGCCAAGTTCTGGCAATAAAATGTCTTTTACCGAAATAGAATAATAGCTTCTCTTGTCATTTTTCTCGAAGCTAAACTCTGCGTTAAGCAATTGCTCATCTTGACTCAATAGTTTATGGAGTTGCTCGAATTGCGGCTTTTTCGTTAAATCCAACAAGTTGTTTCTTGACCTAAGTGTGGTGTCAAAAAACACTTCTAATTCTCGATTAAACTCAATCAAGTTGAAATTTGCATCACTCAGAAAAAGTGCATCATTCGATTGCTCAAAAAGCGCTTCGATCAACACATTTCTTTGTTTGAGTTCTTTGTTGTGGATGCTCTTTTCGAAACAAAACTTAAGCGATTTCTCGAAAATATCTCGGTTCAAATCACGCTTAAAAATATAATCTGTGGCGCCAGATTTCATGGCTTCTACGGCCCGTTTTCTGTCACTTTTTCGCGTAAGCACAATGATAGAAAGTGCTGTATAGCGCACTTTAAGTTCTGCAATTAAATCGTTGGCTTCAATGTTCTTAACCTCATCATCTAAGATAAGTACATCCAGTTGTTTGCCTTTGAGCACATCGGCCGAAAAATTGGCTTGAGTGATGGCATGCACTTTAATTTTCGGGTTTATCTGCCGGCAAAAATCATGGATGGTTTGCGTGTCAATTTGATTTTGAACAAGCACACCTATTTGAAGCGCTTGCAAAGATGGTTGAGCTGTGACGATCATATATAAACGATGGTTGCGGCCAAAAAAGGTTCATTTTCTTGGAAACAGCACAAGTAACACAACTTCCGCGAAAGCGCAATTATTTGCTAATGTATTCGGCATACCAAAGTGCCGATTGCTTTATGATTCGCTGCTGATTTTTAAAATCGACATACACCAAACCGAAGCGCGGACGATAGCCTTCGGCCCACTCAAAATTGTCTAGAAAAGTCCACACGAAGTAACCTTCAACAGGCGCACCTTCTTCTTTGGCTTTTCTGATTTGAGCCAAGTGTATGCGCAAATAATCAATGCGCTGCGCATCGCGAACAATGCTGCCTTCGGCTAAATCTTCGAAAGCCGCACCATTTTCAGTCACAATGATTTTTTTGATGCCTTTATAGGCTGAAAATTTCTTTAAAAGGTGATACATTCCTTCGGGATAAATTTCCCAGTTCATGGCGGTAAGCGGTGCTGAGCGTTTTTCTGCTGGCACCAGTTTAGCACGAATGACAGGCGTAAACATGGAGTGTTTTACAATTTCGCGCGTGTAGCTTTGAATGCCCAAAAAGTCGAAATCAAAGGCCAGCTCATCCATATCGTTGCCTTTTACAAACTTCTCAATCATGTTTAAGCCTTTCAACTCTTTGAGCGGATAGCCCAAACCGAGAAATGGCTCCACAAAAAAGCGATTGATGAGCGCATCTACTTTTTGAGCTGCTTTTATATGGCGAGATTGCTCAGAATGTGGCGTAACATGCGAGCATGAAACGGTGGTTCCGATGTAGGCATCTTTCACGGTTTCGCGCAAGACTTTGCCACCAATTGCTTGGCACATAGCCGCGTGGTGCGCTGCTGCCAAAAAGTTGCTCATGCCTTTTTTACCCGGTGCATGAATGCCAAAGAAATAACCAGCACCCGTAAAAACGAGCGGTTCGTTTAGCACCATCCAATGCTTCACACGATCTCCAAATTGACTGGCACACAAATGCGCAAATTGCTGAAACCAATGCAGTATTTCACGATTTGCCCAACCGCCTTTTTTTTCAAGCGCTAAAGGCAAATCCCAGTGATAAAGCGTAATCCAAGGTGTGATTTCAAACTTAAGACACGTATCAATCAGTCGCTCGTAATAAGCCAAGCCATGCGGATTTACAGTACCAAAACCATCGGGCAGAAGTCTACTCCAACTGATTGAAAAACGAAAATTTTTAATTCCCAATTCTTTGAGAATATGCAAATCTTGCTCGTATCGATAGTAAAACTCGCATGCTTCATTTCCACTACTACCATCTGCTATTTTTCCTTTTCGGTTCGAAAAATCATCCCAAATGGATGGACCTTTTCCATCATCTAAATAAGCGCCTTCGGTTTGATAAGCTGAAGTAGAAATTCCCCAATGAAAATTTACGCCAAAATCAGAAGCAGCGCCCGTTAATAAAGGCACGCCTTGTTCGTTCAATAACACACTCATGAAAAACTATGTGGTTGTAAATTGATACTGATGATGGGTTAAAAACTCAGTATATGGATCTTGAAAATGAAAATACTCGGCAAGCGCTTCTTGTACCAATTGCTCAGTTCTGTCAGGATAGTTTACTGAAATGGCTTCATCGTTTTCTACCCAATTTTGAAGCGTTTGCAGGTGTTTCAACTTGATTGATTTAATCACAGGAACACCCATTTTCTGCAAAGCCACCGCATTGCACGCCTGCTCGTATTGATTTTTTTGTGGAACAACCAAAAGCTTCTTCCCCATGAAAAGAGCTTCGGTTGTGGTTCCAAATCCTGCTGCAGTTACAATGCCCTTGCATGAAGCGATGCTAGCTTCAAAGCGCTCTTTATTCAGTGGACTAAAATGAACGTTTCCGATGCTGTATTCTTCTAATGAATATTTCGAAAAAACTTGCCATTCGGCTTTTACACTGCCAAAAAAAGCAGCGATTTTCTCATCAGAATAAGAAGGTAGGTAAACCGTGTAATGCTCTTTTCGCGAAAGCGCCAATGTTCTGATGCTTTGCCTGATGATTGGCAATTGGATGTGATCGTCATACGATTCGTAGCTGAAACCAACATTGACGCTGCATGGCGCATAGTGCTTAATAATGAACTTGCCAACGAAATCTTCGCTTTTGGCCAAGGGCACTTTTTCATTAAGTAATGAAACCTGATTACTCAAACCCAAACATGGCTTTTGCTTTTGCAAACATGCCCAAGCAGTAACTGGCTCAAAATCGCTGATCACCACATCATAATCCTGCACTTGTAGTGATTTTACTTCGTTATAAAAGCGCTTTAGCTTGTTCTTTTTGTAGGTATTGAAAAGATCGATCCCACCTTTTTTTCCAAACACAAATCCTAATCCCTTGAATTGAAACTTCACATCAAAGGGTAATTTGAGTTCGCTGTGCAAGCCGCTTATCAGTAAATCTACTTCACCAAATTTTTGAAGCGCGGGTATAATTTCAAGCGCACGACTTATGTGGCCATTGCCGGTGCCTTGTATTCCGTAGAGTATTTTCAAGATGCTAGCAATTGAAATTCTTCAACCAACGATGCAAAAAGCTCATTGCTGTTTTTCACCATTTCCTCTTCCGTTTCTTGCTCAGGATCATCACCATGAATGGCAGTATCTTCATGAAATTGATACAACTTCCATATGCCATCGTTGTATTCTAGCGCGGTAAGGTTTTCGATCCAATCTCCAGAATTTAGGTACTGCGTTTCGCCTCTTCCATTATTTATCGTGCGCATTTCGGGTTGATGAATATGGCCGCAAACCACATAAGCATAGCCATTATCTATGGCAATATCCGAAGCAGTAGTTTCAAAATCATTGATGAATTTGATGGCACTTTTCACACCATTCTTCACTTTTTTAGAAAGTGAAATTCGGCCGCGACCGAATTTTTCAGAAACCCAATTCACAAAACGATTGATAACGATGAGCGTGTCATAACCTATCGCGCCAAGCTTTGCCAACCATTTTGAATGCTGCATGGTTACGTCAAACACATCGCCATGAAAAAACCAGGCTTTTTGACCATCAAGCTTCATCACCACTTTGTTTACAATCTCAAATGAACCTAGCTTGAAGCCAACAAACTTGCGCAGCATCTCATCGTGATTGCCTGTGATGTAATACACCTTAGTTCCTTTGCCAATTAAACTCGCCAAGTGTTTGATGATTTGCATGTGGCTTTTGGGCCAATAGCGCTTGTTGAATTGCCAGATATCAATGATATCGCCATTCAAAATAACCTTTTTGGGTTTGATGCTTTTCAAATACTTGAGCAATTCTTGGGCATGACAACCATAAGTACCTAAATGCACATCAGAAATCACCACCAAATCCACTTCGCGTTTAGGCGTTTTCATACTGCTGCTTATTTTGAAGTGTGTGATGATAATGAAGCGCATCTCGCAACGAGTACAATTGAAAAGCGAATAAGTCTGCTAAGGCAAGTTTCACTTCTATCACGATTAACTTTACGATTTTCATGGTGTGCGTTTGTTTTTTTTTCTGATACAAAGGACGAGCGGTTTAATTCTCAAGACTTTACGCACCAATTAATTCTCTATTAAGCCAATAAAATCAATACGACTCAATGTTAAGGTCAAATGCTTTGGATGCTATTTTTGAGTTAAGCAATTTCCGTAAAAAAGCACTTAATGCTTTGTTTTTAAAACTATTAAACCCAAATCAGAAGCCAGTGCTAAATAGGTTCGGTTTACAACTTATGGCTTAAAAATTCTGCTTAGGATGAAGCGCTTATTTTTGCCTTCCTTTTAAAAATTCGATAGAAACATGACTGCAAGAGAAAAAGCACAAGAGTGGTTGTCACAAGCCATTGACAACGAAACTAAAACGGCCATCGAAAATCTTTTGAATGGACCTGAAGCACAACTTGAAGATGCTTTTTACACTGATCTAGAATTTGGAACAGGCGGCATGCGCGGAGTAATGGGTGTAGGTTCAAACCGAGTGAACAAATACACGTTCGGCATGGCTACTCAAGGTTTGAGTAATTACTTGCTGAAGAGCTTTCCGAACCAGAACATAAAGGTGGCCATTGCGCATGATTGCCGAAACAACAGCCAATATTTTGCTCGTATGGTAGCAGAAATTTTCTCAGCAAACGGCATTCATGTTTACTTGTTTGACGAGTTGAGACCAACTCCCGAACTTTCATTTGCTATCCGACATCTCGATTGCCAAAGCGGAATTGTGATTACTGCATCGCACAATCCACCCGAATACAATGGCTATAAAGTGTATTGGAACGATGGAGCTCAAATTGTAGCTCCGCATGACAAAGGAATAATTGATGAAGTACGCGCCATTACTGATCTTGGAAACATCAAGTTTTCGCCAAACGATGCACTTATTGAAACAGGCTCGAAAGAACTGGACGAAGCATTTTTGACTGCATCATTGGCTCAACGCAAAAAAGAAGTGGCGGCTAAAGATTTGAAAATTGCGTTCACTTCGCTTCACGGCACTTCTATCACATTGATGCCTGAGTTGCTTGCGAGAGCTGGATACGAGCAGCTTTTTATTGTGGAAGAACAAGCAAAGCCTGACGGCAATTTTCCAACCGTGGTAAGCCCAAATCCAGAAGAGCGCGCGGCACTTGACATGGCGCTTTCATTGGCTGACAAAACACAAGCCGACATAGTAATTGGCACTGACCCTGATAGCGACCGAATTGGCGTTGCAGTAAGAAATAGTGCTGGCGAAATGGTGTTGCTAAACGGCAACCAAACTGGCGTTTTACTAACCGACTACTTGCTTAAAAACACCGCGCTTAAAGGCGATGAATTCATCGCATATACCATCGTAAGTAGCGACATGTTTGCTGAAGTAGCAAAAGACTATGGCGTTGATTTCGAAATCTGCTTAACTGGATTTAAATACATCGCCACTTTGATCAGAGATAATGAAGGCAAGAAAACCTTTGTTGGTGGTGGCGAAGAAAGCTATGGCTTTATGATTGGCGACTTTGTGCGAGATAAAGATGCGCTTACCTCTGCTCTTATATTTTGTGACTTAGCAGCTGAGGCAAAAGCCAATGGCAGCAACGTGATGGAATACCTTGAATCGCTTTATGCAAAACATGGTTTCTATTACGAACACTTGATCAGCTTGGTAAAAAAAGGAAAAGACGGCAAGGCAGAAATTGAGCAAATGATGAGCAATTTGCGCAGTAATCCACCAAAAGTATTAGGTGGCGAAGCGGTGGTAAAGATTGACGATATCGATAAAAACACTTCTACTGATTTGCGAACAGGCAAGAGTTCTGAACTTGGTTTGCCAAAAAGCAACGTACTTCAGTTTTATACAGAAGGCGGAAGTAAAATTTCGGCAAGACCGTCTGGAACAGAGCCAAAAATCAAATTCTATTTTAGCGTTAAAGCACCTTGGGATTCGAACAAATCATTTGCCGAGCAAGAAAAAATCCTCAGCAATCAGATTGATCAGATTGTTGAGGATTTAGGAATTGGTTAGTAGGAAACTTATGTGAAGGCTAGGATTTTTATTCTAGCCCATTTTCTTCTCTTAATACAAGGTATTGTGCAATAGCTTCTTGGTTATTTGAAATCCACCACATCCATGTATTGTGCTTCGTAAGTCCATAAAGACCAGTAGTTGGCACGCTATGATCGGTCATAAAAGTTGCAATGAACGCATTTTGCGTTGTTTGCTCTTGCTCCCAATTTTTCCAATCGTTCAAAATAATATCAGGATTGTAGCCCAACACATCTTCTGGTTGATCATGAGCTGGTTGACCAACCACATTTACCTGTGCATTGGCATAAGAAATGGCACCTAAACTAAGTGCTATTGCAAAAAATATCTTTTTCATAATTCTAATA
>JANRBI010000087.1 GCA_030727625.1 Salibacteraceae bacterium
CGATGAGGGATTCGAACCCCCGACCCTCTGGGTGTAAACCAGATGCTCTGAACCAGCTGAGCTAATCGCCCCTTACCGTTTTAAGGGGGCGCAAATATAAATCTAAAAATAAATGATACAACTACTTTTTACCCCTTTTCGAAATTTATTCATTCAACTCAAATTCCCAAATTTTTGAATCACTTGAAAACGTGATTGTTGACGCTGAAATTAATTGTCCCGAGATGAAAGAAATTTTTTCATTATGTGTTGATTTCACGCTTCCTTCTAGTAAAACCCATCGTGTTTGGACGTTCAAAGTGGCTTCTGAGCCTTTCTTTTTGGATATCATTTTGCCTTCATTAATGCTTCTCTTTACCAACTTTTCATCCATCTTGGCTAAGTTGGCATTCTTTGAAACGGCATTCATACAAATTCTGCTGGCAGCTTGCTTCCATAAAATTTCCGCGAAAGCGGCACTACCTTCTATTAGCTTGGTGGTGTTGTTGTTTGATAAATAAAGCGCTGTTACGGGAGTTTCAGCAATTGCTGATTGACTACTTGATTGGTTAGTGAGAATATCCAACTCTCCCACTACATCTCCTTTACTCAGTATATCAATCGTTTGACCATCTTGCATAATCTTCACATTACCTCGAGCAATGATGAACATACCTTGCGAGGAGCCTTTGGCCTTCAATAACGTTTGTCCGTTTGAGTAAATTTTGGTTTGAAAAAACTCTGTAACCTTTGATAAATCTGACTTTTCTAAATCTCTCAACCAGATGATAGCGTCAACTAATTCTTTTGTTTCTGGGAGATCAATCTTCGGTGGTTTCTCTAACAAGCGCTTCATACGCACCTCAATATCTTGAGTCATTTTTGCAGCTTCACCTGTATCTAACTGCCCCTTACCTTTCAATCTACCTACAGTATGAAGCTCATAGTTTAAGACTGAACGAATAGCTTGACGGGTGGCAATGGCACGATAAATTTCCGGATATGTATTTCGCAAATTCCGCATAAATGTTTGACCGCTGATGATGTTTTCATTGATCTCTTGCTCTACACTTTCTAGACCTTCACGCTCGGTATCTTGGGCTCTATACATGCTTTCAAGCAGCTTCAAGCAATCTTCTTGAGCAGCTACAAAACCCACCGCACAGTCATAGCTCACCGCCAATCGATTGAAAAACGCGCTTTCAGTGATTTTTCCAATAACTGGCCAAGATTGCAAAGCGCTCAACCATTTTGGAGGCTGCCAAAGCAATTCCAAATCTTTACGTTGCGAAAGCGAAATATTTCCGCCTGCATCTAAAATATCATCTACCGTATCAGACAAGGTTTTAACCGCATCTGCTCCTAAAAGGCCTTCTTTGTATTGTTTCCAGTATGCACTTTTCTCCTTTTCTAAAATGCGTCTTCGCTGCTCCGCGATTTTCGCAATTTCTAAGACTGATGTATCAACTCCTTCAATGATCGCAATGGGCTTAGGCAAGTATTCTGCAACCACGCTCCAATTCGCTTTTCGTAAGGTTCTTTCGCTTTTTAAGCTCTGCATATGATTCTCTGCACTGGTGCGCATGTAATCGCTCGAATTTTGAAGCATCATCGCTTTCGCAGGCGGTAAATCAAGCAAACCAAGTTTTTGAACCAAGAACTTAATTGTAGTAGCATTTACCAATAACGTCAGGGTTACTGTACCAGCGATTAAGAACAAAAACTGATCTTTTATGGTAGTAGCTTGTTCGGCCGAAATGCCCATTGAATCTGCCATTACTTGGCTATCCACTCCGGCAACCATGAGTGCCAATGCCAAACCAATAGCTCCGCGCAAAGCGCCATACCAAACTACAATGGCATCTTTCACTGGAAGTCCATAACCCGCATTTTTCATAAATGGATAGGATATGGCCATAACAATAGCTCGAACCACATGAATACCGATGTACACTATTCCTAACACTAAGAAATCGTTGGCCGAAAATTGCGTGCGCTGCGCCACAACAATTCCAACTATTAGGAATATCAAGCAGTTAGCGATAAAACCTGCTAATTCCCAAAACTCGTGCATGAAATGCTCTACTTGTGGTGAAATACTTGAGCGACCAAATCCACCAATTAATAAACCAAGTGCAACCAACGCTAACACACCAGAAACATGGAAAAAATGCTCCGCGACATAGAATGTAATGTAAGCCGCTGCAACTACCACCGAAATCTCAACCATGGCATCATTAAACACGCCTTTTAACCAGCGTAGTACAATCCATCCGAAGAATAATCCAATACCTACACCACCAAACGAAACTCTCAAAAACTCAACGAAACCGTTGGTTTCAGTGGCTTCGCCAGATATTCCTAAAAAGAAAACCATGAATAAAACGATAGCTGTACCATCGTTTAAAAGCGATTCGCCTTCGATCAGCGTTCCTAATTTTTTGCTTGCACCTAAATCTTTTAGTAAAGCCACCACAGCCACAGGATCGGTTGCGCTAATCACAGAACCAAACATGAACGCTAAGCCCCAATTTGCCCAACCTTCAAGACCGATATTAAAATAATCTATAGCGAACACAAGTCCTCCAGTCAATACTAAAGCGATAATAATTCCTGGAACTGCAAGGATGATGGAGTTGGTAGCGCTTTTCTTGAAGGTGTGCAAATCCATTGCGAATGCCGCCTCGAAAATCAAAATTGGCAAAAACACAAAAAAGAGCATGTGTGGATCAATGTGAGCAGCCCATTCAATAGATTCGGAAATGAAACTGACATCGATGCTTCCCCAATGGTCAAACATGCCAACCCGCGAAAGCACGCCCAGCACAATACCAATAATCAGTAACAAGGCCGTGAATGGAACTGGAATAGCTTTGAGGAAATGCCGCGTTGCTGCACCAATAAATACAGCAATGATGATGAAAAACAAAGGCGAAGTATCTGGACCATGATGACCTGAATGTTCTTCGTCATGTGCAACATCATGAACATCTTCTGCATGAGCAGATTCAACATGAGCAGCTGGAGCTTGAGGCTCGTTTATTGAGAAATCGGGGAAAAAAGAAGCTTCTTGATGAAGGTTGCTGGAATCAAATGTGCCTTGAATCCACAAAACGGATGCAATGGCCAATATTATAGTGAAGAGCCTACGTGACTTCATGGGTTAGAATATTGATTTGGGTTTGGCGTCCAAAATATTCATTTCTAACCATTAGCGGTCAAAATAGCTTTCAGAATTTTATTTCAACCAATTTTCAATTTCTATTGGAAAATATTGCAATTCGAGTTTTCGCACCTTTTGTTCAATGCTTTCAGGAGTATCATTCGAATCTAAACTTGCTTTATGCTGGGCCAAAACAGCACCCTTATCATACTCTTCATTCACCAAATGAATCGTGATTCCCGACTCGATTTCTTTGGCTTCAAATACCGCTTGATGCACATGATGACCATACATTCCTTTTCCACCAAACTTTGGCAATAGTGCTGGGTGAATATTCACGATTTTGTCTGCGAAAGCATCCGTCAAAAACTTCGGAATCAATTGCAACCAACCAGCCAAAACAATGTGAGTGACTTCAAATTCATCCAACAAAGTCATCAAAACATCTTCATCCTTTACATCCTGATTCGCTAAGAAAGCCCATTCTATTTCGTGCTTTTCGGCTACTTGAATCACACCCGCTTCAGGTTTATTGGTGAGCACTAAAGCAATTTTCACATCGTTGCTGTATTTAAAATGCTCAATGATAGCGTTGGCATTGGTTCCGGTACCTGAGGCAAAAATGGCTAAGCGTTTCATGAATAGAAATGATGATTAATTTGCGGCAAAAGTATCATTCACAATGAGCGGTAAGGCCGAGTTTATTCCTTTTCAATCGAGTAATTTCTCGAAAGAAGAAACAGAAAAGCGCAGTTTGTCTTTTTATCATGAAATGAATAAAAGGCGCAGTTTACGGATGTTCAGTAATGAACCTGTTCCAAAAAATGTGCTCGAAAACATTATTTTAACTGCTGGCACAGCTCCGTCTGGCGCGCACAAACAACCTTGGACTTTCTGTTTAATCGGTAATTCTGCCTTAAAAAGCGAAATCAGAAAAGCTGCTGAGCAAGAAGAATATGAAAGTTATCACGGCCGAATGAGCGAAGAATGGTTGAAAGACTTGGAGAAATTTGACACCAATTGGCACAAGCCATTTATAGAAACTGCGCCATGGATTATTGTCGTTTTCAAAAAAATCTATGATTTGGAAGAAGGCGAAAAAAAGAACAATTATTATGTAAATGAATCAGTAGGAATAGCCTGTGGAATGCTCATAACGGCTATTCATCAAGCCGGTTTGGTAACTTTAACACACACTCCGAGCCCGATGAATTTTCTATCTAAAATATTAAATCGACCTAGCAACGAACGCCCGTTTTTACTACTCCCTGTAGGCTATGCTGCCGCAAATGCTGAGGTTCCAAAACTAGGTCGAAAGTCGTTGGACGAAATATGTATTTCGTTCGATTAATTTTCAATTTGGATAAATCAAGTTAAAAAACATTTCTTTGCACCCTGAAAAGCTAACATTAAATCAAGCAATATGGCTGATATTAAAGAACGCGTTATCGCAATTATCGTTGACAAATTAGGAGTTGACGAAGGAGAAGTTACTCTAGAAGCAAGTTTCACCAATGATCTTGGTGCAGACTCACTAGATACTGTAGAATTGATTATGGAATTCGAAAAGGAATTCAACATTGCTATTCCAGACGACCAGGCTGAGAATATCTCCACAGTAGGCGAAGCAGTGAAATACATCGAGGAACACGTATCGTAATTCGTAACATTTAATAGAACTAAGATGGCATTAAAGCGGGTAGTTGTTACAGGTATAGGCGCATTAACACCAATTGGAAATAATGCTCAAGATTTTTGGGCAAACCTTCTAAAAGGAGTAAGCGGAGCTGCCCCAATTACCCGCTTTGATGCATCTAAGTTTAAGACTCAATTTGCTTGCGAGGTTAAGAACCTTAACCTTGACGATTTCTTTGACAGGAAAGAAGGACGAAAACTTGATTTGTTTTCGAAGTTTGCCATTATAACCGCTGACGAAGCCATCAAAGATGCTGGCCTTGATAGCGAGAAAATGAATGTCGATAGAATCGGAGTTATTTGGGGGTCTGGTATTGGAGGAATTATCACCTTTCAAGAAGAGGTAAGTGCATTCACCGCTGGTGATGGCACTCCACGCTTCAACCCTTTCTTTATCCCGAAAATGATTTCGGACATTGCTGCTGGCCATATCTCGATTAAATATGGTTTCCGCGGTCCAAATTTTAGCTTGGTGAGCGCTTGCGCAACTAGCACCAATGCTATGATTGATGCCTACAACTACATCAGATTAGGTAAAGCAGACGTGATTGTAACTGGAGGTTCTGAAGCCGCGATCAATGAATCGGGTATTGGAGGTTTCAATGCAATGCACGCGCTTTCTACCCGAAATGATAGTCCAGAAACAGCATCTCGTCCATTTGATAAAGGCAGAGATGGTTTTGTAATGGGCGAAGGAGCTGGAAGCGTTATTTTAGAAGAGTATGAACATGCTGTAGCACGTGGCGCAAAAATTTACGCTGAGGTAGCAGGCGGTGGTTTATCTGCTGATGCATATCACATTACAGCTCCTCATCCTGATGGATTGGGTGCATTGAATGTAATGAGATCTGCGTTAGAAGATGATCCTTCGCTTTCTGCAAATGACCTTTCTTACGTAAACGTACACGGAACTTCAACACCACTTGGTGATGTAGCTGAGCTGAAGGCAATCAAACATGTGTTTGGTGAGCATGCTTATAATTTGAACGTGAGTTCTACCAAATCAATGACCGGTCACCTGTTGGGTGCTGCCGGTGCTATTGAAGGTATTGCTACACTTCTTGCTGTGAAGAACGATATCGTTCCACCGACTATCAATCACTTCACAGATGATGAAGATATTGACGGTAAGTTAAACCTCACTTTCCACAAACCCCAAGAGCGTGTGATCAATGCTGCATTGAGCAACACATTCGGATTTGGAGGCCACAATGCTTCTATAATTTTCAAAAAGTTTGTGGGCTGATTTTTTAGCCTTGGCAATTTTCAACATTTTTCGGTCTTATTCGCCCAAGCAGAAGCTGCTTATTAGGTATTTAAAAACCTATTGGGGAATTCAACCAAAAGAAATTTCTTGGTACGAAAAAGCTGTAAGGCACAAATCGCTCATTGGCAGCGGCAAATTCACTCATACAGATTGCAACGAACGGCTCGAGCTACTCGGTGACGCAGTTCTTGACACCGTTATTACAGAGCATTTGTTTAGTCTTTTCCCTGAAAAGGATGAAGGCTATCTTACCAAAATAAGAGCACGCATTGTAAACCGACAAATGCTAGGCGAAGTTGGCAAACAAGCGCAGCTTAACACGGTAATTGAGGCTAGAATTGGCACGGACGATTCTATGGATAAGATTATTGGCAATGCGCTCGAAGCACTGATTGGAGCCATATATCTTGACCGCGGATTTGAACAAGCACGGAAAAGTGTGAAGCAAAACTTACTCGCAAAATTCTTGGACTTAGATCAAGTGTTACAAGAAAGTCAAGATTATAAGAGCGCTATTATTGAGTGGGCTCAGCAGCACAAGCACAAGATTCAGTTTGATACTACCGATTCGGTTGCCGATGATCAAATGTTTGAATGCATAGTGCTTATAAACAATGAGCCTCTAGCCAGCGGGAAAGAACGCAGCAAGAAAAAAGCCGAGCAAGTTGCTTCAAAATTGGCTGTAAAGCAACTAAACTTGTAACATGCAGAAGTTCAAACTCGACCTTGATGATGATTACGAGTTTTTGCTGTATGGAATTAGCTGTCACCTGAAAGATTATCGAGTTGCATGGTATTTAAACAAGCAACTAAAACTCGATTTTATAAGAGATACAGTTTCGCTAGTAACCAGCAAGGCAGAAGCTCATGAGTTTTCGTTATACAGAAGCAAAGACGAAGCAAATCGTTTAAATTATTATTTACTAGATAATTACAGCGAAGAATTTCCGCTTGTAAAGTCTTTAAAACAATACGATTTCTTTGTAATTGTAGAAGGTTATGTTGAGCTGTTTGATCAACATGATTTTACGAGCAAGCTCAGAGAAATAGAACATTTACAGATGGTTTCCGAAGAAGATCCAGCTGTATTATTGAAATACCAGTACTCATTATTTGAGTCCTAATCCTTAATGAAATTGTAAGATTGCATTGCTTTTAGGAGACTAAGAGTTGAATACATTCGCCCTTTTAACACGAGATTATGCATATAAAGAATAAAACGAAAATCGTTGCTACCATAGGTCCAGCCTGCGAATCAAAAGAGATACTTAGGGAAATGATCTTAAACGG
>JANRBI010000088.1 GCA_030727625.1 Salibacteraceae bacterium
TCTGCACTTACAAACTTGTCTCTAGATACTCGGGCCTCTATACGTTTGATCACTTTCAAGGTAGTTTCTACTCCTACATCACTGGTTACAAGCACTTCTTCAAGGTTGTCTAAAACTTCATCATCAACCTTGCTTTTGCCAACAACAGCGCGGGTTAGCTTTGAAAATACACTCTCGCGTGTTTTCTCTAAACCTTTATCGAGCGTTTCTTTTTTAGATTTAAATAAGCCGAAAAGAGCCATTTGAGTTATGTATTGTTTTAAACAAAGAAAGCTTTCCAGCACGAGGTGGAAAGCTTTCTAGAATAAATATTTTGATGAAGCGATTACTTAGCGCTCAAAAAATCGTTTACTGCATCTTTTGGCAAAACCTCTTCACGGAAGCTATATGCTCCAGTTTTTTCTGACTTTACCATTTTAATCACTTTAGTGAAATCTTTTGCTCCTTGCTTACGGAGACCTGCTACTGTTTTCTTAGCCATGGCTTATTGCTTTTGAAAAGGTTATTATTTAATTTCTTTGTGAACAGTCATTCTACGAAGGATTGGGTTGTATTTCTTCAACTCAATTCTCTCAGGAGTGTTCTTTCTGTTCTTGGTGGTAATATATCGTGAAGTACCTGGCTGAGCGCTCTCTTTGTGCTCGGTGCACTCTAATATTACTTGAATTCTATTGCCTTTACTTTTCTTTGCCATGATCTATGCTTTTGTAAAATCGGGGCGCAAAAATAGATATTTACATTGGAAACTTTATCAACGAATCCCACTTTTTGAACATTCATCTATTAATATTGTCCATATTGGGTTTAAACATCTTAATTTCAACTAGATAAATCAAATAAAAAGATTGATTAATTGTTGGAATCCATCCCTTTATCAACACCTCTGCCCTGCCGCCTTTGTCCTATTCCGTCTTTTATTTTGAGAAAAGGTTGTATTTCAAGATACAATAGATTGCTCTAAAACCATCTTTCCAGCCAATCTTCTTTCCGTCTTCATAGGTTCTACCATAGTACGAAATGCCTATCTCATATATTCTGATGCGCGGTATGCGCGAAATCTTGGCGGTTACCTCTGGCTCAAAACCAAAACGATTTTCTTTCAGCGAAAGCGATTGTATAATTTCTCTTTTGAAAAGTTTGTAGCACGTTTCCATGTCTGTCAAATTCAGATTGGTAAACATGTTTGAAAGCTGAGTCAAAAATTTGTTGCCGAGTGTATGCCAGAAGAACAAGATTCTGTGAGGATTTCCGCCCATGAATCTAGAACCATACACTACGTCAGCATCTCCGCTCAAAATTGGCTTCAATAAATCGTTGTATTCTTCTGGATCGTATTCAAGATCTGCGTCTTGAATGACAACATAATCTCCCGTTGCAAGCTTTATTCCTGTATGCAATGCGGCACCTTTGCCTTTGTTTTTCTCATGATTTTGAAAAACAAT
>JANRBI010000089.1:0-5873 GCA_030727625.1 Salibacteraceae bacterium
TCTTGGCGTGTTTTGATGCTTAATGGCGGATATTCAAAATCATCTGGAACAAAAGATGCAGAATCGAATACGGTTTCGAGCACAGCATTTAGCGTTAGGTCTAAATAGATGTTGTCATTCTTGAAATAGTAGTCATGAAAAATGGCCGAAGTTGGAGTTCCAAGAATGTAAACTTTGAAAAGTTGTTTGTTCACCCGAATAGGACTTCTGAGTTTGCTCCAAGTTTTGTACAGCAATTTTTCGATGCTGATTTTATTGATTTCAGCATCAATTTTTTCAGTCAAGGCTGAAGTATTTTTCACAATCTGATTTGCCACGATTTTTGTGATATCAAATTGAATTCCAAGTAGTTTTAAAGATGCGGAATCAGTAAAAGTTAATTCAATCAAGCTGCTTTTCGCGGTTAGCGTATAGTCTTTTTCTATTCCAATTTCTGATTTAAATGTGGGTAGAATTTCAAAAGTTGAAATGACTTTGTCGTTTTTTTCTTTGACTATTTCTATTAGAATCGGCAAACTCCAAAGCAGGTTTTTAGCATCGCCCACCATTTTGATATTGCCCTTTCTAGTTGCATTCAGCTTATAATTTCCTTTAATATTAAAACCAGAGATAATTTCTTTTGGAAGTTTTCTGTTAATGGCCGATTGAAGTTCAGAAAGTGGAATTTGAATGGGCAGATTGAGTCTTGAAACTTGCATTTCATAATCTACTTCATCGGGCAATGTTCCTGTGCGCTTGTTTCCATTGTCATCGTTGGCGCAACTGCTCAAAAAGAACAAGCTAGAACAGATGAATATGGAAATTTTCCAGCGCATTAAGTAATTGTTAAAGCGCTTAAATCGTGGCGATTGCCACGTAAAAAATCATCTGAAGAAAGCCGCTTCTTTCCAGGAGTTTGAACGCTTTTGATTTCCAATAAAACGTCTTTACAAACTAGGTAAAGTTGATTATCATTTACATGAAGGCTGGGTGATGAATCGGATGCTAATTCAGTGGTTCGTGTTTCTAAAATCTTCCAGTTCTCGATATTGCCATCTTCAAGCTTTACACTTAAAAACGCAGCGGGAAATGGAGACATTCCTCTTACAAAATTGTGAATTTCTTGAGCTGTCTTGTTCAAGTCTATTTTACACGTTTCCTTAAATATTTTGGGCGCGTGCGTATTTTGTTTTGGCGTTGGTTGTGGTTTTAGTTCAATGTTTCCACTTTCAATATTGGCGATTGATTTCAGCAATAGATCTGCACCAAGATGCATCAATCTGGGATATAAATCGCCCATCGAATCGTTTGGGCCAATGGCTGTTTTTGCTTGATCGAGAATATTTCCAGTGTCTATTTCATGCTGAAGTTTAAAGGTGGTTACTCCTGTTTCTTTTTCTCCATTTATGATTGCCCAATTAATGGGTGCTGCTCCGCGATAATCGGGTAGGAGTGAGCCGTGCACATTGTAAGTTCCGTGTTTTGGCATATTCCAAACCACTTCGGGCAGCATCCTAAAAGCAACTACAATCTGCAAATTGGCATTGTAACTTGCTAATTCACCGACAAAATCTTCTGATTTTAGATTGGTTGGTTGCAATACAGGTAAGTTTTGCTCAACGGCAAATTCTTTTACTGGCGATGGTTGTAATTTATGTCCTCGTCCAGCTGGTTTGTCTGGTGTAGTAACCACAGCTACTACATTTTTACCGGCATCAATCAAAGCTTTTAAACTTGCTACTGCAAAATCAGGCGTTCCAAAAAAAACTATGCGTAAATCGTTGTTCATACTTGGCAAATATCCATTAATCAGTCGGAATGGGTGAACAGTGATGCATAATTGGTTGCGAGATGAAATTAATCGCGATGCATTGCATCAAAGCAATTTTTGCCTTAGGTTTGAGAATCATGAAACGAATCACTTCCTCGATTTACATTCTGTTTATTTCCTTGATCTTTCTTTCGGCATGTTCTACCAAAAACAATGCTTTTCGCGATCAATACCGCTGGCTTTCAGGTAAGTGGGAAGGTGAGGATAAAGGCACAATCATGTTTGAAAATTGGAAATGGGAGAAGCATCGTTTTGAAGGTACAGCTGCCGAAATCGTTATGAATGACACCGTTTTTAGTGAGCATTTATTCATTGAGCAATTCGATAACGAAGCGGCTTATATCGTGGTAATGAAAGAGCGCAGTCCAATACTTTTTCATCAAATAGAAGATGAAATGGGTCGTTTAGTTTTTGTGAATGAGGCAAATGACTTTCCTGCCAAAATCATTTACCAACAAGATTCTGAGAACTCGCTAACCATATCGCTCATGGCGAAAGGAAGACCAAACCAAGCTGAGGTCTCCTATCAGATGACACGCATGAAATAGCAGCGCGTTTTTCCTTTCGAAATCAATATTAATAAGTGCCTAAAGCAGCGCTCAGTTGCTTAGATTTGGCGCCTAAATTTTCTGTACATGTTGTATGATTTTTCTGCTGCAACCATTAAAAAGATGGTGATTCATTTGGTTGGTAATAAAACCGAAGGTGAAGATGTTGTGCTAACCGATCATCATCTGCGAATATTGGCAGTAGAAGAAGAGGAATTGTTGACTGATTTCTTTTTCAAACCGTTTAAAACGGACGAATTATTTGCTTTTCGTCATCATGATGATGTAACGCAAAACATAGTTTATACTGCACTGGCAGACCAATTCAGAGCTCCAGTTCAGTTTATCGAAGCATCTAAAACTATTGCCGAACACCTTTACCATCACTCCATTTGGTCAGGGATAAATGGCGGTGAATTTTTCATGGTGTATTTTGACGGCATCTTGTTTAACGAAGAGCCCGTTGAGGTGATTGGTATGTTTAAGTCTGAGCGAAAAACCAAGTCTTTTAATGTGCATGATCGTGAAGACCGCTTTGACATTACTTTCCATTCGGGCATCAATATGAGCAAGCCAGATAAGGCTTGTTTGGTTTTCAAAACCGAAGATGAAGATGGCTACAGAGTGTTAATGCACGACCACATTACCAAAGGAGAAGAAGCTAAATATTGGAGAAACGATTTTCTAGGTTTGGGTGTAGTGGTGAATGAATATTCGCTCACGAAGAACTACATGAACATGTGTAAGAACTTTGTTATGGAGCAGATTCCAGAAGAATTTGAAGTGGATCGCACATTACAAATTGAGCTGATGAACAGATCTGCCGAGTATTTTACTCAGAACGAAAAAGTAGATTCTGACGACTATTCACGCACAGTGTTTGAGCAGCCTCAATTGGTAGAATCGTTCAATAATTTTAAGGAGCAATATGCGCAAGAAAGCAATATTGAATTAGAAGATCATTTCACCTCCTCGCCAGCGGCAGTTAAAAAGCAGAAGAAAATGTTCAAGAGTATATTAAAGCTCGATAAGAACTTTCACATCTATGTTCATGGAAATAATGAACTGATAGAGAATGGTTTTGATGAAAAACGTGGAATGAAATTTTACAAAGTTTTTTACAATTACGAGGTTTAACACCAAAAATTAATCACCAAAAATAAAGGCGTTTTTACTAAGCTTCATTTGATAAAGCTTCGTAAAAACGCCTTGATTATTTATTAATTCGAAACGTTACTATCGATCTACTTTCACATTTACAGCTGTCAATCCTTTTGGTCCTTTTTCTACCTCAAAAACTACCATGTTATTTTCTTTAATTTCTTCGGTGGTGTTGTTTATGTGAACAAACACACTTTCTTGTGTTACTGAATCTTTGATGAATCCAAAACCTTTACCATCATTAAAGAAAGTAACTACTCCTTTTCTTATTGGGTCATAATCTGCCTCGTCTTCACGTTTCGGAACGCCCAATTCAATGTTTTCTGCGATGATTTTCTTCTTCTTAGTTGGATCTGGTGGCGTATCAGTGATCATACCATTTTCATCAACATAAGCAATCATGTCATCTAAGCTGCCTGACTTTTCTCCGCTTTCTTTGCGAGCTAAGCGCTTAGCTTCTTTGTCTTTTTTCTTCTTCTCTTTCTTGTTTCTTACTTCTTTCTTATTGAAGGTTTCTTGCGATCTACCCATAAATGCGTTCCCTTGTTTTTAAATATTGTATTAATTATTCAATTGCAAACGGCCGCTACATTTGCAATTGCCAAAAGGATAACGTGACTTTATTCGCTGATACAGAAAGTATAAAATACTTAGAAGTAGGAGAGAAGACCCTTAAAAGCAACACTTACCAAACGTTACAAGCGATGTAACATGCTCAACAAATCAACGGTTGCTTTGATTATCCAGACGCGGCAAAGGTACACATGTTATTTGTTATGACCTATTCAATAAAAAAGCGAGATTAATCATATAAATGATCAACCTCGCTTCAGTGTTTTTAGCCACTGAACTTAGTCGGTTTTCTTGCCTAACATTACTAGTTCGTTCACTACTACTTCTGTTACATAACGTTTTTCGCCTTCTTTTGTGTCGTAGCTGCGGCTTATGAGCTTACCTTCTACACAAATTTCCATTCCTTTTTTCAAGTATTTATCAGCGATTTCAGCCGTTTTTCCCCACATCACAATATTGTGCCATTGAGCATCTTCTACTTTTTCGCCTTTGCTGTTGTAATACACTTCGTTAGTAGCAATGCTGGCAGTACTGCGCACTTTTCCCCCATCAAATGACTTTGTTTCTGGGTTGTTTCCTAAACGACCAATTAGCTGTACACGGTTTCTTAGATTATTCATAACGTAAAAATTTAAAGAGTTTATAGATTATTTATTGATTTCATTTTCGTGGAATTGAGCTTGAGTGATTACTGGAATACCTCGTCTCAAAAACCACAGTGCAAACCAACAACCGCAGCCAAACCCGATTCGGTTTTTATCCGTTTAGTTTCGAAAGCAAATGGTTGTAGTCGTTTGTTGTCGAATAAAAATTTATATAAACCTTGATATAGCTGGTGTTTTGGTGATTATTGATGCGCTAAACTGTCTTTAAAGAATATGCTCTAATTTCTGCATCAGTAATAAAAGAACACGACATTATTATGAAATCAGGAGCGTTATCGGTAAGCTTATTTCTAAATGATTTAGCGAAATCACGATCATTTTATCAAAACATAGGTTTCGAAAAATTTACCGGAGGCATGGAAATAAATTACTTGATCGTGAAAAATGGCAACGCCTTGGTTGGCTTGTTTCAGGGTATGTTTGAAAATAACAAACTGACCTTTAATCCAGGATGGGATGAAAACGTAAATACATTACCCGAATTTGATGATGTAAGAGCCATTCAGAATGATTTGAAAGAAAAAGGAGTAGAGTTGACCAACGAAATGGATGAAAACGGCAATGGTCATGGAAGTATTGTTTTTTCTGATCCAGATGGTAACGTCATCTTAATAGATCAGCATATTTAGTTTAGCGTTAGGTGCTCCATTTACTGAACAAAAAAAAAGGCTTCCAAATTTTAGAAGCCTTTTTCGTTAAAGCATGTTTTTTTGAAGTATCAGCTTATTTGTCAAGTGTTACTTGAGAAATGGTATACGTTTCATCCGACAATTTATTCAAGATCTTTCTGTTGAATAGAGCGATATAACTCGCGAAAATTGATTTCATGATTTTCAATTTAAAACTAGCGTTTATAGTATAAATCACTCCAACTTCATCTGATCTGTAAATGCTAGAGAAGTCTGTAGTTTCATGCTTTTTGCGTTTTCCTTCAACCATTTCTGGTTTGTACGACTCATTTCTTCCGTTTTGACGGTTGACAACGGCAGTAATGAAAGCTGACTCTACTTTTTTAGCCTTGAATTTTTCTCCTTTTAGATCGTCAGGATTGTTTTCATCAAAGAATCTGCTGGTCAAGTAAAATACATAGTCTTTTGTTTTTCCAGGAATTACGTT
>JANRBI010000089.1:5973-7172 GCA_030727625.1 Salibacteraceae bacterium
AGATCACATCGGTGATATTGTATCTTGATGAAAGATCGGTGTCGTCTTTTTCAGCTTTGAATAATCCTCCTCGTGTAGCAGGGTTTCCGTTTGCGATTTTATTGGCCAAAACCTCGTCAATAGCAATCTGCGATGAATTGAGTAGCTCATAAGTCGTTAAATCATAGCGTCTGAAAAAAGTTCCGTTTATTCTCCTGCTACTTTTAATTTTTTTATTGTCGCTAAGTATTCTGTCTTTTTCAATTCTGTCCTGATAAAAACCTGAAATAACGACTGCTCCATCATTCACAATTAGTGTGTATTCGTCAAAAAAAGCGTCTTTTAATTCAATTGGAAATGTTTGTGTATTTCCTGTTTCTACGTTGGTAAAACCTAGCTGATAATAACCAGAGAATTTATCATTCTTATCTGCTCTTGTATAGGTTAAGCCAATCAAGTCTCCATTATCAGAGAGTCTAAAGTCACTCAGGTTATCAAAGCTTCTTCTACTTGCTTTTTTCAATGAAATAGTAGAGTACAATCCTGTTGATATTTTACCATCGTGTTTTGGTTTGAATTTCTGATCATACAGAAAGTAATCGATCATAATTTCTTCGCCTTCTTCCACAAATTTTTGACTGATCATAACGAAATCACTGCGTCCTTCCGCTTGTAAAAATCGCACGTCCATTTCCTTGTCATTAAACTGGAAAATAGGATTGAGTTTGTCCTTGATTTTGAGTCCGTGATCAACGGTAGTTGCATAAACATTTACCACGTTTTTCTTTTCGGTTTCAAAAAAGAAGATGAAACCATCTTTGGTTGGATAGTAGTTGGTAAGAGTATAGTTTTTTGCCTCTTTATAATCGTTGAATAAATTGACGCTTCTATCCTTGGTCATATTTTTCTTGTTGTAGGACACGATGGATAACTGCCCATCGCCCACAACCGTTTGGTCAAGTAAGATGAAAATTTTGTCTTTGTTTTCGCCAATTATTCCTTTGGTATACGCATGCTCTTTACCTTTTAAGGCAACAGGTTCTGTCATTTTGACTTTGTATGGACTTTGAGCAAACACAGTAATACTGATCATTATTGCTAAAATCGCAATTGAAAGATTTTTCATGTTCTTCTATTCTAGGTTTAGTAAAATTAATTCGTCAAATAAAAGAAAAACAAGTTTACTGTCAGGCGATTGATGCTAAATAAATTGATGGTTT
>JANRBI010000090.1 GCA_030727625.1 Salibacteraceae bacterium
TTATATTTTATGCTAAAAGAATTCAAAGCCTTTGCTATGCGAGGCAACGTGGTAGACCTAGCCGTGGGTGTTGTCATTGGAGGAGCTTTCGGAAAGATTGTTGCCTCATTCGTAAACGATATTTTGATGCCACCACTCGGTATTTTGTTGGGTGGAATGGATTTCAAAGATTTGAAATTGACCATTAAAGATGCGACCGTAAACGCTGCTGGCGAGGCTGTGGAAGCGGTAACCATCAATTGGGGTAATTTTGTTCAAATGACGGTTGATTTTATCATCGTAGCTTTTGCAATCTTCTTGATGATCAAAGCAATCAATGCAAGTAAGAAAAAGGAAGAAGCTGCGCCAGAGGTACCAGCTGCACCGCCAGCACCATCAAAAGAAGAAGTGCTGTTGGGTGAAATCAGAGACTTATTAAAGAAAAATAACGGGTAATAACTTCTGCAACAGCAGCATTACTTATTTTTAACCTAGCCAATAATTTTGAAAGGTTAACTGGCTATTTTGAGTGAAAAGGCGTGGAGCAATCCGCGCCTTTACTGTTTTTGGGAGGGTTTAACAGAAATAAATCAGAACTTCGACCCGCGAAATTTGTTTCAACAGCGTGAATACCGAAAAACTGAATAGTATACCCATGGCCGAATGGCTGCCAAAGGCACAAAAGCCTGTGGTAATAGCTGGTCCGTGCAGCGCTGAAAGCGAAGCTCAAATAATGCAAGTGGCTGAATATTTCGTTGAAAGCGAAAAAGTGCAGCTTATTAGAGCAGGTGTTTGGAAACCGCGCACAAGGCCAAATTCGTTTGAAGGTATGGGCGTAAAAGCCTTGCCCTGGTTGGCGAAAGCTCAAGAGCAGTTTGGGGTGAAATTCACCATAGAAGTTGCTAAAGCCGAGCACGTGCAAGCTGCTTTAGATGCAGGCATCGAGTATTTGTGGATTGGCGCCAGAACAACAGTCAATCCATTTTCGGTGCAGGAAATTGCTGATGCCTTACAGGGAAAAGACATTCCTGTTTTTGTGAAAAACCCCATCAACCCTGATTTACAATTGTGGATTGGTGCCATGGAACGCTTGATAAAAGCGGGCATTCACAAAATAGCCGCGGTTCATCGCGGATTCAATACTTACAACGATCCTATTTATCGCAATTCACCTCAGTGGGAAATTCCAATTGAGCTGAAAACAAAATTTCCTAACCTCGATATCATCGTAGATCCAAGTCATATTGGTGGAAAACGAGATCTACTTCATCAGATTTCGCAAAAAGCGCTCGACTTAGGTTTTGATGGTTTGATGATAGAAACGCATCCAAATCCTGATGTGGCTTTGAGTGATCCAAAGCAGCAGATTTTCTTAGATCAGTTCAACCAATTTTTGGATGGTTTAGAAATCAAACAAAAGCATTTCGAAGATCAAGTTACCTTAGATCAATTGGCGCAGTTGCGAAAAATGATCGATGAAATTGATCACCATTTGATTGAGAATTTGAAGAAGAGATTAGACATCGTTCAGCAAATTGGCGAGTACAAAGCTGATCATGGGGTCACGGTTTTTCAAGTGGAGCGCTGGACAGAAATAATGCGTGATAGAACAGAATATGCGGCTCTTCACAACCTCGATGCGCAGCTAGTAAAAGGCATTTGGAAAGAGATTCACCAAGCATCAATTCAATTACAAACGTTGATTGCTAACAATCACCTCACAGAAAAGAAATAAATTCGAAGCATGGCTAAGAACATGCTCCCCTTAATGTTTTTTGCTTTTGCTAATTGTCTTGTTTGCCAAGGCTCTTTTGCACAAAGCATTTCTAATGTAAATCCTACCATTAATCTGTTAGATGGTGGTGCATACTATATCCATGAAGTGCTTGATGGGCAAGAAATTGAGGCCATATCAGCCTCTTATTATTGCGAAATTTCAGAAATAGTTAAGTCAAATCCAGAAATTAAATTGGGTTTGAAAGCTGGTATGAAATTGAAGATTCCATACTCTGACGAATCATTAGAAGCGATGAGTAAGTCAGCTGTTTCTGGTTCTGTATTGGGCGATGTTACTCCTAAAGCCATGGAAGCTAAACCGGCCAGAACGCCAGCAACGCCCATCTTACCTCAAAAAAAACAGACCATTATTCCTAAGCCGCAAACTCCGATGCAAGAAGCTGTTGCGTTGCTAGATGGATTTGATGAGCCAACGCCAGAGGCGCCAGTTGCTAGGGTAGAACCACCGAAAGAAGAAGTAAAGGAAATTGCAAAACCAGCTGTAAAAGAAGAAAAACCTGAAGTAGCCGTAGTTGAAAAGCCTGAGCCAAAGCCTGTGCCTGCGCCCAAAATAGAAGCTCCAAAACTTGTGGTTGAGGTGGACCAAATAGACGAGGAAGAGCAGCCAGAAGACCTTGTAGATTTAAGCAAAAGCATCCGCGAAAGCTTGAGCACGCTTGAGAAAATGAAGAAAGCACTTTCTGGTGAACCAGTGGAGGAGGAAGTGGTGACTCCAAGAAATTTGGATGGAGATGAAGTATTTGCGATCAACTTTTTACAAGATCGTCTTGATGAGCGTTTGGCACAAGATTCATCCATAAAACAGTTTTATTTGAAAGAATATTTCATGGCGCGGGTTGATCCTGCAGGTCAAATAATTTCGTTGCGAGATGAGCGAACCATTACCAATAAAAACACGCAAGATTTAGTGATTGAAGATGTGGCTGGTTTATATCTGAAAAGCTACCCCCAGCTTTCTAATAAAACAGCTGAAACAGCGATTGGGCTGAACGCCAACGTTCAAGTTTTTCACTACATGCTAAAGGTGAAAAAGAACAAAATTAGAGTGTATAAAGAGCAGATGTATGTGGAGCATTTGCCAAAAGAGCACCCACATTATGCCATGATTATGACTGAGGCTAAAATACGCGATCAGTTCGGAAAATGTGATGTATTGATAGTAGACGGAACGCTTTCTACAGCGCGCTATCAGCAATTTGAGTACAATCCTTTTGCTGAGCTCAATACCTTGATTGATGAAGAGAAAGTACTAGAAATCGTAAGTTTGAAGTTTCGCTAAAGCGGATGTTAGACAGAAAATCCGTTATTTGTGGCTATGCTGAAAAAGAGCTGGAAATTTTTACCCAAACCTTCTGATAATGTTCTATTCGGACTCAAGAATGCTATAAATGCTAGCGAAGCATTAGGCACTTTGCTTGGACAAAGAGGTATTACCAATTTTGAATCGGCACGCGCCTTTTTTCAGCTTGATTTAAAGCAATTACATCCTCCCAGTCTTATGAAAGACATGGACAAAGCGGTGGATAGAATTACTGAAGCAATAAATGCTGAGCAAAACATCTTGGTTTATGGCGATTATGATGTGGATGGAACCACAGCTGTTTCTGTTGTTTTTAGTTTTTTGAGTGCGCATTATGGCAATGTGAGTTATTATTTGCCCGATCGATATGCTGAGGGTTATGGCGTTAGTTTTAAAGGAATTGACTACGCTGAAGACAATGATGTCTCACTCATTATTGCGCTCGATTGTGGAATAAAAGCCATCGATAAAGTGGCTTATGCCAATGAAAAAGGCATTGATTTTATCATTTGCGATCACCACTTGCCAGGTGCAACCTTGCCCGAAGCACATGCTATTTTAAATCCGCTGCAAAGCGATTGTAAGTATCCATTTAAGTATTTGTCGGGTTGTGGTATTGGTTTTAAGCTGGTGCAAGCACTTTGCAAAGCTTGGGATATTGACCAAAGCGAAGCCATGCAATACCTTGATTTGGTAGCCATAGCTGCTGGTTGCGATATTGTGAGCATGACTGGAGAAAACCGTTTGATGACGCATTTCGGATTAGAATTGATGAAAAAGTCGATTCGGCCCGGATTGAAGCTTTTGCTCGAAAATGGCGGATTGATCAAAGGAAATATTCTTCAGCGTGAACTTACAGTTACTGATTTAGTTTTTGTGATTGGGCCAAGAATTAATGCTGCTGGCCGCATGAGCCATGGCGATTTGGCTGTAAAATTACTTACTGCAACTACCGATTTGCAAGCAGAAGAACCAGCAAAAAGCATCATCACAAACAACAAAGAAAGACGAGATACGGACCTCAGTATTTTAGACGAGGCACTTGAAATGATTCGTGCAGATGAGGTGCTTCAGCAATCAAAATCTACAGTGCTGTATGCCGAGCATTGGCACAAAGGCGTGGTTGGCATTGTGGCTTCGCGTGTTCAAGATCATTTTCACAGGCCAACCATTATTTTAACTGAAAGCAACGGAAAAGCTTCAGGTTCGGCTCGATCGGTAAACGGATTTGATGTGCATCATGCCATTGAAGAATGTGCTGATTTGTTGGTGAATTTTGGTGGTCACCCAGCTGCTGCAGGACTCACGCTTGAAATGGAGAAGCTAGAAACATTTCAAAAACGATTTGAAGAAACGGTTGCCAAAAGCATTCGACCCGACCAGCTTATACCGAGCATCACGGTGGATATGGTCATTGATTTTCATCAAATCACCGACAGGTTTTACCAGCAAATGAACCGCATGGCGCCATTTGGGCCCGATAATATGCGACCGCATTTTGCAACCTACAATGTAATTGACACTGGCCGTTCAAAACCAGTGGGCGATGGCACGCATTTGCGTCTCGAAGTTTGTCAAGCTGATAATCCCAGCTTGGTCATGAAGGGAATAGCTTTTAAGCTTGGTCACTTTGCCGAACGTATTGCTTCGAAAGAGCCATTCAGCTTGGTGTATAAACTAGATTTAAATGAATTTCGCGGTCAAACCAGCTTGCAAATGATGGTCGAGGATATTCATTTTGAAGAGGATTAGAAGAGCTGTTCGACAGTTGAAAGTGCGATAAACATTCTTCCGCTGTCTGGTAATGAAACGAAACCATAGTTTGCATAAAATGTTCTGGCAAAATCATTAATCGGATATACTACCACCGCCATTGCTCCTAAAGTTTTTGAAATGGATAGAGAGCGCGTTAACGCATCGGCTAAGAGAATTTTTCCTGCTGGAGAACCTTTCATGGTGATATCACGCGCCAAGCGACCTAGAAGAATCACTGGAGCTGTGTATTGAAGAGGGATTTTCTTTTGATACTTCTCAGGAACCTGTTTTCTATCAATGCTTTCGCTTGAAAGCGTGTAGTATCCTTTTATTTCAGTTGAACCGGATTCTAAGAGAACGAAACATGTTGCAAGCTTTTTCTTGATGTCTTGACTTGCTTGATGTTTTAGATAATTCGAGAGTGATTCTTCTTCACAATTAAAAGTGTTCCGGTTGTGAATTTTTGAATCGAAAATTTCGATGGAGAAACCCATTACTGAATCGAGTTCTTATAAATCACGAAAGCATTTTTTAATGCTTCGTTTGGTGCCGAAGGATTGAATATGGCGTCAAAAAAGATTTCTTTATCGCGTTCTGAAGCTAAAATCTGATTGTTTTCTTCTATGATTTCTTTGGCGCGTTTGCTCACAATGTTTTTGATGAAACTTGAAATCGAACTTTCGTGTATCAATTCTTTCGCCTTTAAAAACAGGGCTTTTTCTTCCGGTGTTAGTCGGATGTCGATTCGGTCTGAATTAATACTTGAAGCCATTGCATTGAAATTTGTACGTCAAACATACGTACAAATAGTTTCAGAAAAGAAGTCCTTTCGTCTTTCTAACTAAACCTCGGGTCGGTCTCCATCAAATGACCGCAGCTTTTACAAGTGCGTAGCTCTTTGCTGGCGTAGTATTCTTTAAATCGAGGCAAGAAGTCCTTTTCAATATTAGTGAGCGGGAAATAAGTTTCGTGCAATTTGTTGTTGCAGTTTTCACAAAACCAAAGTAACCCATCAGTGAATTCGCTTCCGCGAACACGCTCAATCACCAGGCCTATACTGCCTTCAGATCGCATAGGGCTATGCGGCACTTTTGGCGGAAGCAAAAACATATCACCTGGACCAAGATTGACGTCAACCGCTTTTCCATCTTCTTGAATCCGCACCGTAATGTTGCCTTCTAATTGATAAAATAGCTCTTCGGTTTCGTTGTAGTGGTAGTCTTTTCGGGCGTTTGGTCCTGCCACAATCATCACAATGTAATCAGTGCCTTCTGGGTAAAGGTTCTTATTTCCGACCGGGGGTTTTAGTAAATCACGGTTTTCTTCAATCCACTTGTTTAGGTTAAAAGGCTTTCTGATACTCATGCTAAAATGATTTGCGCTAAAGTAATAAAGCTGTCAATCGCTCAAAATCTTTTCACAATCAAATATGCTTGGTTAATATTGAAGCTTGAAATTGAGATCATGAATTTAGACTTGACAGGAAAAAGAGCGATGGTGTGCGGAAGCACTCAAGGAATAGGTTTTGCAACAGCTTTAGAGCTTTCGCAAATGGGTTGCACAGTTACCTTGGTTGCTCGAAATGCCGAAAAACTAGAAGAAGCAAAAGGCCAACTCGCTACTGCTCATGGTCAAACACATGAAACACTTCAAGCAGATTTTTCAAACCCTAGTGGATTGGAGTCAGCGCTAAAAGCTTATTTAGCCGACAGCAAGTTGATCAATATTTTGGTAAACAATACAGGCGGACCACCCGCTGGACAAGCCATTGATGCTAAACTAGACGAATTTCAATCTGCTTTTAACCAGCATTTACTTTGTAATCACATTTTAGTAACAGCATTGGTTCCTGGCATGAAAGCCGCTGGATATGGTCGTATCATCAACGTGATTTCTACTTCCGTTAAACAGCCATTGAGTAATCTGGGTGTTTCAAATACGATACGCGGTGCTGTTGCCAATTGGAGCAAGACCTTGGCCAATGAATTGGGTCAATTTAATATTACAGTAAACAATGTGTTGCCTGGTGCTACCAATACACTGCGATTAAAAAACATTGTAGAAAATAAAGCCAATCAAACAGGGCAAAAGCAAGAAGATGTGTTGGCAGCCATGGGCAATCAAGTGCCTATGAAACGAGTAGCCGAACCTGAAGAAGTGGCCAATGCAATAGCGTTTTTGGCTTCGCCAGCTGCTAGCTACATTAATGGCATAAATGTGCCTGTAGATGGCGG
>JANRBI010000091.1 GCA_030727625.1 Salibacteraceae bacterium
CTTCTAAATTGAATACATATAAAGCACCGTCTTTGTCTTTGTCCGTGCCAATGATTAAGCTTTGAGATGCATGAATTGGATTTATCCAAATGGCAGGATCGTCTGTATCATACAATACAGTGTCCGTTACAAATAAAGGTTTGATCCTAGAGTCAACCTTTTCAGTGCTAGTCTTTATTACAGTAGAATCACAACTGTAAAATGCTGAAATCACCACCAGACCCAAAAACAAATTCTTCATCCTCTTCCTCAGTTATTACAAAGGACAAAAGTTGATTTGTGCATCGAGGTGAGTATTCGCTCATAATTACCAATTGATTATTCTTGAGTAAGAAAAGGGAAATTTTACAGGTTCATTTTTGACTTTTGTTAAATCAATATTTCCAAAACCTTTTCAAAAGAAGGACTGAAACTTACATGAAAGCCTTGTGATAATTATGCTTTCCTCTTGTGGTAACTCTTTTTTAATATTGGATTAATCAGGTCTTTTAAATCATAAAAAGTGCAACAAAAAGCATCGTTAATCATTTTGACTCTTTGAAAAATCATAAACACAATGATTACCCAGAGGTATTACTTTCGCCAACTACGAGATGAAGATTATTCTAACCCACGGCTATTTTATTGACGAAGACCCAAAAGAGCGCGAAATCATGCGCCCATATCCACCATTAGGCATTCTTTATGTTTCTGCTTGGTTAGAAAAATTTGGATTCGACAACTTGGTCTTCGATTCTACCTTCTCCACATTCGATAAATTAAAAGCAGATATTCTGGTCCAAAAGCCTGATGTTTTGGCCATTTATACCAACCTGATGACGAAGGTAAATGTGGTGAAATTGCTTGCGTTTGTTCGACAAAACGATTCATTATCTCATTGTAAACTTATACTTGGTGGGCCAGAAGTTAGAAATCATGCGGAGCGCTTTTTAAAAGCTGGGGCCGATGTGTTAGTGCTGGGCGAAGGAGAGCAAACGATGCTCGAGCTAGTGGAGCATTTTGATCAAGGTAAATCGATCAATGACATTCAAGGCACTGCATTGTTTGACGCAGATGGAAAGGTTCAAATAAATCCAGATCGTCCTCAATTGCGCGATTTATCGGAGTTACCGCTTCCTAATCGCACAAAAATTGACCTTCAACTCTATTTTGATGCATGGAAACAGAAGCATGGAACCAGTGCTATTTCTATAAATACCATGCGTGGTTGTCCTTATACATGCAAATGGTGCAGCCGAGCGGTTTATGGTTTAAGCTACAGAAGGCGCAGCGCAAAAGAAGTGGCAGATGAAATAGAGTGGATTCAAAACACTTATAACGTAGACACAGCTTGGTTTGTAGACGATGTATTCACCGTCAACCACAAATGGCTGCGCGAGTTTAATGATGAGCTTAAGTCTAGAAACTTGAAGCTTCCTTATGAGTGTATTACTCGTGCAGATAGAATGACTGAGGAAGTAATTGATTTACTGAAAGAAAGCGGTTGTTTTAGGGTTTGGATTGGTGCTGAAAGCGGTTCGCAGCGCGTGATAGACTTAATGGATAGGCGAGTAGATGTGCAGAAAGTGCGCGATATGATTGTGCTTGCGCAGCAAAAAGGAATTCAAGCTGGAACCTTTATCATGGTTGGCTATCCTGGAGAAACGGAAGCAGATATTTTTGAAACAGTTCATCATTTGAAATCTTCAAATCCTGACATTTTTACCATTACTGTAGCTTATCCTATTAAAGGAACTGAGTTGTATGCTGAGGTAGAAGCAGATTTCACTAAATCGCTTGATTGGGCCACATCTACTGATAGAGATATTGATTTTAAACGAACCTATTCACGCAAGTATTATGACTATGCAGTTCGCATGATTGTGAATGATGTGAATAGCTTCAAAGCATCACTGTCAAAAGAATATTACCGTTTTCTGAAGTTTAAAACCAAAGCTGTTGCTGCCAGAGTAGCAATGCGTCTATCGAGATAATTTAGGCAGGTGCATCACGATCGTTTTGTAAACGATTTTTAGGTCTAAACCAAATGTGGCGGTCTCAATGTATTCCAAGTCATAGTTTATTCTGCGCATCAAGTGTTCAAGGCTGTCTACGTATCCAAAAAATCCAGAAACCTGCGCTAGTCCTGTAATTCCTGGCTTAGCTAAATAGCGCTGGATATAATGCGGATTTTGGTTCGAAAAGGTTTTTGATTCAGAAACCATGTGTGGCCTTGGGCCTACAATGCTCATTTCTCCTTTCAAAACATTCAACAATTGTGGCAATTCATCCAAATGATATTTCCGTAAAACGCGACCAATTTTTGTGATTCTCGCATTATTGTCTTCTAGGTTTTCTTCCAAAACCATGGTTCTGAATTTAAAGCATACGAAGCTTCTATTGTTTCTTCCTTTTCGCTTTTGTCTAAAAAAGACAGGTCCTTGTGAATCGAATTTGATTAAAATACCAATGGTTGGGAAAAGCGTAAATGTCAAAAACACCAGTAAAATTGAAGATAGAAAGAAGTCGAATGTTCGTTTCCTTTTTCGTTGAAGGATATATTGACTCGGTTTTGCGCTGATGTTAGGAATACTAATAATTTCCTGACTTGTAAAAACCTTGTTGTAAGCTCGAACTAGTTGCATGGGGTTTATTAGAACGGCAGATTGAGAGATTGATTACAAGGCAAGGTTACAAAAAAGAACAAAGCTTAGGATATTAAAATAATCAGAATCAGTAATTTAATCGCTAAGAGTCAGTCTTTTTAATTTAACTATTCACTTTGAGTCGCAGTAGCCTTAATTGTTGAAGAAACTTTAAAGATTCGATCGTCTGCGTAAAAACCATTGATTTTTATTCTTGCAACGTAGTTTAATCTTTCGTTTTGAATCCAAGCTTTTAGTTCGTTTCTGTCTTTTACTTCTAGCGTTATTGTACTAGCTGTTTTTTCACTGCTGCTCAAAGTATCGAAATATGAAATGGCAAGAGTGTCTCCATCTCCATTTTTCAAGAACAACTGAATGTTGTCTACAAAGCTTACCGATGTGGCGGTTGGTTTAGTCAAAGCAACGGTTAAGCCGCTAATCTCCACCTTTTCAATCAATTCTGGAGTCGTGTTGTTGTCTTCCATCAATTTTACAATCCCTGTTTCGAAGGAATTCGATTCTAAGGTGATGAAAATGCCGTCAACACTAGAGCCAGGCAATGTAAAATCGGCTGATTCACTTATAGTGAAATCAGCTGTTGTATCTGGCTTGCACGAAAAAAGCAATAAAGCGAAAGGAGCGATGATGAATAATCGTTTGATAAACATTGGTTGAAAATTTGAAGGCACTAAGAACGGAAAACATCTGAATTTCATTCACATTTGTCGCATAATTAACTTAAAAAGTGAAAAACCTTCAGGCTGCGCTCGGATTCATCTTTGTAATCCTACTTATAGACGTAATTGGTATTGGCATCATAATACCAGTTTTGCCCGGATTAATTTCAGAAGTTGCAAATGTTGACAACAGTACTTCAGCGATTTATGGTGGCTACTTATTGGTTGCCTACAGCATCATGCAATTCTTGTTTTCTCCATTAATTGGTGCCTTGAGCGATAGGTATGGCAGAAGACCCATTTTGTTGATGTCTTCATTCGGAATCGGCCTTGATTTCTTACTCATGGCCTACGCTCCAACATTGAGTTTGTTATTTGTTGGTCGTTTGATTGCGGGTATTTTGGGAGGAAGTTTCACCACTGGCGCAGCTTACATTGCCGATGTAAGCACCCCCGAAAAGCGGGCTCAAAATTTCGGATTAATTGGCGTGGCTTTCGGGCTTGGTTTTGCCGTTGGGCCTATGATTGGCGGTATACTGGGCGAATACGGAACGCGCGTTCCGTTTATGGCTGCAGCCGGATTATCACTGATCAACTGGCTTTATGGGTTGTTCATTTTACCCGAATCTTTACCTGAAGAAAAGCGGAGAAAAATGGATTTGAAAAGTGTAAATCCATTAACTTCTTTAACTCGATTAAAGCGTTATCCTAAGCTTTCTGGGTTGATATTCTCTTTGGTTTTCGTTTACATTGCTTCGCATGCTGTACAAAGCACTTGGAGTTATTTCACGTTTGAGGCATTTGAATGGAGTACAGCTCAAATTGGTTATTCCCTTGGTTTTGTGGGTGTAATGAGCATAATCGTTCAGGGCGGACTGATCCGAATCGTGATTCCTAAATTTGGCCAAGAGCGCAGTATTTATTTGGGAATGGTCCTTTACGCCATAGGTTTAGTACTTTTTTCTACCGCAACACAAGGTTGGTTGATGTATCCATATCTAGCCGTTTATTGCTTAGGCGGAATTGCAGGTCCAGCGCTTCAAGGATTAATGAGCAACCAAGTTTCTGATTCAGAACAAGGTGAATTGCAAGGTTCACTAACCAGCATGATGAGTGTTACATCCATTATTGGACCTTGGATTATGACAACATTGTTCGCTTTTTTTACTGCAAAAGGCACTACTTATTATTTTCCAGGCGCACCAATGTTACTAGGGGCAGTTTTGGTTTTAATAGGCTTGTTCTTTAGTTACAGAGCGCTGAACAAAGAATAATTTCATCTTACAGTTGCTACTTGGTCTTGTTTTCAAGAACAATGAATGGAATCCCATTCTGTACCCATTTGTTAACCAAACTATCATGACCCGGAACTTCAAAAGCCAAACTTGCTAAGATCAAGTCTAAGTCTTTGTCGCCATCTAGATCGTTTGTTTCCATGACAATCCATCTGCCAGCAGTTGCCTGTTTAATAGAGCTAGCTTTAAACGTCCAGTCGCCATTGTTTTCGAAGTAAACAAAGCTCTCTTCAGGACTTTCAACATAGTTTGGAAAAAAGGAAATAGAAGCAATGTCTAAATCTCCATCTTGGTCAAAATCTCGTGGAATGGCCGAGTAAGCGCCATTTAGCGGTAAGAAAATGGAATCGTTGAAATGATTCTCTCCATCGTTAAACCAAAGGTAAATTCCATGATAAGGCTTGATGATCGGACCAAAATCGGCATTATCGCCTGCACAGTAAACCAAGTCTAGGTTTCCATCAGAGTTTAAATCTTGAAGCTGCAAAAAGCTAGAACCAAAAGAGGGCGCAAGGTGCTTGATGGTTTGTTCCATGAAATTTCCGTTTCCATCATTTATAAAAGCCCAAATACCTTCGTTTCCTTGTCCAAAAAGAGCAATAATATCAGTATGTCCGTCACCATTCCAGTCGGTTGGGTAAGCTTTCATGCTTCCGGGTGTATTTCTGATTACACGTTTTTCAAATTGATTGTCTCCCAAGTTTTTATACCAACTTAAGCTACCGGTCCATTTTGCGAATTCACAAATCACAAAATCGGTGTTTCCGTCATTGTCGAAATCTGCAGTAGCATGATGAACAGGGCGTTGCAAATTGCTAATCAGAACAGACGTTTTTTCTTTAGTGTTTTTTGGAATAGAAATGAGTGCTCCGCTTGGTGCGTCTGTAGGCGAAAAACTGCCCATAACAGTGACTAGAAATGCATTTTCATTTTCTGAAATCCACACAGGTGATTCATTGGTTTTTGCAGCGCCCAAAAACTGAAGTTGCTTGTTAAAAAGATGAACAGCTCCTGTAAATGCATCTCCAATCATCAAATTGTTTTCGTTGGTATAAATAGCGGTAACACTTGGTGGATTCAGTTGATAAACCGGGCGAATAGGAGTGAAGGTATCATTTGATTTTGCAATAGGTAAATGCTTTGCTTTTGGCAATATTACAGGGCTATTTTCCAAGTAAAATGACTTGATCTTTTCCCAAGAGATGCTGTCGATAAGCTTTGCTTCTGGGAAAATATTTTGGGCCAATACAAGGCTTTCGGCTGGACCATCTTCAATAAGTTTATCGCGAGTATTTTCTGCATCGTAATGGCCAAGAAAATATCCCATTCTTGGTAGCACAAACATTTCCCAGCTTTTCTTGTCAAGCAAATCGGGCTGCGGAAATTTGTGACAAGACGAGCACATGGCTTGAGCCAGCTCTTTGCCAGAAGGCGAGTCTGTTGCTTTTTTTGCTCTAGGTTGATTGTTGCAATGCAGAATAATCAGAGCAAGACATGATAATAACGAGGCAACAAAAAGTGCTTTTTTCATTTTGCGAACCTAGCTTTACCTTGTTAAGCCCGCGTTACGGCAGATTTAAGTCTACAGTCCAAGCCATACGATGGAGTTTTTTCCACCGTATTCATTGATTTCAAATTGTGGGTTTTTCGGATCAGGCGTCCATTGGCCGTCCACTACAAATTGATAAGGATATTTTCCAGGATCGAGATGCAATTTTATTTCCCATCCACCTTCTACTTTTTTCAAGGTATAACCTGGATTTGTCCAATTATTAAATGACCCCGAAATGCGAACATCACGAGCAGATTCAAAACCATCTAGACGGAATGTTTTGTTGGGCTCAAGCGCTAAAACACAGTTGGTTTCTTCGTTTGCACCAGAAGTTATCTCACAGTTTTTTGGCAAATACCAGCGTCCGTCTACAATGTATTTGTATTCATAATTTCCGGGCGAAAGCACATATTGTATTTCCCAAGCGTTGCGCTTTTTCTCCATCACTAGCTCACCTTCATTCCAATTATTGAAACTTCCCGTTAATACTACATGATTCGATTTTTCTTGTTCAGAAAGCCTGAAAAGCACTGGGTCGCCAATCGATAGAAAGGAGTTGTCGTTGCCTTCTGCATCACTTCTTTTGTCTGGATTTGATGGATCGGTTATCCAATTTCCATCCACAATATACTTGTATGGATAAGTTCCATTTGCTAGGTAAACTTCAAGTTCCCATCCTACTAGTGTCTTTTTCATTTTAGCTGGATGATTATCCCAATCGGTAAAGCTTGCCGCTAACAATACTTTTTTAGCACGTTCATTTCCAGCAAGTTTGAAGGTGTGATTAGGTCGCACATACACCGAGTTTACGTGTCCGTAGTTGTCGTTTTCTGTTTGCGAGTTATTCGGATCTGTAATCCAGTTTCCATCAACAATGAATTTGTAGGTGTGCACACCAAAAGGTAAGTC
>JANRBI010000092.1 GCA_030727625.1 Salibacteraceae bacterium
GCAAAGCGATTACTGCATAAACAGCCAATAGTATTTTCAGCGCGTGTTTTTCAATTGCCATCAGTGCAATATTCTGATTATTGCGGTAAGTAATATTTGCTCATACCGAAATTTCAAGAGCTTATTTTTTTGCATGTATTTCTAATCGAGCTGAAATACCACCAATCACATAATCGCTTGATTTTAAATTTTTTGCAAGCCCAATGTTTGCGTCAATGGGTGTGATTTGAAGTGCAAATCTGCTTTTTAATGGCGCCCATCTTAGTCCCACATTTAATGGCATTCCAACTCTTAAAAAGTCAAATGTTTCAGAACGAGTTCGGGTTTCGTCCATGCCGCCAGTGCCAATTATTCCTCTGGTATAGCTGCCTAAAATACCAGAACCTATAAAGAGCGAAATTGGCTTATAGCGAATAATAGTAAGCTGCAGATCGAGGTTTAGGGCCGAGTTTCTGAAGAATTGTTCTGGAATATCTGTGATCCAAAGTGTTCTGAAGCCCATGGACGAAAAGTTGGGGTTGAATCGAACTCGGTTTTTCCAAAATGAAGCTTGATACCCAACATTGAATCCTGATCCAAAACCGGATAGATAATACGTTTCACATTGCATGTAACCAAGCAAAGCGCCTGTTGTAATAGCGTTGCTATTGTCTTGATAATCTTGTGCTTGGGTTTTGAATACTTGGCTGGTAAACAGTAGCACTAAGACAATGAGTGAATTTTTCATAATGTTACTTTATCCTTTGATTGATTCTACTTGCATCAAACTAATCGCTATACCGCCACCAGCAGCAAGATGAAACGATTTGATGTCGTTTTGATGCACTTCAAACTCACTTACTATTAGTGAGGTGGGATTTGATTGGTAATGCGCATTATCGCCATCTCGATACACTTTGGCCAAGTAGGTTTTCTTGGCATCTAAAAAGTCGAAATTGATTTCAATGTCACGTTCGTTTTCATCGGTGATACTTCCTACAAACCAGTTGTTTGATGCTTTTTCTTGACGCGCAATGGTCACATAATCGCCTATTTCGCCATTTAACACTTTTGTTTGCTCCCAATCTACACCTACATCTTTGATAAACTGGAGCCCAGGTTGTCCTTCATAGTTTTGGGGTAAGTCGCAAGCCATTTGAATTGGACTATAAATCACCACGTAAAGCGCTAATTGTTGAGCAAGTGTAGTATTGATTTGATTGTTTGGTTTAGTAGGCAAAGTGATGTCAAAAACACCCGGTGTAAAGTCAATTGGTCCGGCAAGCATGCGCGTGAAAGCTACAATTGGTAAGTGCTCTGGCGGATTTCCACCATCTGCTGCCCAAGCGTTAAACTCTTGTCCACGAAGTCCTTCTCGGGCAATGGCGTTGGGATACGTTCTTCTTAAACCTGTTGCTTTTATAGGTTCAT
>JANRBI010000093.1 GCA_030727625.1 Salibacteraceae bacterium
TTTGCATCGGAGCTTCGAGCTATTTTAGAAACGGAAGTAGTGGAGCGAAAGCTCAATATAAAGTCATTGGTTGAGTACTTGCGATACCAGACGGTTCACGCACCCAATACACTCATTGATGGCATCAAAATGCTTATGCCTGGCAATTACATGCTGCTGAGCTCAAATGAAATTCAAATCAAAGAGTATTGGAAGCCTTGGCAAAAACTTCATTTTGATCAAGATCCGATAAAAATTCAGAAGAACATCAGAGAGAAGTTGGTGGCTTCTGTTGAACGCAGAATGATTGCTGATGTGCCTCTAGGTGCTTTTCTTTCTGGCGGCATCGATTCAAGCCTTTTGGTTGGAATCATGGCTGAAAAACTCGGAAAGAAAGTAGATACGTTTAATGTTTCATTTGATGAATCTGAATTTTCAGAAGCCAAATATGCAGCCCAAGTAGCGCGAAAGTTTGGCACAAATCATCATGAGATTAAATTGAATCCAAGTGATTTTTTAGCTGCGCTTCCCTATGCGCTTGACGCTATTGATCATCCTTCGGGCGATGGTCCCAATACTTGGATCGTTTCACGAGAGACAAAGAAAATGGGTATTACTGTGGCACTTTCGGGTCTTGGAGGCGATGAGTTGTTTGCCGGTTATGATGTGTTTACGCGTATTCCTTCTATTGCTGAACAGAATTGGCTCGTCAGTTTCCCAAAACCAATGAGAGCCTTGGCGGGTTCACTTTATCACCTTTCAAAAGGAACCATGACTTCGTCAAAAACACGCGAAATTTTAACCTTAGACTACTTCGATCTAGAACATTTATACCCAGTTTTCAGAACTGTTTTTCAAGATAAACAGCTTTCTAAATTGTTGTTTGATGGAAGAATCACAAAAAACGAGGTCAAGCAAATGGTTTATGATCTAGAACAGTATCAAGAGTTTTCGATGTTACCTACTTTTAGTAGAATTGGAGTAGCAGAAATGAGTACTTACATGCAAAATGTATTGCTTAGAGATACAGATCAAATGTCGATGGCACATGCTTTAGAAGTGCGAGTGCCATTTTTAGACCATGAGTTGATAGAATACGTGATGCAGATTCCCGATACCGTAAAGTATCCACATTCTCCAAAGAAATTATTGGTGGATAGTTTTGCAGAGTTATTGCCAACTGAAATCGTTGATCGCCCCAAAATGGGTTTTGTGCTGCCTTGGGCAGAGTGGATGAAATCTGACTTAAAACCATTTTGCGAAGAGCGTCTTGATTTGCTGAAGCAACACAAGGCTTTCAGCGCACCTGGGATTAATTCACTTTGGAGTTCTTTTTTAAACGATTCAAAAATGGTAACCTGGTCAAGAGTATGGCCATTGGTTGCGCTTTCTGATTGGATGCAAAAGAATGGAGTCAAATAAACCA
>JANRBI010000094.1 GCA_030727625.1 Salibacteraceae bacterium
AGATCGGGTGTGCATTCAATCGTTTGACATAGAAACGCTGCAGCGCGTAAAAGCCTTGAAACCCAACCTGACATTGGCTTTACTGATCGAAAACAACCTGTCATTTGAGCAAAACCTCCAAAACTTAGGCTTCGACCCAGAAATCTATAGTCCATCTTTTGAGTTGGTAAACGAAGCCTTGATCGCGCAATGCGCGGCACGCAACATAAAAGTGATTCCTTGGACCGTAAACCAAGAAGCAGATGTGCTGCGAATGCTAGACTTGGGTGTGGATGGCATAATCACCGATTATCCAAGTGCAGTGAAAGAAATGCTGACTAATAATGGGATTTCGATAGAGTAGAAGCTTCAAAATTCATGCGTTTGGCGCTGGAGAAAGGAAACTACTAAGTAAGGATTCCCAAAAATGTCCATTATTATGATGCTTAAAGCGCTAACCTGAACCAAGGTGCATGAAGAAAATTATGCGCGAAAATTCATTTTGAAAATGATGCACTTTGGTACATCGGAACCAATGGTTCAAAATCGCAGCTCATCCAAACTGGAACAAATGAATTTATCATTGGCGTTATTAAAGCCCAAGTAGCCTAGCTGTTATACTGACGCTAAAAAGATTTAGCATTTTTTGCATCATGACCACTACAGATTGTACCTATTTTGGGTCATTCTTGATCTAGAAAAACAGACTATCATGGAGCTGCTTCCAATTGCTGAAATAAATGTTGATCCTTCAAAAATTAAGGAGGTTGAGCAGATAATGAAATCTACATTCAGGCTCATAACCTATAGCCGTCAACATTTGGCTGATGATCTTTTAAACACATACCTCACCAGCACTACTAATCTTCAAGAGCTTTTGAGCATAAAGAATGCTCAGATGGAAGCTCAGGATGATGAAGAGGCAAAGGCTTATGTTGCCCTTCTCAACGAAACCCTGCTATTTGTGGCAAACGAGATCAAGAATCAGGTAGATTTTAATGATCAAGTGCAACTTTTTCAGTTGTTTAGATTAATCTCTCCCGAGTCGCACGCCAGCCATCCAAATAGTTATCGAAAAACATTGGTGCAAATTGGTAATTACTTATGCCCTGATCCTAAAGAGATTGCGGGACTTGTTTCAGAATTGTTCTATAACCTTAACACCATCAAAAACCCTGTTATTAGAGCTATTTATTTTCACCATGAATTGATACGGATTCATCCTTTTATTGACGGAAACGGACGCACAACGCGCATTGCTAAGAATTGGATTTTGATGTACAATTTGTACCCGCCCATTTTTATAAGAGATGAAAAAGAGAAAAGTTCTTACGTAAGCACCTTATCAAACAGTTTTGCACTTTTAGATCGGCAACCGAAGCGGTGGAATGATGCGCTATCTGCATTCTTTGATCAAGAATTAGACAGATTGCGATTCAACTCATTGTTGGTGTATAATTCGGTAAAACAAATTGGAGAAACTAGACAAAATGAGCAATAAGATTAAGCAAGATTTATCAGAGGGAATCCAAATTGGTATTGGAATAATGCTTGCCAGCGTTGGTTTAAAGGCATTTCTGCTACCAAACGGTTTTTTAGATGGAGGTGTTACCGGAATTGCCATTTTAATCAGCCAGCTTTCAGGAATTGACATTTCATGGATTCTATTAGTCGTAAGTCTTCCTTTTTTAATGATTGCTTGGAACAACCTTTCAAAAAAAATCGTCTTAAAATCCTTTTTATCCATAGCGGCATTAGCATTAATTATTCATTTCGAAAATTTCACTTCGGTAACGGATGACAAGTTGTTGATTGCCATTTTTGGAGGGCTATTTTTAGGATCTGGAATTGGTTTAGCCATCAAGAATGGCGCTGTATTGGATGGATCAGAAATACTGGGGATTTTCATCAATAACAGGTTCGGGGTTAGTATCGGAAAAGTCATTCTCCTATTTAATGTTGTTCTTTTTCTAATTACTGCATTCCTGATTTCTATCGAAGTCTCTATGTATTCAATCCTCACATTTTTAATCACGGCTAAGGTGATTGATTTGATGATTGAAGGTTTTGAAGATTATGTAGGGCTCATGATAGTATCAGAAAAATCAGATAAAATTGAAAGCGAACTGATCAATGAAATTGGCATTGGAATTACTGTTTACAAGGGCGCCAAAGGTTTTGGGCAAAGTGGCTTGAAAGAGCAAAAAGAAATAATTCATACCGTCATTAACAGAATAGACATCAACAGAACCTACAAAGCCATTGAAATGCTTGACCCAAAGGCTTTTATCATTGAATTTGATGTGAATAATGTGAAAGGTGGTATTTTAAAAAAATACCTTGGTAAATAAGTTTCTTTCTTAGTGATCGAAAGCATATCAAGGGTGCGTAGCTTTTTATTAAAGCGCCTGGTCTTCGATCTTTCAGCTTCAATAAGCATCCTTCATGTTGAGTTTATTTAACAACCAAACACTGCGGTTTAACATAAAATGGATTGCGAGTCTTCACGGCTCAAATTTAAATTCGCCTCAAGCAGTAAAGTAAAAAAAGACCGAAGCTCAAGCGCACAAAGGGCTATGGTTTTACATCGAAACCAACTTGAAATACTTGCTTTTTTTTGAATAGTTTTTACGAAACCTCAAAATCTGAACAAATGAAAAAGATGATTACCGCCACATTTTCAATGATTTGCATCTTCATATCTGTTGGTAACCTCACTGCGCAAAATCATTCAGAAGCGAAAACACTTTTTGGAAACGACTCAATACTTAGCAAAAAAGATATTGGCTTTTTTATAGCTCCGACTTTTTCACAAACCCAAATGGACCGAAGCAATGCTTCATTATTTGGTGTTCGTGGGGGCGTTACCATCAAAGACAAAGTCTCAGTGGGAGCATTTTTCAACACTTCTATCAATGAAATAAAACCTAAAAGTGAAACACTAGCCAATGTTTATATGGATTATTGGGCCGTTGGTGGTTTTGTTGAGTATACCCTGTTTTCAAAAAGCATTTTTCATGTCACATTCCCTCTCTTCATTGGTTTTGGAGAAGTTGAAATGGACAATGAAATGGGAGATGTGGGTCTGGGAGAAGCCAATTTTTTTCAAATAGAACCTTCCGCTTTGTTAGAGATTAATTTGCACAAACATGTTCGATTAAATCTAGGCGCTGGGTATCGTTTTGTTGAGTCTATGAACTATCGAAATTTTAATCAATCAGACATTGTTGGTCTAACAGGCAATCTTGGATTAAAGTTTGGACTTTTTAAGTAAACTGAAAGTACTTTCCTCAAGCGATTTCAGAATCTCATCTCGTAAAAACTAGAAAGCACTAATAAGTTTGAAGCTCAATTTAGTGTCCTGAAATTTGTCATTCTTCCATACTATACTTCAAGGTTCCACCTGCTGTTAGTTGGTCGAAAGTGATTGTTGGGGAATCAAGTATTTCACCATTTAGAAATCGCTTTTCACAGTAGATGGTTGTGGCTGAATAGTTTTCTGCTTCAATGCTCAATTGCTTGCCATTTGCCAAATGCAAAGTGGCTTTTTGCAGCTGTGGCGCACCAAATACAAACGCACCGCTTGCCGGATTCACAGGATAAAATCCAAGCGAGGTAAGGATATACCATGCTGACATTTGCCCGCAATCATCATTGCCAATCATGCCGTTTGGCGTGTTGTTGTGAAATTCGTTGATGATTTGATGCAAGTATTTCTGGCCCACTTTGGGTGTAGTAGAATAGGCGTAGAGGTAGGCAATGTGGTGGCTAGGTTCGTTGCCATGCGCATATTGACCAATCATGGCTTCTTGACCCAAAAATCGATTCGGATTTTTAGCTTCTAAGGTGAAAAAGGTGTTCAATTGTTGCGTAAAAGCTTCGTCACCGCCCAAAAGATTTTTCATGCCAGCTATATCGTATTGCGCTGGTGTCCAAAAGTATTGCCAAGCATTTGCTTCGGTGTAATCTCCCGGATTGTTGAGCGGAGAAGTGGCAGTTAATGGATCAAAAGGGTTGCGCCATTTGCCGTCAGTGTCTTTTCCTCTAAAGAGTTTTGTTTCGGGGTCGAAAACGTTTTTATAATAATTAGACCGCGCAGTAAATTCTTGCTGTAGCAGTGAATCGCCCAATAGCTCGGCCATTTTCGCTACAGCCCAATCATCATAACCGCTTTCTAGCGTCCGAGAAATGGCTTCATTGTCTAATTTGTCAAAAGGATAGTAGCCATATTGGTTGTACAAGTCCCAATCAGAATTGATGTGATTTTCGGTTGAAGTAACACGCATTGCTTGGAGCGCCTCTTGCGCGTCAAAACCTCTAAAACCGTTGTTATAGGCCGATAATATCATAGGAATGGCATGGTTGCCAATCATGCAATAATTGTCTTGTCCCCAAGCTGTCCAAATCGGTAAAAATCCAGCTGCCTGATGATGCAGCAGCATGGACGATACAATGCCATTCACTTTTTCTGGAGCTACAAGTTGCAACAAAGGCCACGCACCACGGTAAATATCCCAAACAGAAAGTGTGGAGTAATAGGCATTGTTTGGAGCTTTTCCAATACTGTCGTCCCCGCCTCGATAGCTGCCATCAACATCGGCAATGTTGGCCGGCTGCAAGGATAATCGATACAGCGAGGTGTAGAATATTTCCAACTGTTTTTGGTCGGCTTCAATGTCTATGCGAGACAAATAGGTATTCCATGCAGCGGCATTAGCTTGCCGCATTGCATCAAAATTCCAATGTACGATTTCAGTTTGCAAATTCATGTTCGCACCTGCAACGCTTACATTAGAAAGCGCAATTTTCGCTTGTAACGTATTGTTTTTCAATGCGCCAAAGTCGAGCATGAAGCGCGGTGCTTTGTCTTTTTCAGCTTTCGGTAATTCGCTGCTTTTTGCAAATGCACGGTCAAATTGCACCGTAAAAAAGTACTTGCGCTTCACCCAATTTGAGGTATGACAATAGCCCGAAATGGTAGAATCATTTTCTAATCGCACATCGCTTTCAATTACCAATCCATTGGCAATATTTTCATCAATGCCAAAGATGAGCCCGTGTTGAAGGCTCAAATAAACCTGAGCTTCAGCACCTTCAGGAAAAGTGTATCGATGAAAGGCAACACGCTCGCTGCACGTTAATTCAACCTTAACATTGTCATGCTTTACCAGCGAATAATAGCCAACGGCAGCTTGTTCCGAAGCTTTGGAATAACGATATCCCGCAGTTTGATTATCGCTTTTTACCAATGGCATCAGCAGCACATCGCCCAACTCATTAATGCCTGTTCCATTCAGACGCGTTTGCGAAAAGCCCATCAACGCAGTGTCCTGATATTGGTAGCCGCTAGTATGGTTCCAACCCACATTGGTGTTGTCTGGGCCGGGTTGCACCAAGCCAAATGGCATAGATGGACCAGGAAAAGTGTGGCCCGTGCCATCGGTTCCAATCAATGGATTTACAAACTGTGTGTAGTCTTTTTCAGCGGCTGCTTCAGGTGTTTTTGAGGTGTTTTTACACCCCAACACAACCATCAACACCACCATGAAAATGAAGCGCTTTTGCATGGGTGTTATTTATTGATTTTCAATGCTTTCATTGAGCAATACTGTTGGAAAAGTTACTTGCCTCAAAACTTGTCCGCCCATTGGCACAAGATTCACTTTTTGGGTTTGACCCAAAGTGTCTATCAAGTTCAGGCTAAGCTTCAGTTGTTGCCAATTGTTGGTGTTGGGCCCTGTGCTTGTTGTCAATTGCTGTTCGGTGGTTTGTATTCTCCACTTTGATGCTGCGCTTGCAGTTGAGGTGAAATACACATCTTCAAATCCGCCAAATGGATACGATTTTTTCACTTGTTTTTCACCTACAATCGGCATTGCATATACCAAAGGACCATGGCTTATGTATTGCTCATTAGTTTGGAAAGTATGCAGTTGCGGTGTTGCCTCAAACTCAAGAGTGATTTCGTCTCCATTTTTCCATGTTTTTTCTAAGAAAATATAACCTGAGCTTTCTGATGATTTTGCATCTGACTTCAACGAATAATTCTCAGCCCAACTGGGTTTTCTGATTGCTATTTGAAATGCTTGTGGGGCATCAATACTTACTTTTAAGCGGATGGTGTGCTCAAACGGATAGTTTGTGATTTGTTCGATTTGCACCTTTTGTCCATTTATTGTGGTATTGAGAGTTGAAGCACCAAATAAGTTGAGCTGCAATCCTTTGGCAGAAGTGCTCCACATCGATTTTATGTAGTAAGGATAGATTCTACCTGCGTTGGGCACACAGCACACTGCTACTTCTTTGTGCACTGGCGAGTACTTAAATCGGTTGTGATTGTCTTTGCCGATGTTCTCTTTTTCAAATGCACCTTGCATGAAATACGAGTTGTCGGTTTTGCAATAGGCAATGCTTTTTCCATCAGCAGCGCGCGCACCTTGAGCGGCATTGAAAAGCAAATGTTCCATTTTATCGGCCCAAATTGCGTTACCTGTGGTTGCTAAAAGTAAGCTGTAAGAATCTATGAGTTCTTGCAGCGAGCAATATTCATAACCTGTTTGGTCGGCATTGGCGTGTTTACCAAAAATCCATTCATCGCCAATTGGTGCGCCACTTGGGGTAATTACGGTTTCTAATTTTGATAAATAAGCTGCGAGCGCTTGTTTGTAGGTTGGATTTTTACTTTGTTCTGAAGCCAAAATAAGTGCGCGCAAATGCTCGTAAGTATGCACACCATGCCCTTGGAAACGATAGGCTGTGTCGAGCAAATTTTTGGTTTGAATATCAACTTCAGACAATGGATATCGATCATAATCTTCGTAAAGAAATAGGGCATAAGCCGAATAAGTGGTATCGTCTGTTAGTTCGAATAAGCGATGCAAAACATCTACAAAAGTGAGTCCGTGACCCACGCCAGCATAGGGTTTCTCAATGTTGAAAGGCTGCGATGCATGTATTGGATATTGTTGCATGGTCAAGCCAACTGCCTTTTCAATGG
>JANRBI010000095.1 GCA_030727625.1 Salibacteraceae bacterium
AACCCAAAAGTGACAAACATGGCTTCGGTTGTGCTAACGTCAAAGAAAATTTCAATGAGCGTCATCATGGCCAAGTTTACCCAAGCAATAATGATCGCATTGATAAACAAACCGAGGTAAACCGATTTGAACAAGCGCAAATAGTGCGCGGGTTTGCCTTCGTATCTTAAAGTGATAAATTCTAATTCGGTAAGCACGCCAGCTCTTCGCCAAAGCGTGGCAAAAAACATCGTAGTAAGTGCTCCGCCAAAAATGAAAGACCACCACAACCAGTTTTTAGCAATTCCTCCTTGAGAGACTAACTCGCTTACTGCAAGCGGAGTGTCGGCAGCAAACGTAGTAGCAACCATACTGATTCCTGCAATGTACCAAGGCAAGTTTCGGCCACCCAAGAAAAAGTCTGAAATGCTTTTACCTGCATTTTGGCGGTAATAAAGCCCAATGCCCAAAGACAAAAGCAAAAAAGAAACAATTATGATCCAATCAATGGTTGCTAGCATCGCAAATAGGTCGTTCATACAAGGGTAGTATGATTTTTAATGAGGATGTTCTGTTTGGTGTCAGAGTTTTTAACATCCAACTTCTAGCATTGAGGGGCATATTACATTCGCATTCTTGTCTCGCGAATATTACATAGAAGTCATTCTGCCGCTTGCCGTGCGCAGCACCTTTACCTATCAAGTTCCAGATCATTTGCTCGAAGAATTGATTGTGGGTAAAAGGGTAGTGGTCCCGTTTGGGCCAAGACGCTTTTATGCTGGTTTGATCTACAAATTAGATGTGCAGCCGCCCAAAGGATTCAAGCAGAAATCGATTGCTTATGTAATGGATGACGAACCGGTGATCACGCTCATGCAACTTACTTTTTGGGAGTGGATGTCACGTTATTATATGTCGGGCTTGGGATCGATCATGCATGCTGCTTTGCCAAATGCGCTTAAAATTAGCAGCCAAACCACGGTGGCTTTAGTGCAAGATTTGGAAGAAATGCCAGATTTGAGCGAAGACGAACGCATGCTTTACAATCAAATGAATGATGGTAAAGACCATGAAGTTACCGAGCTTGAAAAATTGAGTTCGAAAACTGCCATACAGCGTGCGCTGGATGGTTTGATTAAAAAAGGAGTGGCCGTTTTGAGCGAAGAACTCAAAGAATTGGCAAAGCCTAGAACCGTTGAATATGTGCAGCTTTCTGAGACGTATGACAATCAAGAGCTGCTTTCAGAATTGATGAACGCCCTGAGCAATGCACCAAAACAAATGGAATTGCTCATGCGCTTTGTAGAAATGAGTGGCTATTTTCAAGGTGAAACCTCAGCCGTTCATAAAAAGCAATTGCTGGAAAAAGCAAAAGCTTCCACGTCCATTTTAAATGGATTGATTCAAAAAGGAGTTTTTGAGTT
>JANRBI010000096.1 GCA_030727625.1 Salibacteraceae bacterium
GGAACCTTGATGCCATCAGATATGGAGAAACAAGGGCAGATGAATCAGCGTTAGTCTAGTCTGTTTCTTAAAAAGGTTGTAAGTTATCGGTCGCTTAGCGGTCTGAACCAACAATCTTTATGAGCATGAAAAACACGCTTCTCGAAATTGAAAATAAACAAGGAAACAAGCTTTACGCAAGGCTAGAACTGCCTGCAAATCAGCATCCAAGTCACTTTGCCATTTTCGCACATTGCTTTACGTGTAGTAGCAATCTCAATGCTGCGCGAAACATAAGTCGAGCGCTTACCAACCATGGTTTTGGTGTAGTTCGGTTCGATTTTACAGGATTGGGTAGGAGTGAAGGTGAGTTTGCAGACAGCCATTTTTCGGCCAACGTTGATGACTTGATTGCAGTGCACAGCTACATGGCTGAACATTATGCTGCGCCAGCATTGTTGGTTGGGCATTCATTGGGTGGAGCCGCAGTAATTGTGGCTGCATCTAAATTGGTTGAGGTAAAAGCTATTGCAACGCTTGGTGCTCCGAGTAGTGTGCAGCACACCAAACAGCATTTTTCGCATGCGATTGAAGAAGTGGCCGAAAAGGGCGAAGTAGAAGTGAATATTGGCGGGCGACCTTTCAAGATCAACAATGAATTTATTCAAGATTTTGATAAAACATATGTACTTGAAATATTGCATGAACTGAAGAAACCAATGCTGATCATGCACGCGCCATTTGATAAAACGGTAAGTGTAAATAGTGCGCAAGAGTTGTTTCAAGCGGCCTTTCATCCAAAGAGTTTTGTCAGTTTAGATGGTGCAGATCATTTGCTTTCGGATGAGCGAGATAGCCTCTATGCGGGCGATGTGATTGGGAGTTGGGTAAAGCGCTATTTCCCCGAAAGGGAAAAAGAAAAACTGGATACGAAAGACGAGCAAGTGGTTGGTCATTTAGATTTGACGCAAAACAATTTCACGACAAGTATTCAGACTGCAAAACATAGCTTAACGGCTGACGAACCTACCGATGTGGGTGGAGATGATTTTGGTCCTTCGCCCTATGAATTGCTAAATGCCGGACTTGCTGCTTGCACCGTAATGACTATGAAACTCTATGCCGAGCGCAAAAAATGGCCATTGAAAGAAGCCTTTGTTTACATCACACATTCTAAAAAGCACGTGTCTGATATGGAAGACGAATCGGCCTCAGGAACCTACCTTGATCATATTTCTAAAAAGATTGAATTGATCGGTGATTTAGATGCTGAACAGCGCGAAAAGTTGAAGCAAATTGCAGCGAAATGTCCAGTACACAAAACGCTGCAAAGCAAGGTTGAAATTGAAACAGAATTGATTTAAGCTTCTTGCCAGCCTTCGCGCTTGTGGGTGCCATCGCAAAAAGG
>JANRBI010000097.1:0-1791 GCA_030727625.1 Salibacteraceae bacterium
AGCTTTAGTTTGGCTTTGGTCAACTGACTTCTTGAGGCGCTTTCGGTTATTTTTAATGTTTCTGCTACTTCTTTATGGCTGTAGCCTTCCATTATTACTAGATTGAAAATTGTTCGATAACCATGCGGTAAAGCCGTAATCATGGCAAAGAGTTCTTGTTCAGACAATTGATCCAATCCATTTGCAAAGTCACTTGCCATTTCTTTTAGTTCGTCTTCTTTCATGTCATCAATGGCCGATAAAGGCAATGAATGCTTTCTGTATTCATTCAGACACGTGTTTACTACAATTCGCTTCATCCATCCTTCAAAAGATCCATTATTTTTAAAAGAATCTACGTTTTGAATGATTTTTAAGATGGCTTCTTGGGTCAAATCTTCTGCTTCTTGCGAATTGCTAGCATACCTCATACAAATGGTAAAAAACAGGCCAGCATATTGGTCGTAGAGCGCTTCATATGCAGCTCTCTTTCCACGCTTTAGTCCTTTTATGAGATCGTTTGTTTCCAATTGTGGTTGTGATACACCGCATTAAACTACCGTTGGAAAGAAATGTTCATTTTAAAATATTTCAAATTTTAAACACTTGAAAATCAACATTTAAAATCACTTTAACGGAGGAGAATTAAATTTTTTCAAAACAGCGTGAAGCGTTTTAGCTGAAGCCTGTGTCTTGGGGTTAAATCAATTAAAACATTAGTTATGAAAAAATTATTGACCCTTGTTAGTGTGTTTTTGACCAGTTTGGCGATCGGTCAGACCAATGTTTATGATGATGTAATCGCCACAAGTACAAACCACACTTATCTAAAAGCAGCCATCGATCAAGAAGGATTGACTCCGGCTTTGCAAGATCCAAGCGCTACACTCACTGTGTTTGCACCCACCAATGCTGCCTTTGACGATCTTGCTGCTTCTCTTAACACCAATATTGCTGGTCTTTTAGCGCTACCAAATTTGAGTGATGTTCTTCTTTATCATGTATTGGGAACAACGGCTCCGTCTTCGGCTCTTTCAAATGGTGACATTGTAACTCCGTTGAACACGGACAACACTATTAAGCTAACGGTTACTAGTATGCTAAGTGTTTATGCCAATCATGCTTTGGTAGAAACGCCAGATTTAGGAACTGACAATGGAGTAGTTCATTCTATCAACAAAGTCCTTTTGCCTAGCGAAACAGTAGTTGATGTTGCCATCGACAATGGTTTTTCAACGCTAGCAACAGCAGTCATTACTGCCGAATTGCTTCCAGCTTTGACAGATCCATTTGGTACCTACACTGTTTTTGCACCAACCAATGCTGCATTTGATGATTTAGCAACAGCTTTAGGAACAGACATCAATGGCTTATTGGCCTTGCCAAATCTTGCTGACATTCTTACATACCATGTTTTGGGCGCTGAAGTAGCATCATCTGCTGTAAATAATGGTGACGTAGTTGCTCCACTAAGCACAACAAACACGCTGAAATTGACCAAAACATCAATGAATGATGTGTATGTAAACCAAGCACAAGTAACCTTGACAGATGTAGCTGCTGATAATGGTGTAGTGCATGTAATTGATGCAGTTGTGTTACCAATAGAAACGGTGGTTGATGTTGCTATTGACAATGGTTTTACAACATTAGCAACAGCAGTAATCACGGCTGAATTACTTCCTGCCTTGACAGATCCTTTTGCTGAGTACACTGTTTTTGCTCCAACCAACGCTGCATTTGATGCAGCCGCAGCGGCTTTAGGAACAGACATCAATGGCTTATTGGCCTTGCCAAATCTTGCTGACATTC
>JANRBI010000097.1:1891-6876 GCA_030727625.1 Salibacteraceae bacterium
GCTTTAGGAACAGACATCAATGGCTTATTGGCCTTGCCAAATCTTGCTGACATTCTTACATACCATGTTTTGGGCGCTGAAGTAGCATCATCTGCTGTAAATAATGGTGACGTAGTTGCTCCACTAAGCACAACAAACACGCTGAAATTGACCAAAACATCAATGAATGATGTGTATGTAAACCAAGCACAAGTAACCTTGGCAGATGTAGGTGCTGATAATGGTGTAGTGCATGTAATTGATGCAGTTGTGTTACCAATCGAAACTGTAGTAGATGTTGCGCTTGATAATGGTTTCTCAACATTGGCGACAGCAGTAATCACGGCTGAATTGCTTCCTGCTTTGACTAATCCTTTTGCTGAATACACTGTTTTTGCACCAACCAATGAGGCGTTTGAAAATCTAGTTACTTCTTTAGGAACAGACATTAACGGATTGTTAGGGCTCGAAAACTTGTCTACCGTATTGTTGCACCACGTGGTTTCTGGTACAGTGCTTTCTACAGACTTAACTGCTGGCCCAGTTACCACACTTAGTGGTCTAGATGTAAACATCGATTTGACCAATGGTGTAATGGTAAATTCTTCAACTGTAACCACAGCTGATGTGCCAGCCGACAATGGAGTAGTACATATCGTTGATAAAGTAATCATGCCTTATCCGCTTGGAAACAACGAAGTAGAAAACACAATGATCGATGTTTATCCAAATCCAGCCGCTGATTTTGTACAAATCACAGGTGCTTCTGGAAGAGGTTCAATTACCTTGTTTGACCTTGCTGGAAAGATGATTTTCAATGAATCAAATACCGCATTGACCAACATGATTGATCTATCTGGAATTACTTCAGGAGCTTACATCCTGAAAGTAGAAGGTGCAGAAGTTGCTCCAAAAACAATGAAGATGATCATCGAATAAGCTTTGATTGTTTAGTAATGAAAGGGTGTTTCAGAAATGGAGCACCCTTTTTTTATGCGCTATAAAGGATATTACTTTTTTTACCACAGAGCTCAATGAGAATTACACAGAGAAAATGGAGAGTGTTTTTGATACTACAGAGCTTCAAATTACACTGAACCCACTGCAAACTGAATACTGCGCACTTTTCGAGAAAATTATTTCTTCACCAATTCAATTCCGTCTTCAGTAAGCTTTATTTCGCGCTGCTTGTAAAGATTGCCAACCGCTTTTTTGAATTGCTTTTTACTGATATGCAGCAATGTGCTAATCTCTTGTGGCGAGCTACTGTCTGTTAAAGGCAGGTAGCCGTTGTTTTCTTGAAGAGCTGTTCTTAGCAAAGAAGTTGAATCTTCAATGCTTGCTACGCCTGGCTTTTGCACAAGCACATCAATTTTTCCGTCTTCGCGAATGTTGTTCACGTACACCGTCAACTCTTGGCCAATGCTCAGCTTTTGAAATACTTGATTGGCGTAAATCATTCCGCTATATGTTTTGTCAAGCATTACTTTGTAGCCAATTTCTGTTCGGTCAAAAACCACTGCATTCAATGGTTGTCCTTTTTCAAAACTGAGATCAGCTGGGTTCAAAAATTGCTCGATACGAGTGGTAGCGGCAAGGCGCTGAGTAAGCTCATCTAGGTAAACATAAACTACATAAATGTCGCCTTCTTTCATTGGATGAATCTGCTGATTGAAAGGCACGAAAAGATCTTTCATGATGCCCCAATCTAAAAATGCACCTATCGCACTTACGCTTTTTACCTCTAAAGCAGCAAATTGATGTAGTTCAGCTTTAGGCGTTTGAGTGGTTGCAATGGGTCGATCTTCGTTGTCACGATACACAAATACATTAATCATGTCGCCTGGCTTAACATCTTCAGGCACAAAGCGTTTTGGTAATAATACTTCTATTCCGATGCTGTCTTCGAGGTACAAACCAATCTTGGTTTCTCTCGCAATTTTCAGACTATTTGTTTCTCCAATTTTCACGGGACGAAACTAGCAGTTTTAGCCGTGCTAATGTGTGCTTAAGATTGCACCTTTGCAAAAGGCTCAATTGGGCTCATTTTGACGAAGAAATATGAATTACTTATCCGTAGATAGAATCGCCAAATCGTTTGGCGAACGTGTGTTGTTTAAAGACTTGAGCTTTGGTTTGAGCAAAGGCGATAAAGTTGCTTTGATTGCCCAAAACGGTACTGGAAAATCAAGCATGTTGCAAATCATTTGTGGTGACGATACATCAGACGAAGGCGAAGTGGTGATGCGAAACGGAGTTAGAATTGGCTATTTGCGTCAAGAACCTCGTTTTGAAGAACACTTTACGATCAATCAAGTGCTTGAAAAAAGCAATACACTTTTCATGAGTGTGTTGAAAGAATATGAAGACGTAAGCAACAACGTTGCAAACCAAAACGAAGCCGAGCATTCAAAAGCGTTGGAAGAAGTAACCACTAAAATGGATGCGTTACAAGCTTGGGATTATGAAGATCGCTTGAAGCAATTGCTCGGTAAGTTCAAAATTCATGATTTAACCCAAGTGATCAGCAACTTGAGTGGTGGACAGAAAAAACGACTTTCTCTTGCATTGGTTTTATTGGACAATCCTGAACTTTTGATTCTGGATGAACCTACCAACCACTTAGACGTGGAGATGATAGAGTGGCTTGAAAAGCATCTTGGTCAGTCAAACATCACTTTGCTAATGGTGACTCACGACCGCTATTTCTTAGACAGAGTTTGTAATCAGATTTTAGAGTTGCACAATGGCCAATTGTATCGACATGACGGCAATTACAGCTACTTTTTGATGAAGCGCGATGAGCGCGAAGTAGTAATGCAAACTGAAATTGATCGCGCCAAGCAACGCTTAAAAAGCGAACAAGAATGGATGCGTAGACAGCCAAAAGCGAGAACGACTAAATCGAAAGCACGTATTGACGCTTTTTATGACTTGCAAGACAAGGCTAACAGTGGTTATAAAGCAGCCGAGCTTCAGCTTGATATAAAAATGAGTAGGCTAGGAGGCAAGGTGCTTGAAATGAAGAAAGTGTACAAATCATTTGGCGACAAAGTGATATTGAAAGGCTTTGATTACAATTTCACAAAGGGCGAGCGTGTAGGAATTATAGGCAGCAATGGCTGTGGCAAGTCAACCTTTTTGAATATGATTACGGGCGGCATGGAACCTGATTCGGGAAAGATAAATCCCGGTGATACCATCGTAACGGGATATTACACCCAAGAAGGCATACATCTAAAAGAAGACATGCGCGTGATCGAAACACTGAAAGAAGTGGCCGAATACATCACTCTAAGCAATGGCAAAAAAATAGGCGCAGCGCAATTTTTAGAGATGTTCATGTTTCCGCCACACATGCATTACACGTTTGTGTCAAAACTAAGCGGTGGTGAGCGCAGAAGACTTCACTTGCTGCATACGTTGATTAAAAATCCGAACTTTTTGATTCTGGATGAGCCAACAAACGATCTTGATTTATTGACTTTAGAAAGGCTAGAAGCGTTTCTGGAAAGCTATGGTGGCTGTTTGGTGCTTGTTTCTCACGACCGCTATTTCATGGACAACTTGGTAGATCACATGTTAGTTTTTAGGGGTGATGGTGAAATCAAAGATTTTCCGGGAAACTATTCTCAATACAGAGAGTGGCAAATAGACCAAGACAAAAAACATGTTGAAATGCAGAAAAAAGCACAGGAAACCGCTGCTGCCGCTGCAAAACCTAAACAAAACAAAAACAAGATTTCATTCAAGGATAAATTTGAATTTGAAACCTTAGAAAAAGAAATAAATACACTTGAAACAAGAAAAGCTGAGTTGAATGATTTCTTGGCTCAATCTGATTTAGAATATTCAAAATTACAAGCATATTCAAAAGAGTTAAGCGATCTAGGAGAGCAATTGGATGAAAAATCTTTCAGGTGGCTAGAGTTGGATGAATTGATTAATGGATAATTTCTTCTTATTATCGCTTTTGTAATGAGCATCACTATTTCTAGTGCGGAAACACCCATTCATTCGAAACTATATAGTATCGGCTCGTTTTCATACTTATGTAAACTTGATGAAGACTACACGATGCTCAGGATTGATGGTAATCCAGAATCCATTCTGGAATATTCTGCAGCAGAGCTAACGGCACCAGATTTTTCTTTTTCAAGCAGAATGAATGCTGAACATAGAAAAGCATTGAAAAAGACAATTCAAGAAGCCGAAGGCGAGGGTGAGTGGTTCGAATTGAAATATTTTTTCAAAACCAAAAATGGTAAGGATATCAGACTGAATGATTTTGGTCGGGTTCTTACAAAAAACGGTGAGAAAGTAATCGCAGGTTTTATTTTTCCATTTCGCGATGAAAGTAAATCAACGATAGAAGAACTTATTGGCTCAGAAGAATATCTTAATGACCTGATGAGCAGTGAAATAGGAATAGGCTTCTACAGTGTCAATAAAAACTATGAGTACATAAAGTTCAATATTGATCACTTTAACGCAACCGAAAAGTTGTTTGGTGTAAAGCTTTACAAGGGGCTTAATATTTTATCTCTTGGCGATAATCAAGGCGATACAGAAGAGTTTAAAACCATTTTTGATTTAGCCTTTAGTGGCCAATCTATTTCAGTAACTAGAAATCACTTTTTAAAGGATAAAAATCGAAAGTGCATCCTCGATTTTCTCATTAATCCACTTTACGACTTTGATAAAGAAATAAAAGGAGCCACTGTAATTGTTTCTGATGTAACGCGAATGCGTGAAGCAGAAAAGAAATTATCAAGTCAAGAAGAAATACTAAGCTCCCTTACCAACAATATTTCTGTTGGAATCATGCGACTTAAGCTTCCAAATCAAGTTGTTTTTGTGAATAGTGGATTTCTAAAGGCACTTGACATTCAAGAAACCACCTTAAAATCAGCTGAATTTGAATTTAAGTCATTGTTTTCAAGTGTAAAAGACACAGAGATTATAAATTCTGTACTTCAACGAAATAAGTCAATACTCAGTTTCCC
>JANRBI010000098.1:0-2849 GCA_030727625.1 Salibacteraceae bacterium
AATGAAACTGCATCAGAATCTCCAGCTCCAGGCGGTGGAAGCATCAGCGCTTATGTTGGTGCTTTGGGTGTTTCGTTAGGAACAATGGTTGCCAATCTTTCATCGCACAAGCGCGGTTGGGAAGACAAATGGAAATACTATTCAGACTGGGCTGCAAAAGGCCAAGTTTATAAAGATGAGCTTTTGAGATTGGTGGATGAAGACACCAACGCATTCAATAAAATCATGGACGCTTTTGGTCTTCCAAAGAAAACGGATGCAGACAAAGCCGCAAGAAAAGCTGCCATTGCCAATGCTACAAAAGGCGCTACCATGGTTCCATTCAAAGTAATGGAAACAAGCTTAAACTCTATGGAAGTAATGCTTGAGATGGCCAAAACTGGTTTGCCTGCTTCTATTAGCGATGCTGGTGTGGGCGTGCTGTGCGCTAGAGCGGCTGTAAGAGGTGCATATTTGAATGTAAAAATAAACACCAAAGATTTTGAAGATCAAGCCTTTGTAACCGACATTTTAGCGAAAGCCGAAGCGGTAGCGCAAAAAGCCGAAGCCATGGAAGTGGAAATAATGACGCTTGTAGAGAGTAATTTATAACCGAATATTTCAACTAACGTATATAGAACGCTCGTCTGGTTTATCTTGGCGAGCGTTTTCTTTTTATCACAATAAATGACCAAGCAAAAAGATCCAAAACCAAGCTTTAAATTGTGGGAAAAAATTATCTACTTTTTTCCTGTGCAATTGCTTTTTGTGCATTTCAAAAAGAACTTGGTACTGCTGTTTTATTGGATCATTCTGTTCGCGATCATTACGAAAACGATTTCGCTGAAGTATGGTGTTCCGTACTTATTTCTTTATCCAGAATACTTGGGTAAAGTAAACTTCACTTCTCATTTCATTATGGGAATTTTGGCCGGAGCATTCATTATGGCATTTAACCTTTCTAGCTATGTGGTCAATGGTTTTCGTTTTCCATTTTTAGCTACGCTCACTCGGCCTTTTGTCAAGTATTGTCAAAACAATTTGATCATTCCTGTTGCTTTTTCAGCGATTTACATTTTAGGAATCATGAGCTTTCAAGCCGAGTATGAGCAACTTGGCAACCTAGAAATCTTGCTCAACGTTGGTGGCTTTATTTCTGGGAATCTGCTCTTCATTGCTATGACCGTTTTCTATTTCATCTCTACTAATAGAAACGTGACTTACTATCTCCCTAAAAAGGGAAAAACAGATTTTGTGAATCCTGTAAAAGACCTTTTTAGCAGTCGCAAAAAGTGGAAATCACACCATGTAAAGCATAACAAAGAATGGAAAGTTGTAAGCTACATTTCGAACTACGGCAAAATAACTTTAGCTAGAGATAGCAGCCATTACAAGCGTGAAACTTTGGAGAAAGTATTTGCTCAAAACAGGATTAATGCATCCATCTTTCAAGTTATTATACTCACAGCCATTTTCATAATGGGTTTATACAATGAAAATGAGTGGTTCATGATTCCTGCGGCAGGCTCTATCCTACTCTTTTTCACCATGTTTATGATGCTTACTTCAGCCTTCTACTCTTGGTTTCGGGGTTGGACAAGCATCGCCATTTTAAGTCTTTTAATCAGTGCAAACTACCTTTCTACCAAAGACATTTTCTTATATGAGAATCAGGCCTACGGCTTAAATTACGATAGCACTCAAGTTGAATATTCGCAGCAAAGCATTTTGGCGCTTCAAGAAAACCGACAAAACCTTTACCTCGATGTTGAAAATGGTTTGACAATGCTCCAAAATTGGAAAGCCAAGACTGGGAAGGAAAAACCAATTGCTGTTTTCTTAAACGTGCCTGGCGGTGGACTGCGTTCTGCACTTTGGACCATGCAAAGCGTGAATCAAGCAAATGAACTTACTGATGGAAAACTTTGGAAAAATGTAGTTCTGATTTCTGGTTCGTCAGGCGGAATGGTGGGCGCTGCATATTTGCGCGAATACTATCATCGGCTTGATTTTGAGAACGAAACCATAGATTTTGAAACCATCAAAAACGACATCAGCAAAGACAAGCTGAATCCGGTGGCTGCGACTGCAGTGTTAAACGATCTGTTGTTCAGATTCAAAACCTTCGATTTTGAAGGAAAAACCTACACCAAAGACCGAGCTTATGCTTTTGAGCGAAAGCTAAATAAAGACACGCGTGGCTGGCTAAACCGCAGGCTTTGGGATTATCACACGCTTGAATTACAAAGCGAAATGCCGATGATTTTGCTTTCGCCAACAGTAAGCAATGATGGCCGAAAGCTGCTGATATCGGCACAACCTATTTCATATTTATGCTACAATACCGATAGCAATCAAATGAACGAAAACATAGAGTTTACCCGCTTTTTCGAAGATCAAGATGCAAAGGATCTCACTTTCATTTCTGCCTTGCGCATGAGTGCCACCTTTCCTTATGTTTTTCCTGCAGCCAATTTACCTACCGAGCCATCTACGCAAGTGCTTGATGCTGGAATCAGAGATAATTATGGCATGAGCAACACTTTAAAATTCATTTACTTTTTCAAAGATTGGTTGCTTGCTAACACGGAGAAAATTGTGGTGATTCAAGTGCGTGATCAGCCCAAATTTAAGGATGTAGTGAAGGTTAAAAAACCAAGTTTAATTGAAGAAATAAGTCAGCCAATTGGCATGTTTTACAGCACCATTTTGAATGTGCAAGACTATCAAATGGATGATCAGTTGAGGCTTTCTAAAACGTGGTATAAAGGAGAAATTGAAGTGCTTGATTTGGTGCTCGACCGCTCAGATGCAAACCCAATCAGTTTGAGCTGGCACTTAACCAATAGAGAGAAATCAAGGATTGAGCA
>JANRBI010000098.1:2949-4451 GCA_030727625.1 Salibacteraceae bacterium
CTGGTGAGCGCAATGCTTTCTTTGGGCGAAACAATGCCCACCACACCGCTGAATCCCTTTTCGCCAAACTCTTCTTTGGCTATTTGCAGCATGCGGTCTTGCAATTGCGCTTGCGCGGAAAATTGACCAATAATAAGGGCGAATAAAATGGTGGAGGTTCGCATCTAATAAACTAAAATTGAAGCATTTTGCTTAAATATATGACTTCTAATGATACTTTGAATGTCTTGATCGTCATAACCAGGTTCTATATAAGCTCTAATTTCATCTGCCGATGTTAGGTCAATGGTATTTGGTACAATTCCATGGCCTTTATAGCGCCCTTTTTCAAGCAAAACAACGCTCTGCTCATTGTCATTAAATCCTTTGCCTTTTATGATCAGGGTGTCGCCTGCCATCGACAAGTCATCACGCGCGATTTCAAATCGATCGTTATAGTGTTTTGGGCTTTCATCGCCCACGCAGGCTCCGTTGCACGGACCATGAACTTCTTCAAAACAGTGTCCATTGAGCTCTTGCATGCCTGTATATCGAGCACATAATTTGTGTGCTCGTTTCACACGCTCCAACACGTCTTTGGCTTCAGACTGATTTCTGAAGGAAACAATGGGTTTTTCCCACTTACCTACTCTACCAATCGAAAATCTTCCGTATCCATTTTGATCGAGATAGCTGAAAATTCCCCAATTGAGCGAAATGCGTTTCATCAAATCATTGTAAGGCGGCCAATATTTTTTAATCTCACGCGCTTCAGTAAGCAGTGCAATCAGTTCGTTTGGACACTCAATAAAATCTACTCGCGTAATATGATCGGTAAACCTGCCCTTAAATCCGGTGTGCGTAGAACCTCGAAAATGTTCCGAAACACGCTTCTTCAGGTTATTGGCTTTGCCCACATAAATCACCTTGTTTTTCTCGCCATAAAAGATGTAGACGCCCATGCTTTCGGGCACACGATCAAAAGATGCTCTATCTAAGTTTGGCGGCATGGTAGCTTCGCGACTTCGCGCATTTAGCGCAAACTCCATGTGGTTATCTTGATCTCTTTCGAGAAGCATTTTAAACAACGTTGCCGTAAAATCACAATCGCCCATTGCGCGGTGGCGCGCTTCTATTTCATGGCCAAAATGGTTGGCAATCTTGCCTAAACTGTATGAATTTAATCCTGGAATTAACTTTCGCGACAAGCGCACTGTACATAATCGCTTTTGTTGCCATTTGGCGCCTAATCGAGCGTATTCTTCGCGAATAAAACTATAATCGAAATTGACATTATGTGCTACAAAAACCTTGTCTTCAGTCAATTCCCAAATGCGCTTTGCCACATCTTGAAACTTTGGTGCTTCAGCCACCATTTCGTCTGAAATTCCGGTCAAGGCCGAAATCCTAAATGGAATACTTCGCTCAGGATTAATAAGCGTTTCGTAACGTTCTACTTCTTTTTCACCATCGTGAATAATGATGGCTATTTCGGTGATTTTGTTGGTTTTAGCACTTCCACC
>JANRBI010000098.1:4551-6859 GCA_030727625.1 Salibacteraceae bacterium
CAACCAAGCTGGCCCAATTAGCAAAAACTGTAAGTCTTTTAGAAATGACGGCTTTTTACCTTCAATCTTATGTCCGTAAAACTGACCAATCCACGCAAGTGCAAAAACAATGAGCGCAATGCCCCACATTGGAAACGAGCTTGCAGCCGCAATGCTAAAAATGATGAACAAACAAGCGCCTGCAAAACCAATTAAACCTATAGCTAAAGGCACAGAAAGCATGAAGTAATAAACCGAAGCGGCTGCTAAAGCTACTACAGCCCAATTGGCAAACCAATGATCGCCCAAGGCTTGCACAAGCAGGCCATTCGGAATAGACCAAAACAAGCCAACTACACTCCAAAATATGAGCGGAACGCAGATCCAATGTACTTTTTTGTTGAACGCATTTTTGTGGCTTTCGCCATATTCTAGCAGCAGTGCATCAATTTTACGCATGGTTAACCTTGTTTTTGGAGTTCGAAAATTAGCCAAATAATCTATCGAAACGTTCGTCCTTCACTTTCTCCACCACAGAAATACGCTTTTGGTCTACTTTTTAACCCAATTATCACATTATGCTTTTGAGGTTGTACTATAAATGAGTTAGTTTGAACCAAAATCTGAGTAATGAAGAGAATTCTTACGCCCCTCTTTTTAGGGTTTACTTGTTATGTTTCGGCTCAATCGCTACAAAGCACTAATAGCGCTTCAGGAAAAGAGCTTCCGATAGAAATAAAGAAAGATTGGTTTAATCTAGACTACAAAACCGATAAGCTGTACGGCACTTCTACCAACAAAACTTTTGCTGAATTGATTGGCGAAAAAAAGCCTAAAAAGCGCATTGTAGTTGCGGTGATTGACTCAGGTGTAGATTGGGAACACGAAGACCTGAAAGACAACATTTGGGTAAATACCGATGAGATTGCTGGTAACAATATAGACGATGACAAAAACGGCTATGTTGACGATGTGCATGGCTGGAATTTTTTGGTAGATGATGATGGAAAAGACATTAACGTTGAAACACTTGAAGCTACACGAATACTGCGTTTGAGTAAAGAAATCAAAGATAACGATGGCGAATATCCAGATTGGTTGACCAACGATTTGATCAATAATGCATTGAAGATTTACAACGAAAGTGTAGATGAGCTGAAAGGATTACAAGTATTTAGAATGGCTTTCGCCATATCTGACAGCGTAATGCTTTCAAAATTTGGCGAAGGCTATAAGTTTTCGCAAGCTGCAGAACTTAATGCTGATAACTCAACGGCTGAAAAGCAAGCCAAGTTTTTCTATGAATACATAGATAAAAATGGTGTGACGATGAAAGATTTAACCGACATGGCCGAGCATTTTGACGAGGGAATGCTTTATCAGCTCAATATGGAATATGTGACACGTAAGTCGCTTACACCAGACCAAAAATTTTATGGCAACAACCACTACGAAGGCAATGCAGCTGACCACGGCACACATGTGGCTGGCATTATAGCATCTGATCGAGACAATGCCATTGGGTCGAATGGAATTGCTTCTGATTGTGCCGATATCATGGTGGTGCGTGTGGTTCCAAATGGTGATGAACACGATGTGGATGTAGCAAATGGAATAAGATATGCTGTGGATAATGGTGCCAACCTCATCAACATGAGTTTTGGAAAAGGACTTTCACCTTACAAGCAATTGGTAACAGAAGCTATAGAATATGCTAGCTCTAAAAACGTGCTTGTGATTCATGCGGCTGGAAATGACAATGCCAACAACGATGAGGTAGAAAACTACCCAAACATTGACTTGGTAGCAAATCAAGACGCTTTGAGTTTTTTAACTGTAGGTGCACTCAACACCGAGAAAAACAAAAAGCTTTTAGCACCTTTCACCAATTATGGAGCAAATTCACTTGACATTTTTGCACCCGGAAGCGACATCTACTCTACTACACCAGATAATGAATACGAATTCTTTAGTGGAACCAGCATGGCTGCGCCTGTAGTATGTGGAGTGGCGGCTTTGGTTTGGGCTTATCATCCTGAACTTACTGCGCTTGAATTAAAAAACCTTTTGATAGATAGTTCAATGAAATTGCCCAAAAAAAAGGTGATTTTACCTGGAACTAAAAAAGACAAAGTTCGCTTGATCGAAATCAGCAAAACGGCTGGATTAGTGAATACTTACAACGCATTTATGCAGCTGCAAGCGCAATAATATTTCTTTAATCGCAGATAGGAAAAGCGGAATTTCAGTAATGGAGTTCCGCTTTTTGTGTTTTTACCACCGAGAAAACAAAGGGATTGACCACAAAGGCTCTGAGATTACGCAAAGC
>JANRBI010000099.1 GCA_030727625.1 Salibacteraceae bacterium
TGAAAATGAGGGCGCAAAGGTAAACTTTGAATAAGATTAGAAACCGAGATAATGGCTTAAATGGACAAATGGCGAAATAGCCTTATGAAAAGAGGTTTTTGGTGGTTGGTCAAAGTCTTTAAGCCGAAAGCTCGCTACGAAGCGATGCGGCCAAGACAGTAGCGGATATCCTTTTGGAGAAAAGCCTTAGCGCAGTTGGGTTTAAGAAAGCGACCGAAGGAAGCTCTTTTTAAACCCAATACGAAGCTTGGCTTTTTGAAAAAAGATAGCAGCGCATGGCTTGAATTGCCGCTCAAAAAAAAGCCCTTCACCAACATTTGGCAAAGGGCTTCGGAATTAATTATTGACTTCGATATCTATTTCAAATATCTGAAATCGTGGTTATTATCGATTTTTTGAAGTGCGTTGAAAATCAAGCGAATTACGTTTTCTACGTCTTCGCGGTGCACCATTTCTACCGTTGTGTGCATGTAGCGAAGTGGCAAACTGATCAATGCGCTTGCTACACCGCCCGCTCCGAAGGCAAAGGCATCGGTATCGGTTCCTGTAGAGCGGCTTGCGGCCATGCGCTGGAACGGAATATTGTTGTCTTTTGCTGCGCCAATCACCAGTTTTAGCAAGTTGTTTTGCACGGCAGGTCCGTAGCTCAATACAGGTCCATCGCCCGATTTAAAATCGCCTTGTTCTAGCTTTTTGATCATTGGCGTGTTGGTGTCGTGACACACATCGGTAACGATAGCCACGTTTGGTTTCAAGCGCTCAACAATCATTTCAGCACCACGCAAACCAATTTCTTCTTGCACCGAATTCACGATGTAAAGTCCGAAAGGAAGTTCGGTTTTGCTTTCTTTCAACAAACGCGCAACTTCGGCAATCATGAAGCCACCCATTCTGTTGTCCAAAGCGCGACCAACAAAATGATCTTTGTTCAGGATCATGAATTCGTCAGGATAAGTGATCACACAACCTACGTGCACTCCCATTTCTTCAACCGCGGCTTTTGAACGAGCTCCACAATCCAAGAAAATGTTGTCCACTTTAGGCGTTTCTTCTTTGCCATTGTGGCGCGTGTGGATTGCTGGCCAACCAAAAACTGCTGGCACGGTGCCATTGTCGGTATGAATCAAAACACGCTTTGATGGTGCAATTTGATGATCTGAACCACCATTGCGCTTCACGTAAATAAAGCCGTCATCGCTGATGTAATGCACAAACCAAGAAATTTCGTCAGCATGTGCTTCAATCACCACTTTGTACTCGGCTTTAGGATTAACCACGCCCACTACGGTGCCATAAGTATCAACAATGTATTCATCGATGTATGGCTTCAAGTATTCTAACCAGATTTTTTGTCCTTCGCTTTCAAAACCGGTTGGTGAAGCATTGTTCAAGTACTTTTCAAGAAACTTGATTGATTTGTCGGTAAGCACTTTTTTAGGCGTTGCTTCGGCCTTTTTGGTTTTATCTGTTTTCGCCATTTCGAATGTTGTTTTGTAATAAGAATCCGAATGTAAAAACATTGTTTAAGCTGCACGAAACATTATCACTTTTTTGTCATTGAGAGGCGAAAACAATAGTTGAAAAAGTAAATAATGCAAATTGGCTGGCTTAGAAAGCCAGAATGATGAAACCAAAACTTAGCACAGTAAAAACATAAAATTTGGTGCGTTGTTACCTTAAACATTACACATTTGCACACATGTTTACCACAGGACGCATCATATTCGCATCGCTATTTGCAGCGGTTTTTATTGGCTACTTAATTTGGGCTTATGCCAAAGATGCTAAACTGCAAAAGCGCTACTACAAGGGCACGGGCTACATTCTATTGATCTTGATCGGAATTTGGTTTGCCTTTTATGCCTTTGTAAGATTGACCTAGTTTATTTCTGTTGCTAGAACCGCACACATTTTTTTGCGTATCATAGCGCAATGAAAGTTACACACCGCTTTCTTTTTATTGCCTTTTTCACGATTGCTTTAAGTTCAGGTTGCTCTAACAATGCAGAGAAGCAAGAATCTGCAGTAGCAATTGACACATTGCCTGCACGCGACTTACCCGAAATTTTAGCAGACAAAAAGCTAGTAGCGCTTACAGAGTTTAGCAGCTACAACTACTTCATTTACAAAGGCGTGCCCATGGGATTCGATTATGAATTATTGGAGCGCTTTGCCAAGCATTTGGGTGTGGAATTGAGCGTGGTTGTAGTAAATGACATGGACAATATCATGGACAGGTTAAGAGCGCAAGAAGGTGATTTGATTGCAGCAAATTTTACCATTACGAAAGAGCGTGCTGAAGCCATTTCGTTTTCAAAATCGGTGATGGAAACGCGGCAGGTTTTGGTTCAGCGATTACCAGAAAAGCACTGGACGCTTAGCGCGAAAGAGCTTGACAAAGCGCTAATCAGAAAGCCAAGTCAACTCATTGGCAAAACGATACACACCAGAAAAGGGAGTTCTTTTTATGCTCGACTCATGCACTTGATGGAAGAAGTGGGCGACTCCATTCATATAAAATTGGAAGCCGATTTAGGCACAGAACAGCTTATTGAAAAAGTAGCCACAGGCGAATTTGATTATACGGTAATGGATGAAAACATTGCGCTGCTGAACAAAAGCTACTACCCAAATATTGACATAAAAACGGCCTTGAGTTTGACGCAGCGCATAGCTTGGGCCACAAGGCTTAGATCGCCTATGCTGCTAGACACGCTAAACGCTTGGCTTACTCAGTTTAAAAAAACAGAAGAGTTTGCCGTGATTTATATGAAGTATTTCAAAGCACGTACCCAACACAAAGCGCGCGTACTGAGTGAATACAGCTCGTTGGGTGGCGATAAGATTTCACCTTTTGATGATTTGATTAAAGAAGAAAGCAAGCGCCTTGATTGGGATTGGAAACTATTGGCTGCAGTGATTTACGAAGAATCAAAATTTGTAGCTGATGCCGAATCTTGGACTGGCGCAGGCGGATTGATGCAATTGATTCCAGAAACTGCCGAGCGTTTTGGCGCAGATAGCATTGCAGATCCGGTTCAAAATATTCATGCTGGTGTAGGATTTTTGAAAACGCTAGAAGAATATTGGTCAGAAGAAATTCCTGATAGTAATGAACGTGTGCCATTTGTTTTGGCATCATACAACGTTGGCCTTGGCCACATGCTTGACGCAGTTAGGCTTACTGAAAAATATGGTTCTAACAAATTTGATTGGAACGAAGTGCAAGTGTATTTGGCCCTAAAAGCTGATCCTGAATATTACAAAGATGAAGTGGTAAAACATGGCTATTGCCGCGGTGCCGAGCCTGTAGTCTATGTGAAGGATATTCTCACCCTTTGGAGTCATTACCAAAATACGGGTAGCAATTGACGGCTACTTTTTCTTTTTCTTTTTGCCATTACTCATCCATGATGGCATTTCGCCCTCTTTCAATTCCAGCTTTTCTTTTTTATCCTTTGCTTCGCCCGGAAAAAAGTATCTGAAATCAATTGTCAAATAATTTCCAGAAAGATCTATCGTAGCAAAAGGACTTGAAACAGCACTTACCGCTTGAGATAATTCTGCTCTATAAATCGATTGAAATGGTCTGTGATAAGAGCCTCCTAAATAAAAAGATCCTTTTTCTTTTGTTCTGAATTCCCAACCAATATTGGTAATTAATCCAGCATTGATCCATCGCCTTCTATTGCCGAAAAATTCGAAATTATCATCATTGGTATTGTATACATTGCTCGGAAACATATCGAACGACAAACCGAAACCTGCGTCCATAAATATTTGATCGTCAAGCTTTACATACACAAGACCCATCAACGGAATTTCGTAACCGGTTATACTTAGTGATACCGTATCTCTGAGTTGTGTAGCGCCATTTGAAGCGTATGCTGAATAATTTCTATGCACATAACTTATTCCGGTTTCTATTGAAAGCCAGTTTTTAAAATCGTGACGCACTACCCCACCAAAAGAATAACCCAGTTTTTGATCTACCGAATACGTAGCATCATCAACTACCGTTTCTGAAGATCCAGCTCTGAAAAGGTTACTAGGAATTATTGGTTTGAATTGTACACCGAAGTAGGTCAATCCTTCTTGGGCGCTGGCAAAGCCCATGCAAAAAATGAAGAATGCTACTAGGATTGATTTCATAAGTTCAAATTTGACAAAATGAATTGAATAAGAAAAAGTAATTGAGAATGCGGTTATTCTCTCCAGTGTTTTGGCTACGAAACGATTGCGCCAATAATCGCTAAAAGCAAAATGCTCACCGAAACTATGATTATCAACCAGCGCACTGGTGCAGAAGCAATAAACTTGTCTCGACCTTTGCCCATGGCGAGATAATTGAGTCGATCTACTTGCTTTTCGTGTCGTTTAGAAACACCGAAATAATGTGGTTTCTTTTCGTGTTCTTCGTCTATCTGAGCTTCAAACTCAATATCAGCATCAACCAATAATTCGGTAAAATATTCAGCCTGTTCTTTTTTGTAAAAGCGATAAACGGCTTTTTGAATATTGGTTGGATGATTGAGCTTGTTGGTAAAATTGAACTGTTCTTCTAAATCTATCATATCACACGAATTCGTTGTCCAATAATCAAATACTCGTTTCGTCTAATGCCATTTAACTCGGCCAACTTGTAGGTAGTGGTGCCATACATTTTGGCTATTTCATAAAGCGTATCACCTTTTCTCACAATATGAATCATGAGTCCTTTCGGATAAGCCAAATAGCCGTTTGTAGTGCGCTTCAGCATCAAGGTGTCATTCACCAAAGCTTTCTCTTTAAAAGAGATAAAACTCAAAGGATTGATTGGTTTTCCTTTAAATCTAACCTCAAAATGTAGGTGACTTCCGGTGCTATGTCCAGAGCTTCCGCCCAAACCAATGACTTGGCCGCTTGTAACGGCATCGCCTTCTTTCACCTTAAATCGGTGCAAATGCGCATAAGTAGTTTCTAGGCCATTATAATGACGCACCACCACTACTCTACCAAAACCACCGTAAGTTCTAGCTACACGAACCACACCCGGGAAAATCGTTTTCACTGGATCCCAAACTTCTAAATCCACATCAATTCCATTGTGGTTTCTGCCATCGCGCCAGCCAAATTTAGATGTGATAACGTTGTCAACTGGCAACGAAAACTCACCCAGCAAATCATTTCCAACAAGCAGAAGTGAAAGTGAAGTATCTTCTTTACCCAAATTCACATCATAAGGATTTGGGTTAGAATTGACCCACTCAGGGTAAAAATGCCGACAAGGAATAGACTCTAGCGAATCTGTAACAAACAAATCTTTAGGAACCACCATTGGAATTTCTTCGGGGCGATTCATAATGAAGATGTTGATCTGATTTATTAGAGCGTAAGGAATTTCGTCTGATTCGAATAATGAATCTATGTATAAAGTAAGCTCTTCATCTGTTTTATTTTTCAGAGACAAATAGAGATTGAGGTAATTACACAACTCATTTGCACCTTGGTGCTGCATGATCGAATCTCGAAGCGCGGCAATTTGTTGATCAGAAAGACCATCAACAGCATCAAACAAAAGCTCTTCACCGTATAGCACAACAGCCTGAACAGTATCGCGGGTAGTATTTGAAGTGCCCTCAGAACCCTCTTTCCCGCCACCAGCCATGGCCCAGCTCATAGCCGTAATGAGTATTATTAGGATTAGAAGTCGCTTCATTTTTTGGTAAAGAAGTCCGAAAATAAAGAAAACACAAGTCGGTTAGTAATTTGCCGTTTTAGGTTTTCGACCAAAAGATGACCTTTGCGGCTCAAATCCTAGTTGAAACATGTATTTCTTTTTCGGTGCAATTGTTCTAACAGCATCATTAATAAGCGCATACACAGCAAAAAGCCAAGGGTTTTTCTTTTGGAGAACGCTTGTATTGAGTTGTTTAGGTTTCGGTGGAATTGTCATAATGATCATGACACTCTTCCTCTAAAGTGCAACAGAGAGCTTAATGAGGCGAATATTGACATGAAACAATACTTTTGCCGCGCAATTTTCAGAAAATATGGCATCATCATCTACAGCAGACTTTAAAAACGGAATGACATTGGCGTTCAATCATGATCTTTTCGTGATTACCGAATTTCTTCACGTTAAACCAGGAAAAGGTTCGGCATTTGTTCGCACCAAACTAAAGAGCATTACCACAGGCAAAGTTCTTGACCACACTTTCCCTTCAGGAACTAAGGTAGAAGAAGTAAGAATTGAGCGCAGACAGTATCAGTTTCTTTATCGTGACGAGCAAGGATATCATTTCATGAACATGGAAAGCTATGAGCAGATCTTCTTGCAAAAAGATTTGATCAATGGATGGCCATTTTTGAAAGATGGTCAAGAATGTGAAATCGTTTTTCACTCAGAAGAAGAGCGTCCATTATTTTGCGATTTACCAGCACGTGTTGAGTTGCAAGTTACCTACACTGAACCAGGCTTGAAAGGCGATACTGCAACTAATGCCATGAAGCCAGCAACGCTAGAAACTGGAGCTGAAATTCGCGTTCCATTGTTCATCAACGAAGGCGACAGAATTAAGGTTGACACTCGTGATGGTTCTTATTCAGAGCGTGTAAAAGCTTAATGAAACTTCCTCGAATTTATTCGCTGCAAGAAATCGCAGCTTTGCTTTCGGTTGACTTTGTTGGTAATCCTGATCTTGAAATTTCGGGCATCAATGAAATTCATATGGTTGAAAAAGGCGACATCGCTTTTGTAGACCATCCAAAATATTATGAGAAAACACTGGCCTCTGAAGCCAGTGTTATTCTCATTAACAAAGCGGTAGAATGCCCGCCAAACAAAGGATTAATCGTTCACGAAAAACCTTTTGAAGCATTCAATTTTCTCACTCAATATTTCAAACCTTTTGTTGTCTCTGGTCAAATGCAAAGCGAGACTGCACGCATTGGTAATGGCACTCGCATTCTACCAAATGTGTTTGTTGGTGATCAAGTAACCATTGGCAAAAACTGTTTGATTCACCCTGGTGTGGTGCTTTACAATGGCGTAAAAATTGGCGATAATGTGATCATTCATGCCAACACAACCATTGGCAGCGATGCTTTTTACTACAAGCGCGGAGATGGTTTGCATCAAAAATTCAATACTGTTGGAACCGTAACTATTGAAGATGAAGTGGAAATTGGCGCTGGATGTACCATTGATGCTGGCTCAACTGGCGAAACGGTGATAGGCTTAGGAACCAAAATTGACAATCAAGTGCATGTTGGCCATGACACTAAGATTGGTTCAAAATGCATTGTTGCAGCCCAGGTAGGCATTGCAGGTTGCGTAACTATAAAAGACGGAGCCATTATTTGGGGTCAAGTAGGCATTACAGCAAACGTTACTATTGGTAAAGGTGCCGAAGTCTATGCTCAAAGTGGAGTAATGCGAAATGTAAACGATAAACAAAAAGTTTTTGGTAGTCCTGCTATGGATTCTCGCTCTAAAATGCGCGAATTAGCAACAATCTCTAAACTTGGATTGTCGAAGTAATCCTAAAAACTCTATTTTGGGATTCAATTAATGGTAAATGTCATCGATTAAAACAAGTCAATCCAGATCTAAAGTCAGTGAATTCAAGCTTAATACGCTTTTAGAAATCACCAACGCCATTAATAACAACTTACCCGAAGAGCAGCTCTTTGTTCTTTTTCAATACATCCTTGAGCATCAATTAAACATTGGCCGTGCAGTTGGTTATTTACTAAGAGAAGAGTCTTGGAGCAGCATTTTACAATATGGTGCTACCGAAGAAGAAATGTTGATCAATGTAGAAGAAGATCTGGCTTACATAAAAGATATCACCGTTTTGGAAATGCTTGGCGAAAGCTCGCACGCCACCAACTTTGATGTTGTAATTCCAGTTTTTCATCAATCTCAAATTATTGCCTATATATTACTGGGTGACCTAGATGAGCAAGAATTAAAAGCTTCGCCCATTATTAAGCACTTACCATTCATTCAAACCTTAGCAAACATTACAGCTGTTGCAGTTGAAAACAAACGCTTGATGCGCGAAAGTTTGGCGCAAGAGCGATTGAAGCAAGAACTGGCAACCGCCAGTGAAATGCAATCTATGCTGTTGCCGCGCACTCTGCCAAATGATAAAGATTTTCAAATTGCGGCATATTATCGCCCTCACCAAGAAGTGGGTGGCGATTTTTATGATGTTCAGCTGATTAATGAAGATGAATTAGTGATTTGCTTGGCTGATGTGTCTGGTAAAGGAATTTCAGCAGCTATTTTGATGGCTAATTTCCAAGCAAATCTTCGAGCTCAAATTGCAGTAGAAAGTGATTTAGAAATAATCATCAACAACCTAAATCAGAGCGTTTGGAGAAATGCTTCAGGCGAGCGATTTATTACTGCTTTATTAGCCAAATACAACAGAAAAACAGGCGTGCTTGAATACATAAACTGTGCTCATCCCGCTCCAATTATTATGATTGAAGACGAAATTTCTCGCCTCGATGTGGGTTGTGTTGGTCTTGGGATGTTTGATGAGTTGCCTTTCGTTAAAATAGGTCGAACTACATTATCAAAAGACACCATGCTCGTATCTTATACTGATGGTGTAAACGAACTAGAATCAATGGACGGAACCCCATTTGAAGATGAAATGGTGATAGACATTATTGCAGCACAGCAATATAATAGCATGAATGACTTTAATATGCTACTCATGAATGCGCTTAATCAGCATAAAGGCAATCTAGATTATCATGACGATATTGCGATTGTTAGTTGCAAATTTTTCAGATAAGTTTAGTAAGAAATTTCTTGATCGGTTTTCTTCTTATGGTAAAGCTCAATTGCTACCAAAATCCCCAAGAATCCCCAGAATGGAATATTCGCCTTGTCTAAATCAAGGTAATTATTGAGTACTCCGTGCACCAAATAGGTTATCATTCCCAAAAACACACTCATTAAAATGAGTCGCATTTCTCTGCTTTCTAGCTGATAGTAAAGAATAGTAAACTTATAAACCGCCACGCCAATTACAATCAATAAAGTGAGTAAACCAAGTACGCCCATTTCAGCTAGCGGACCAAAATATTCGCTGTGAGCGTTTCCTAAATCACCAAAATTGGTACTAATAATAGTAAGCTGAGACGAGTGCTGGTAAGGCGCGTAGTAGAATTTATACGTTCCCGGACCAAAGCCAAAAACGGGTTCTTCTTCAAACATTCTTAAGGCTGCACTCCAACGATTGATACGTTCCAAATTACTTGCATCCGTTGCAACGTTTGAGATAGAACTAACATGCTCGGCCAAATCATCACTACTATCTTGTCGGTTTTTTTCCAACTTCATTATGATTTGGTCTTGGAATGAAAGTCCAACACCGATGCCTCCAATGAGTACCAGAGCAATAATCCACCAGCGAACGCGCGCTATCATCACAATAAACACCACCAACACACCCGCAAGACTTACCCAAGCTGCTCTGGTGTATGATAAAATAATGGCCAGCGTAAGAATGGTCATAATTACACCGATTACAATTTTGGTGGTTACGGTTAAATTCTTACTCCACAAATAAGCCCAAGTTAATGGGTAAAACATGGCCAGAATAGCACCATAACTTGTGTGGTCTTTAAAGAAAGGCTGCATAACCCAGTGCGCTGGTTTTTCTGCAAAGCCATGCGTAGCGTGCACAATGATGGTATAAACACCAACAATTGTGAGCGATATAGTGAACATCCACAAGAATTTACGAATGTTATTATGATCTCTAAAAATTTGAGTAGCCAAGAAATAAAACCCAACTACGTACCAAAGTTTAGACAAGAAAAACTTGAACGAAACCATTGGTTCTTTGCTCGTAATCGAAGAAATTAGAATCCAACTTAAGTACACAAAAACTGCTATTGTGAGTGGATGTCGCATGACGCGCTTATCGAAGTGGCCATCGTAAAAAACGCGGAAAAGAAAAACGAGCATTAACCCAAAAATCAATGGCTCTGTGGGCAATGCCAACCCAAAACCACCGCCAATGTCTTCCACATTTACTGAAAGTGGTGTAAGAATGGTAATGATCAGAAATAACCAATCGAGCTTAAAAAGAGCGATGCCAATCACGGTCAGTGCAATTGGAACCAATAGAAACCAGAATTGCTCAAGCGCAATAAATACTCCGGTAAGCGCAATAAAAATTCCGCCTATTACATAGAGCCAACGCAGTTTTTGAGCTTCGGTCAAACCAATGGTAGGATTATTCAGACTTGCTGAATTTCTTGAAATTTTCGATTCCGATGATGGTCAATACACCTAAAAGGAAGGTTGAAAAAGTGCTTACTACCACAATCAACCAACGAATTGGATATGCTTTCTTTTCGGATGCGTAAGCCTTGTTAACTACAAACTTTGTAGTAAGTGTGGCAGTTGCATCCGCTTTAGTCTCTTCGTATTTAGCTCTCAATAAAGCCAAATGTTCACGCTCAAACTCTAGGTTTTCTGTCAATGACAAGTACGCAGAACCGTATTCTGCAAAAATATCAAGCTTAGCTTCCAATTCTTTCACAGAGCTCTTGTTGCCTTTGGCTAATGCATCGTAATATGCTTTTGTAAGCTGCTCAATTTCCACTTCAAAATCGTGCAATCCTTTTTTTCTAATGGCAGTAAGCGAATCTTCCATGGTGCGCATGTAAGCTTGCATTTTTTGATACTCCATTTCAATGATTTTCAAACCAACTGACGCACGTTCATGTTGCATTCTGGTTCGTACAGAATCTAATCTGTCTGCAATATCATTGGCAATCAAAGCCGCTGTTTCAGGATCGTGATCCATTACATCAATGCGCACTGAGTTGAATTCTGTACGCTTAAATGTCACATTATCTTGATACTGCTTTACCGTTTGTGTGAGCGCATACTGATCATCTTTGCTGATATCGTAATGCTCCATCAGGTTATACTTTTCACGGATATAACCACTGATATCATCTGAATTCAAAATTTGAAGCAATTGTTCTGCTTCTTCTTCCTCACCAAAGGCGTTGATATCTTGCTTGGCAGAAAAGTCTTCTGTCATCAATGATTTGGAAATGGAATTGGTTGCCGCAGGAAATAAAATTACGGTAGACAGGTATTTTTCTTGAATCATCAACGAAACCACTGCCGAAATCAGCGCAGCTAGCAGCGAGATGATTATCAAAGGTTTTCGATAAGAGTATAGGAAGAAAATCAGATTGGTAGAATCGAAATTCTTTTGGTAGTCCTTGTCGTTCATGAGAAGTAGATAGTAAGGTTGCTATTTCTAAAAGCCGCGCAAATGTATGGATTAACACTTTGACGATTGCCCAACGAAAAGCAAGTAATTTATTGTGTGTTTTTTGACTTTAATGTTTCCATTAATTGTTGGAAATCAAAAGCTATGATGCTAAAAACAACCGCTGAAAACACTACCGTAATTGCGAAAGCCATAATACCTTTTAGCCCAGAAAACAGAACCATTGTGGCGATTCCAGCAGTTGCACACCACACCAAAATTGCTTTTGAAATCCACGAAAGTGAAAGTGTTGAATACCTTTTTTGACAAAAAATAATTTGCGAAAGCGCCATAAATCCTAAACTGACAAAACTTGCCATTGCGGCACCTTGCGCACCAAGTTTGGGAATATAAATCCAGTTTAAAACCACATTCAAAATCACGGTAGCAAAGGCAATCCAGTTGAGAGTGGTCATTTTTTCTGAAGCCGTGATTAGCGTTCCATAAACGTAGCTTACCGCCATCCAAACAAACGAGCCCATTAGCCATTTTAGCGAAAGAGATGCCTCTAGCGCATGTTCCACATAAAGGAGTTTCATAAACCAATCGCCATAAAAAAGAATTAAAATCAATGCAATTCCTGCAGGAATGATAAGTAATCGCGCTGCTTGATCTACCAATGATTTAATCGAATCAAAATCGTCTACAAACAACTTGGCAAACATGGGAAGCAACAAACCAGCATACAAAAACGCAAAGTTGTTTCCCGCATCTAAAATCCTGAATGCCTGTGCGTAAATTCCGGCTTCTAACAAACCATTTGGCGAAAGCCTTTCGATCATAATTCCGTCCAGTTTATGATAGGCTGTCATCAATAAAATCAACAACGCAAATGGCCAGGTTTTGCGCACCATGGAGCGCGCTTCTTTCACTGAAAAATTAAACTTGAAAAATCGACTTCCTGAGGGCAAAAGTCCTAAGGCAAAAAGAATGGCTATGATATAAGATGCCGTTTGAAACAAGACAAAGGTTTCGATCTTAAAATCTTCCGTTCCAAAAATCAGCAGATAGCCAACGCCCAAGGTTAGAATTAATCGATCAGCAATGCTGAGAATGCTATCGCGCACAAAAAGCTGTAAGCCAGCCAAATTTGCCCTAAGCAGCAATAAATAGGTCGACAATATTTGGTTGACCATGATCCAACCGATGAAAAACCAATACTCTGCTTCAAAACCGATAATGAGCGCAGCGATGATGGTTACGATCATATAAACACCACTCATTACCAACTTTAGCGGAAGCAGCGTGGTCATGTTTTGCATCCCGATTTCGGCATGCTGCGCCACTTTGATTTTTTGGTAATTATTCATACCCAAATCAAGCAACACATTAAATAGAAACGTGAAGTTAAACATGGCATAATACAAGCCATATCGCTCGGCTCCTACTGCATTTTGCACCCCAACTTCTACCCCAAAAAGATAGATGGGTTTTATCAGCAGATTGAGCGCCAAAAGAATGACAAGATTGACCGAAAACTTCTTATTCATAGTTGCTTTAGCTGCTGCGAATTACGCGCATTCAGCTTAATGATTATACATTGTAATCAATTATCGACCAGTATGAGCATATTTGCGCCATGCACATTGTTGTAAATACGCGCATGCTCATTCCGGGCAAACTAGACGGAATTGGCTGGTTTGCGCATGAAGTTTTGCAACGCATCACGCAAGAAATGCCTGATGTGCAGTTCACTTTTTTGTTTGATCGGCCATTTGACCCACAGTTTATTTATGGCCCGAATGTGAAAGGAAAAGTATTGTTTCCTCCAGCAAGGCATCCGCTGCTCTATCGTTGGTATTTTGGTGTAAGTGTTCCGCTTGCGCTCAAAAGTTTAAAACCAGATTTATTCTTTTCACCCGATGGTTTTTTGAGCATCAATAGTTCGGTGAAGCAAATACCCGTGATTCACGACATCAATTTTGAACATCGGCCACAAGATTTGCCAAAAGCCTACCGCAATTATTACCGAAGCTTTTTCAAGCGATTTGCGCTAAAAGCAGAAGAAATAATCACCGTTTCAGAATACAGCGCTAATGATATCGCGTCATTTTATAAGGTAGATCGAAGCAAAATTCATGTTGCATATAATGGTGCCAACGAAGCTTACATGCCGATTGATACGGCAGAAAAAACTGAAATCAGACAGGAGATAAGCAATGGCCATGACTACTTTGTTTTCGTTGGAAATTTCTCTTATCGAAAAAACATTCACGGCATTGTAAAAGCATTTGATGCTTACAAGAAGAAAGGCGGTTCAGCTAAATTGGTTTTGGTAGGAAATCCGCTTTGGCGCTACAAAGAGATGATTGAGGCACTTGAGTCCACCGAATTTGAAAAGGAGATCGTATTTGCCGGACATTTAGCATTAAGCAAGCTTGTAAAAGTGGTAGCTGCAGCCAATGCGCTGGTTTTCCCTTCTTATTTCGAAGGATTTGGAATTCCTATTGTGGAAGCTTTTAGAAGTGGTATTCCAGTAATTACCGCCAATACCACTTCACTACCAGAAGTGGCAGGAGATGCTGCATTTATTGCGGACCCAGATGATTTTGAAAAAATTTCCAATTATTTTTTCGAAATAGAAAACAATGAAAATCAAAGATTTAAATTAATCCAAAACGGATTTGAACGGGCAGAATTGTTTCAGTGGCAAAACACTGCGAACAAAGTAAAATCGGTACTGTTAAATAGCCTGAACAACTTGTAATAAAGGTTTGAACAAAATCCAAATTACAAGGTTTTTCATAGTGGTGGTTGATAGTATGTGCCCGATACGTTTATACGTTGAGGGCACATACGCTTTCTGGGGGTTTGGTTTTGCTACCTCCATTCAGTAAAATGTTCCACATCCGTTCTATTTGTCGGCAACGACTTCTCACCCGTAAATCGACCAACAAAAAACCAGCCCATGTGTCTGTCTTCGCCAGTCAAGTTGAGCATATTGCGAATTTCATTTGAGTTTGTAGATGCGCCCGTACTCCAATAGCAGCCCAAATTTAGCGCGGAAGCATGAATATGAATATTCTGAACTGCACAAGCCACAGCCCATTCTTCTTCAAAAATCGGTACTCGTTTCTGTACATCGCGCTTCATTATGATCGCTATGATCGCAGCGGTTTTCGATGCCTTTTCTCTCATTTTTTCAGCTTTCGCCAAATTTTCTTCATTTTCACCTTTTTGCTTTAGCAGCAATTCCACTTGCAAATCCACCAACGCTTTTAAGCTGTTTTCTGTGAACACAGCAAAGCGCCAAGGCTGCGTATTCTTGTGAGAAGGAGCCCATTTCGCCACCTCAAGCAATGCTGAAATTTCTTCTTTTGATACAACGCCTTGCTCATACATTTTTGGATATATAGACCGTCTCCCTTGAATTGTCATATACGAAACTGTTAATTTAACATTCATAAATAAAGTGGTTTCAAATTATTAATCTTACTATTGCAGTCGGTTAACGCCAAAGAAATTCTTTAGCAACTAAAGTTAAGATTTGGGGTGCTTCACCGGAGAGGGCTTGCTCGGATTGAGGAACGTTTCTCTCCGGTTTTTTTTATGGATTATTTTATCGTCATATTAGTAGCATTTGGAGCATCAATGCTCACATTTTTCTCTGGTTTTGGCTTGGGAACGATGCTTACTCCCGTATTCCTTTTCTTTTTTCCACCCGAAATTGCTGTAGCAACTACCGCTGTAGTTCATTTCTTAAACAACCTTTTCAAGTTGGTTTTAGTTGGCAAACATGCAGTAAAAAATGTCATCATCAAATTTGGCTTGCCAGCCATTATCGGTGCATTTGCCGGAGCGGCATTACTCGGCTGGTTAAGTGATTTTGATCAAACAATTTCATTCCTATCCTTCCAAACCAGCGCACTCAATTTAATCTTGGGTTTACTGATTTTCATATTTGCAATTATTGAACTTGTTCCTACACTAGAAAATGCTCAACTACCCACAAGTTGGATGTTTGGCGGAGGTGTTTTAAGTGGTTTTTTTGGCGGACTAAGCGGACATCAAGGTGCACTGCGCAGTGCGTTCTTAGTGAGATTTGGACTAAAGAAAGAGCAATTCATTGCCTCCGGAATTGTAATCGCCTGCTTGGTAGATACTATCAGAATCGGAACTTACGCCTTCACATTTGAAGCGAGTCATTTTTCAAACAACATTCCTTACATTATATCGGCAACTCTTGCCGCTTTTGGTGGAGCCATCATCGGTAAACGACTGCTTCAAAAGGTGACAATCAATATTCTTCAAAAATTTGTCGGCATACTCATGCTAATTATCGCGGTTCTATTAATTTTGGGAATCATCTAATCGCCACTAAACTATTTCTGTTTCAAAACTGTTACTTGTCTTATGAAGCCTGGCGAATATATTGTACTTGGTTTTTTGATCCTGATGCTCACTGCGTTTTTCTCGGTGTATATATGGTTTCAAATCAAGCGCATGAAAAAGCAAAAGGCTAAAAAAGAACAAGCATAAATGCAGTTTTAATCACGTTTAAAGTAAGCGAAAACATGCAAGACATCAATCTTTTAGAAGCATTAGAAAAAGCTCAACTTGAGCACAATCAAGGCCTGGTATTATCAGCAGCAGAATATATTCTGAACCATGACGCTGAGACCGAACAAAACATCGAATCTCGAATAGTTGGCAAATCGAAAAACGATCAGTTGCACTCACCGTTGCACAAACTTGACGCAACAAAAATGTTTGACGAAGCCAGCATTGAAAAGCTTTGCACACAGTATAGACTGCGTTTTTTAGATAGTAAATTATTTAAAGATCAAGTGCCTGCAGATGCAATCAGAGAGGTAAAAAGAATTGAATCAAGCACGGGTTATGTGTTTAAGAAATTCAGCATTATCGCTCCTGAAGAGCGATTTAATCTAGTGGACAGCACAAAAGATCCGATCTTAATGGCCGTGCTGCCAAATGGAAAGTACTACTTCATTTTTCAATGGGGAAATGATATGGAATGGTACCAACGCATTCTAAAATATCCGTTCCGTCACATGGGCACATTAGCCACTACCTCATTACTGATCGGTTTGTTGGTTACAATGATTGTACCTTCACAATTCGGAGATTGGCAAAGTGAATTCTTTTTCAGATTCTTCATGTTTACCATGACTTCGTGCCTATTGATGACGCTTGCGATCATTACAGGAATAATGTATTCAAAGGACTTTAGCGAAAATGTTTGGAATAGTAAGTTTATCAAATAACATCAAACTAGGCGTTATTGGCCTGGCCTTCATATCATTTACATCATGCAAATCCTCATCTGATAAAGGTGGGGATTGTTTTTACAATTATGTTGATACTCATGCCAAGGTTATCGAGATGAAACCCGCTGCTGATGGAACCATTCAGGTAATTTTAGACTTTGACGCCAGCAGTCTTGCCCTCGAAGATCAAGACCTAGGTAAGTTGAAAGACATGAAAGTAGATCATGATTTTTTGGTGAGAAACAACATTGAAATTGGCAATAAATACTCCGTTACCGTAAGTGAAATCACCAAAGGCGATTGCACACCAATGTTTGTGAGTTTCAACCATTCTTTCGAATAGCATTCGCAATATTCTTTTCTTTGGCTTTGCATGGACAATAATCAACTTAAGCAAGGTATTCTCGAAGGCAATATTCGTGCGCTTTCTAAAGCCATTACCTTGGTTGAAAGCACCAAGCCCGAACATCGCAGACAAGCCATTTCGCTTATAAATGAGCTATACGATCATCGAAAATCAAGCATTCGCCTTGGCATTACTGGAATTCCAGGTGTGGGCAAAAGCTCTTTCATTGAGCGATTAGGACTCGATATTATCGGTCAAGGTTTGAAATTGGCTGTATTGGCCATTGATCCAAGCAGCACAAAAACAGGCGGTAGTATTTTAGGCGACAAAACGCGCATGGAAGAATTGAGCCGTGCTCCTGAAGCTTTCATTAGACCTTCACCATCAAGTGGAACACTTGGCGGAGTTGCTGCCAGAACGCGAGAATCTATGCTGCTATGCGAAGCAGCTGGTTTTGATGTCATTATTATCGAAACCGTTGGCGTAGGGCAAAGCGAAACAGAAGTCATTAACTTAAGCGATATTTTTATCATGCTTGCAATGCCTGGCACGGGTGACGAATTGCAAGGAATAAAGCGCGGAATAATGGAAGCCGCAGACCTGATCGTGATCAATAAAGCCGATGGCGAAAATATGAATGCCGCCAAACGAGCGAAAAAACAGCTTGAAATTGCGCTACACCTCTTCCCTGCTTCTGACAAAGGAATTGTGCCCAAAGTAAAACTGGCTTCTGCACTGAATAATATTGGTGTGAATGATGTTTGGAAATCACTTCAAAACACCCACAAAGAGTTGACTGAAAACGGTTGGCTAGAAAACGCTCGCAAAGCACAGCAAGCTAAAGCTTTTCAAAAACTAACTGAAATAAGCATTTACGAGCAAGTGATGCAACAGCTTGGCCGAGAAATGGGTCTTGAAAAAATCAAAGCTGATATTTTGAGAGGCAACATAAATGAATACGCTGCCTCCATTGAAATCATGAACGATTTGAAAAAGCTTCTAACCAAGCTTTGATACAAGGAATTTACTCTACTTTTTTACGGTATTCTGATTTCAAAGCATCAATAGCGATGTCACTTGGCATGCGATCAAGCTTACCGATGGTTTCTAGAATCGCTGCCGAAAAAGTTAAGCTATCTGCATCTTTATCTACACGCTCTGCAGCTACTTTCAAAATATTCATCGTTTCATCTTTAGCATGTTTTACCATGTTCCAAGCTTGCGTAGAAATGTAAAGTTGCTGGGTAAGATTATGATCGAATTCTTCACGCACTATTTTGAAAATCTCTGCCTGCAAAAACCTTGCGCTCATCCCTGGTTTATTTATTCTAAAAACAAGGCGCTCAGGATGAATTCTTTCTAAAAACAAGATCAATCGCTCATAAGCCTGCACTTGCATTGGCAGATAGTTACGTTCCTTTTTCATTTTCCACTCTTGCTCTGTAGCTTTTTGTTGGTGATCAAAATATTGCTTCAACACTACATAAACCACAGCAATTACACCTGCTGCTGGAATCAAATAAAGAATAATATCGAGAAGTTTTCCAAGGATTTCCATAGCACAAATAACGTAAATCTGAAGTGTATTTTATGGCTGATTTTACGCGTTTCAATTTTTTAGCTTTGCCACTTATTTCAAAACACATGTCTATACTTTCAAATCGTATTGAACAGCTCTCAGAATCAGAGACCATTGCTATGTCGCAACGCAGCCGCAACCTTAAAGCGCAAGGCATAGATGTGATTAACTTGAGCTTGGGCGAACCTGACTTCAATACCCCTGACTTCATCAAAAAAGCAGCAAAAGCGGCCATTGATAATAATGTAAGCCACTATCCTCCTGTACCAGGATTTGCAGAATTGCGCGAGGCAATTGCTCTAAAACTGAAGCGAGACAATAACTTAACCTACAATGCGAATCAAATAGTTGTATCAACAGGCGCCAAACAGAGCTTGATGAATACGGTTCTTTGCTTGGTAAATGAAGGTGACGAAGTAGTTATTGCTGCGCCCTATTGGGTTAGCTATCGCGAAATGGTAAAATATGCTGGTGGCGAAGTAGTTGAAATTTCTACGGAAGTGGAATCAGGTTTCAAAATCACGCCTGCACAATTAGATGCGGCCATTACACCAAAAACCAAGCTGTTCATGTTTTCTTCACCTTCAAACCCAACAGGTGGAGGTTACAGCAAAGATGAGCTTATTGCCTTGGGAGAAGTATTTAAAAAGTACCCGCACGTATTCATCATTTCTGATGAAATTTATGAGCACATCAGGTATGAAGGCGAGCATTTTAGCCTAGCTGAAGTAGACGAATTATACGACCGAGTTATCACTGTAAACGGTGTGTCAAAGGCATTTGCTATGACAGGTTGGAGAATCGGATACATTGCCGCTTCAGAAACCATCGCTAAGGCTTGTACAAAAATGCAAGGTCAGTTTACAAGTGGCGCTTCGGGCATTAGTCAAATGGCAGCAAAAGCTGCTATGGAAGCCAATCCAAGTGAAATTAAATACATGGTTGATGCCTTTAAAAAGCGCAGAGAGATCATGGTTAACGGCATGAAAAGCATTCCTGGTTTTGTGTGCAACAATCCTGAAGGTGCATTTTATGTTTTCCCAAGAGTAGCTGAGTTGTTTGGCAAAAAACACGCGGATGGTGTCATTACTAACGCATCTGACCTGAGCATGTATTTATTGGATAAAGCGCATGTTGCTACTGTGCCAGGTTCAGCATTTGGCGCTGACGATTATATCAGACTTTCATATGCAGCTTCTGAAGAAGACTTAAATAAGGCTATCGAAAGAATAAAAACTGCAGTTGAAAATTTAAGCTAATGAACAACGCTGCAATTTCAAGCGCATTCGAGCGATTTAAACACCAAACCATTTTGGTAATTGGCGATATCATTGTTGACGCTTATTGTCGTGGAAGTGTTACCAGAGTTTCGCCCGAAGCACCGGTTCCTATTCTTGATATTAAAAGTCGTGAATACAGACTTGGTGGCGCTGCAAACGTTGCACTAAACATACACGGCATGGGCGCTAAGCCAGTGCTTTGTTCTATTGTTGGCAAAGATCATGGAGCTAAGCAAGTGCAAGAATTGATGCATGCACAAGGGCTTTCTACCGATGGGGTTTTTAAAAGTGAAGAACGCATTACTAGCGTAAAAACGCGCTTAATGAGTGGTCATCATCAGCTGTTGAGAATGGATGAAGAACAAACCGATTTCATTTCTGAAACAGATAGAGACACCTTGATGGCTTTCATTTTGACGTTTATCGCAAATGAAAACCCAGACGCCATCATTTTTGAAGATTATGACAAAGGCACCATTGATCAAAATTTGATCGAAGCGGTGATGAGCGTTGCCCAAAAGGTGAATATTCCGGTAACGGTTGATCCGAAAAAACGCAACTTTTTTCATTACCAAGGCGCTACGTTGTTCAAGCCAAACATGCGCGAATTGGTTGAAGGCTTGAATCTTCCAAACCTCAAAAGCAGAGAAAAAGACCTTCATTTCGCTTTCGCAAAATTGACTGAAAGAATGCCCGTTGAAATGGCGTTTTTCACCCTTTCGGCCGATGGTGTTTTTATTACCAACGGACAAGAAAGCACGCATCACACAGCTCACAAACGAAATATAGCTGATGTTTCTGGCGCGGGCGATACCGTAATTAGTGTAGCCACCTGCGCACTTGCAGCAGGATTGGGAATGGATGAAATAAGCTACTTATCAAATCTTGCTGGTGGCTATGTATGTCAGTTTTCAGGAGTGGTAGCTATTAGCGCAAGTGAACTAAGAACTGAATTCGAAAAAACAACTTCGAACCGTGGATATTAAAGGCCTCAGAGAACGAATAAACCTGTTTATCTACAACAGTAAAATCACCAATTTGAAGCGATTCAAGGTGGTTTCCATTTTGGTAAGCTTAATCTCGATTGGTTGCTTACTAACATTACACGGCTTCAATTTTGACGCTGAAACCAATAGAATGCTGCAGGCAGTGGTAGAGTTTTCTTTTGGATTTTATGTCCTTCACTACTTCGTAAAAATATTCTACGATTTCTCTCCTGTTCAATTCGTGAAAACGAACTGGTTTGAAGGATCGATGGTTTTTATTCTTCTGGTGGAAGGGATTTCAGTGAATTTCTTTGACACATTATTACTGCAAACACTATTCGAAAACCTAGGAATGGCAAGCGCTGGTGCCCTTTCTGTGGTTTTCCTTCAATTCTATCTTTTCATTGTAGTCTTCTTTGAACTAAGTGACAACACCAATCTTATTTCAAACATAAAGCTGCACCCATCTACCATTTTCATCTCTTCGTTTTTGGTAATTATCGGGCTGGGTACTGCCCTACTCATGATGCCTGCAATGACCACTGTTGAAGGTTCTATGCGCTTTATCGATGCACTATTCACTTCTGTGAGCGCTACTTGTGTTACCGGATTAGCAGCAGTTGATACCGCCAATTTCTTCACTTATAAAGGTCAGTTCGTGATCATGCTTCTAATGAAGCTCGGTGGACTGAATATTGTCTCTTTCGCATACTTAGCTGCTTTTCTAAACCGGGTAGGTTTTGGTGTGAAACAAGACGAAATCATTGAAGATTTCATTACGAAAGACGCCTTTTACAATGCAAAGGGAATGCTAATTAAAGTATTCTCAATCAGTTTGTTTATCGAATTAGTTGGTGGTCTATTAATCTACTTACTTATCACACCCGAAATGCCTTTCGAAACCGAAGGTGATAAAATATTCTTTGGGATATTTCATTCAATATCCGCATTTAACAATGGTGGATTCTCAACGGTGGTTGATGGTATGTATGCCGAATTTTTAAGGCATTCATATTTAATGCACTGTGTGGTTGCATTGCTTATTTTACTTGGAGCTTTTGGCTTTACGGTAATGTTCGATTTGTTTTCGCCATCGCTCATGCGCGAGCGCTTGAGACATCCATGGAAACAGCCCCAGGTGAGCACACGCCTTGCAGTTCGCACTCACATACTCTTGATTATTATTGGAGCTGGTCTCTACCTACTAGCAGAATGGGACACAACCCTGGTCGGGCAAAATTTTGTGGAGAAAAATATTACCGCATTGTTCCAATCCATTTCTGCCCGTTCGGCAGGTTTAAACACAGCCGATGTTCATTCAATGAGCACGGCAACCATCATGATGCTAGTGATTTTAATGTTTATTGGAGGAAACACGTTCAGTACAGCCGGTGGTATCAAAACGTCAACGTTCGCGCTTATTTGTATTAATGCATACTCAATCATCCGAGGAAAGAAAAATGTAGAAGTAATGGGGCGAACCATTACCCCAGACATCATGCTAAAGGCACTCACAGTGCTCGTAACCTTTGGCGGTGGCATGATCATTTGCACTTATTTATTGTGCCTTACAGAACCTCATATTCTAGCAACTGAAGGCCGCAACTTCATGGATTTACTTTTTGAAGAAGTATCTGCCTTCAGCACATGCGGTTTAAGTACAGGCATTACAAGCATGTTAAGTGACAGCGGCAAAACAATACTCATATTCTCGATGTTCATAGGTAGGTTAGGAACGTTGTCCATCATTTTCGCTTTCGCGAAGAAGATTTTAACAACCAACTACACATATCCAACAGAACATATAATGGTAGGTTAATGGCAGAAAACGCAGCAGAAAAAGTAAAGCCTTATTCAGAAGAAGGCAGTAAGAAAGAGCAAGTAGCTCAGATGTTTAACAACATTTCGGGAAACTATGATATGTTGAACCATTTGCTCAGCCTTAATATCGATAAGCTTTGGCGCAAAAAAGCGGTGAAGTTGGTAAGTAAGTATCAGCCAAAAACCATCCTTGACGTAGCTACTGGCACAGGCGATTTTGCCGTGGAGCTTTCGGCTTTAAAGCCAAATGAAATAAAAGGTATTGATATTTCATCAGGAATGCTTTCTGTGGGTCAAGCAAAAATGAAGCGTAAAAAGCTAAACCAACTCATTGATTTACAACTTGGTGATGCCGAAAACATACAATTTGAAGACGACTATTTCGAAACCGTAACAGTGGCTTTTGGTGTTCGAAATTTTGAAAACCTGAGCGCTGGATTAAGAGATATAAGACGCGTATTGAAACCTGGCTATCCTCTGGCAGTACTAGAATTTTCGAAGCCTCGCATGTTTCCGATGAAGCAGCTTTACAACTTCTATTTCAAGTATATCTTGCCAACCATTGGCAATACTATTTCAAAAGATGGAAGAGCTTACACCTATTTACCAGAATCGGTAAAGGCGTTTCCTGAAGGGAAAGATTTCATCGCTTTTCTAGAAGAAGTGGGCTACAAAAACATTTCTGAATACCGCCTCACATTCGGTATTGCAACTATTTATTTGGCTGAGAAATAAAGTAGCCTAAACTTGCGTTGATTTGCTTCAACAATGCTGATGAAGAAATACATAGCGCTGATTGTGCTTTGCACGTTTGTTTTTGCTGGCTTTAGCCAAAGAGACATTCCAGATAACCTCCCAAATTTTGATAAGAAATTACTGCACTTTGGGTTTTCTCTTGGTGGTGGATCAAATGGTTTCGCCCTCAAACCTGACTTAACTAAGTCAGATTCATTGATAAAACTAGAAGTTTTATCTCAACCTGGATTTAATGTGAATGTAGTTTCTGAACTGCATCTTGGGCCATACATGGGCTTGCGGTTTACTCCGGGTATTGCTTTTAGTTCACGTATTTTGAGATACACTTTTTACGAAGGAAACAGAGTTGCTAATAAAGTAATAGACCGAACGGTAGAATCCACATACCTCGATTTTCCTTTAATCTTCAAATACCGATCAAAAAGGGTTAACAACTTCGCATCTTATGTTTTGGTTGGTGGTAGGTATAGCATCGACTTAGCGTCACAAGAAGGCGTGAATAATCAAGTAGATGACAAAGGCGAATTCATCGTAAAACTGGGACGAAACAATTACAACCTCGAAACAGGCGCTGGTTTCGATTTCTTTTTAGAATACTTCAAATTCTCAACCGAATTCAAGTTTTGTTATGGTTTGAACAATGTCTTAATTCAAGACAATACCATCTATTCAAGACCAATTACAGGTCTAAACTCTAAGATATTTATGATAGCCATCAATTTTGAAGGCTAGCTAAACCATTCATATAATATAATGGAGGCTGAAATGGCGGCATTTAAAGATTCTGCCTTTCCACTGCCCGTAATGGTGATTTTATGACTGCAAAGGCTTTGTACGTTTTCACTAATTCCGTGAGATTCGCTTCCGATAACTACACATCCTTTCGAATTTTCCTTCACCAAGGTTTCTTTCAAGCTATCACCACCAAGCACGGCTGCATATACAGGGAAATCAAGTTTCCATGGAGCAAATTCCTGTAAAAAGATTCGCAAATCAGTGTAATGAACATTCACTCTAAAGAAACTACCCATTGTAGATTGAATCACTTTATTGTTAAATACATCTACCGTGTCTTCACTTGCTACAATATCCGTAATTCCAAACCATTCACACGATCTTATTATCGTACCCAAGTTTCCTGGATCACGCAAACCATCAAGCATCAAAAAGCGTTTTTGCTTTAACTCATCAATAGAAAATGAACCTTTTTCATATTCGATGATAGCCAAAAGTGGACTAGCCGAATTCATGGCCGTAATGCGCTCCATGTCCTTTTTACTGATTTCCACTTTTTCGCACTCAAGCGAAACAAACATGGACAAGTAACTTGAGTCTGTTGTGAAAATTTTGGTCACCTTTGCGCCTGAATGTGCAGCCTCAGAGAGGAGCTTCACTCCTTCTACTATATACAGATGGTGAGCTTCGCGTCCTTTTTTACGATGAAGCGAAGTCACAAATTTTATTTCATTCTTCGAAATCAAAATCTTGGCAATATTCTAAGCATTAGCTTTGGGCCAAAGATAACGCCCACATTGAGCACTCTGCGATCATTCATAATTATCTTCTCGGCTTTCATTTTATTACTCTCGGCTTGTAAAACTACCCGTCACGTAAATGATGGTGAATTTTTGGTGGTAAAAAACAAAATTGTAATCAATGATTCAAGTAAAGTAAAATCCGAACTAAAAAAAGACGAATTCGAACCTGTGGTAAAGCAGAAGCCAAATAGAAAGTTGCTTGGTGTTTTAGCATTTCATCTCACCATTTGGAATTTTGCCGAAACACATAAAAAGGAGAAAAAATTAAATGACTATTTAAGAAACACTGTTGGTGAAGCGCCTGTAATTTTTCAACCAGTGTTGCTCAAGCAAAGCACCAAGCAAATGGAGCTGCTGCTCAAAAACAATGGCTATTTCGATGGAATTGTAAGTGCAGACACACACGCACGAAAAAGGGTGATTTTTAAGTCTCTAAAACTGAAAAAAAAGGTAAAAATCACCTATAATATTGAAACAGGCCCTGCTTACAGGCTGCGTCAAATCAATTATTCTTTGGAAGATTTATCACTGCAAAAAATACTCGACAAGGAAGAAAATGAATTGAGAAAACCTGTTTTCAAACCTGGAGATCGTTTTCAGGTAGATCTTTTTGACGAAGAAAGATCTCGCGTGACAGACATTATGAAAAACCTAGGCTATTTCACCTTTGATCAAATTCATGTACTGTTTGATATCGACACTAACTTAACAGGAAATTACTATAGTGTCTCCATCCGTTATCGGAACCTGAGAAATCAAACCACAATTGATGGTCAAGATACATTGGTGCTATCCAACCATAAAAAGTACCGCATCAATCAGGTAATCATAAACGAAAATTTTAGTGGTGCAGACAAGTATCAAGTGGGTTTTGATACCATTACACAACGCAACTACATTTATCTTTTTAAAAGCAAACCCACAGTGCGCCCTACTCGCTTATCGCGAAATATTTTTGTAGACAAGGGAGACTATTTTTCCAAAAGCAAAACGAACTACACCTACGAGAGAATAAGCTCATTGGGTACATTTAAGTTTATCGATCTGCGCTATGAATCAACGCAATCTGATGGTGAAGATGGATTGCTAGATTTGAGAATCAATCTTACAGAAGCACCAAAACAAGCGCTTACGCTAGAAGGTGTGGGCACAAACAGATCTGGAAACCTTGGAGTTTCGACCAGCTTGAATTATAAAAACCGAAATATTTTTCACGGTGCCGAGCAATTTGATTTGAAGATTTATGGTGGTGTTGAAGCTCAGCGAACAAACAGCAACATCAGCAATGAAAATGTAGATTTCATTACTCGAAACACACCATTCAACACATACGAGGTTGGGGTTCAAGGAATTTTGACCATTCCAGATTTTCTCTTCAGACCACGAAAAAAAGATTTGCCTTGGTTTAAAGAACCAAAAACAAACATTAGTGCTTCCGCAGACAGACAAGTAAGACCTCAATATGATCGCACACTATTCAACCTTGCTTATCAAATAAACATGCGCATCAGACCCAAAGACCAACTGATTTTTGCGCCAATTGATTTAAGTGTGATTGAACTTCAAAAAGACCCAGATTTTGAAGCACAGCTCTTGCGGACGCAAAATTCATTGTTGATCAATTCTTACAATAACCACATCATTCCTGCTGGCAGAATTTCTTACAGTTACACCACTCAAGATTTCACAGACAACGAAAAAAACTACCATCTCTACAAGATCAATTTTGAGTCTGCTGGAAATTTAGCGAGAGGTGCAGCATCGCTATTTAACATGACTTATGATAAGGATAGAGATAGCTATATCATAGACAGTATTGCATTTTCTCAATACATAAAACTTGATGCTGACTATACCCAATATTACATTCTTAATTCAGAGAGCAAATCTGTTTATCGCGGTATTGCAGGAATTGGAATACCATTAAAAAACTTGAACACCTTACCATTCGAACGCAGCTTCTTTGCAGGTGGAGCAAACGACATGCGCGCATGGCAAGCTCGTGGTTTAGGACCAGGATCGCTGGCAGACACGGCCACTTATGGCATTGATCAGGTAGGTGAGTTAAAATTAGAAGTTAACCTTGAATATCGATTCAAAATAATCAAACAACTTGAAGGTGCTCTCTTTGCTGACATTGGTAATATTTGGCTATTAAATTACGACCCACAAAGACCTGGAGCTGAGTTTCAGTTTCAATCATTTTACAAAGAATTAGCCATTGGTCCTGGTGCTGGAGTTCGCTTTGATTTCGGCTTTTTTGTTTTCAGATTAGATGGCGGTCTTCAGGTAAGAGATCCAAGTTTGCCCGAAGGAGAAAAATGGATTTTTGAACCAAAATCTTTGACAAATCGATATAGAACTGAAGCAAATACTTCTCGGGTTGCCAATGGTTTAACACTTATGCCCAGTTGGAAACCAGAATTCACCTTCAATCTTGGGATTGGATATCCATTTTAGAAAAGCTCTGTTCTGAAATAAATTGATATAGCTTTGCAGGCTGAACCAAAATGGGACAAGTATGGGTTGGTTTAAAAGAATGACCGAGGGTATTAGAACCCCAACCAAAGAAAAGAAAGAGACTCCGGAAGGACTTTGGTATAAATGCCGCGATTGCAACCATGTTGTAAGTTCTGAAGAACATGCTAGTTCTTTGTGGACTTGCGAGAAGTGTGGCTATCACGAACGCATCAACTCGTTGAAGTATTTTCAAGTTTTGTTTGATAATAATCGCTACACAGAGTTGAATCCCTATATTATTTCTGGCGATCCATTAAACTTTGAAGACACCAAAAAGTATGGTGATAGATTGGCGTCAACGATAAAGAAAACTGGATTACATGACGCTGTAAGAACAGGGTACGGAGCTATTAATCGCAAAAAAGTGGTGATTGCTTGTATGGATTTCGCCTTTATTGGTGGAAGTATGGGTTCGGTAGTTGGCGAAAAAATAGCGAGAGCTATAGATTACTCTATCGAGCACAATATGCCATTCATTATGATCAGTAAAAGTGGTGGAGCAAGAATGATGGAAGCAGCTTTTTCATTAATGCAAATGGCAAAAACAAGTGCGAAACTTCACTTATTGGCCGAGAAAAAAATTCCGTACATAAGCTTGCTTACCGACCCAACCACTGGTGGTGTAACAGCTTCATTTGCCATGTTGGGTGATTTTAATATTGCAGAACCAGGAGCTTTAATCGGTTTCGCTGGGCCACGTGTAGTAAAGGAAACAATTGGCAAAGATTTGCCGGATGGCTTTCAAACAGCGGAGTTTGTGCTTGAGCACGGCTTCTTAGATTTCATTGTTGAGCGTAAAAATCTGAAGGATAAAATCCATCAAATTATTTCTCTCATTAAAAATTAAAATAAGTAATTGGATGGCAGAGGTAAATCACTATCTTTGCCGCCCTTAATAAGTAAGATAGCGTAAGCATGTATTTGACTAGCGAAAAAAAACAAGAGATATTCAAGACTCACGGCAAATCAGGAAGTGATTCTGGAACGGCTGAAGGGCAAATTGCACTTTTCACATTTAGAATTGCTCATTTAACTGGGCATTTGAAAGAAAACCGCAAAGACTTCAACACACAACAGGCACTTATCAAATTAGTAGGAAAAAGAAGATCACTTCTAGACTACTTGAAGAATAAGGACATTGAGCGATACAGAAGTATCATTAAAGAGCTCAACTTAAGAAAGTAATTTAATCTATTCAGATAAGGAAAAGGCAATTATAACAATTGCCTTTTTTCGTATCTGAACTTATCGTTTATATATGTTAATTGGACAAAGACAAACAGTTCCTTCGTTAAACGGAGAAGAGATCATCATCGAGACTGGCAAACTAGCCAAACAAGCCGATGGATCTGTGGTAGTAAGACATGGAAACACCATGATTTTAGCTGCTGTTGTAGCAAATAAAGATGCCAAAGAAGGTATCGACTTTTTGCCACTAACGGTTGAGTATCGCGAAAAATATTCAGCTACAGGTAAATTCCCTGGTGGTTATTTTAAGCGTGAAGCAAGACCTACTGACAATGAAATTTTAACTGCAAGACTCATCGATAGAGCGCTTCGTCCGCTTTTCCCAGATGATTTTCATGCTGACACTCAGATGGTAGTTAATCTGATATCATCGGATAAAGACACCCAACCTGATGCTTTAGCTTGCTTAGCTGCCTCTGCTGCGTTGGCTGTTTCAAACATCCCTTTCAATGGCCCAACCTCTGAAGTAAGAGTTGGCCGCATCAATGGTAAATTCGTCATCAATCCTAAGCTTAGCCAAATGGCTGATTGCGATATGGATATCATGGTTGCTGCTACTGCAGAAAACATCATGATGGTAGAAGGTGAAATGGCTGAAGTGAGCGAAAAAGAAATGCTTGACGCTATCAAATTTGCTCACGAAGAAATTAAATTACAGTGCCAAGCACAGCTCGATCTTGCTGCTCAAGTAGAAAAAGCAGGTGTAAAGAGAACATACGAGCATGAGCAAAACGATGCTGACTTAAAGAAATCTATCATGGATTTCTGCTACGACAAATGCTACCATGTTGCTATAGCAGCAATGCCAAAGCACGATCGTAGTGACGCATTCAAAGCCGTGAAAAATGAATATATCGGAACATTATCTGAAGAAGAAGCTGCTGAAAAAGGTGGTTTGATCGGAAGGTATTTTCACGATGTAGAAAAAGAAGCGATGCGAAACATGATCTTGAATGATTCGCAACGTTTGGACGGAAGAAAATTAGATGAAATTAGACCTATTTGGTCTGAAGTGGATTACTTACCAGGTACTCACGGATCTGCTGTTTTCACTAGAGGTGAAACACAATCTTTGACCACAGTAACACTTGGGACAAAATTGGATCAACAAACGGTTGATGGAGCTTTTATCACAGGATCTGAGAAATTCATGCTTCACTACAATTTCCCTCCATACTCTACTGGCGAAGCTCGTCCAATCAGAGGCGTTTCAAGAAGAGAAATTGGTCACGGAAACCTAGCTTTAAGAGCTCTTAAAGGAATGATTCCAACGGGCGAAGACAATCCTTACACTGTTCGCGTGGTATCTGAGATTTTAGAATCTAACGGTTCTTCATCTATGGCTACTGTTTGTGCTGGAACCTTAGCACTTATGGATGCCGGTATCAAAATCAAGAAACCAGTAAGCGGCATCGCTATGGGCTTGATCATGGGCAAAGACGGTAAATTCAGCATTCTTTCTGACATCCTTGGAGATGAAGATCACTTAGGTGATATGGACTTCAAAGTAACAGGAACTGCTGACGGTATTACTGCTTGTCAAATGGACATTAAAGTAGATGGTCTTTCTTACGAAATCATGGAAAAAGCTTTGGATCAAGCTAAAGCTGGTCGTCATCATATTTTGGGCGAAATGCTTAAAACAATGAGCGAACCAAGAGCTGACTTCAAGCCACATGTTCCACGTATCGAAACCATCGTAATCGATAAAGACCAAATTGGTGCTATCATAGGCCCAGGTGGAAAAATCATTCAAGAAATACAAGCTAAGACATTAACCACTATATCAATCACTGAAGTAGATAACAAGGGTATAGTTGAAATTGCTTGCGACAATCTTGAAGGAATGGAAAAAGCAAAAGCTTGGATCAACGGAATTGTTGCCAAGCCTGAAATAGGAACTGAGTATACTGGTCGTGTTAAAAACGTAGTAGCTTTTGGTGCTTTCGTTGAAATACTTCCTGGTAAAGAAGGTTTACTGCATATCTCTGAAATTGATTGGAAGAGAATTGAAAATGTAGAAGATGTTCTTAAAACAGGCGATCAAGTAAAAGTGAAATTGGTTGAAATTGATGCTAAATCAGGTAAGTTAAGGCTTTCTAGAAAAGTATTAATGCCAAAGCCTGAGCAGAAGCCTGCGGCTCAATAACCTCAGACAAAAAAGGCTTTCAACAAGGCGCTATTCACAAGTTGAGTAGCGCCTTTTTTTATTCACCCAATTCTTAACGTTACTTAGTGAAGTCAAAAACCTTCGCTATGAGACAGTTAAAGATTCAACAACAAATTACCAATCGAGAAACCGCCTCACTCGATAAATACCTCACCGAAATTGGACGTGAAGTATTGATTACCGCAGAACAAGAGGTTGAACTAGCTCAAAGAATAAAGCTTGGCGACCAACATGCACTTACAAAATTGGTGCAGGCAAATCTTCGATTTGTAGTTTCTGTATCAAAGCAATATCAAAACCAAGGGCTTAGCTTACCAGATTTGATCAATGAAGGAAACTTGGGCTTAATAAAAGCTGCACAGCGATTTGACGAAACCCGAGGATTCAAGTTTATATCCTATGCCGTTTGGTGGATTAGACAAAGTATTCTTCAAGCATTGGCAGATCAAGCACGTATCGTAAGACTACCACTTAACAAGATTGGAAACATCAATAAAATTAACCGCGCTGTCGCAAAGCTAGAGCAAGAATCTGAGCGTGAGCCTACCGTAAACGAACTATCGATTGAACTTGAACTTCCTGAAAAGGAAATAAAGCAGAATATTAAAAATAGCCGCCATCACATCTCAATGGATGCACCATTGCTCGGGGATGATTCGGAAGAACGGAATATGTATGACCTGCTTGAAGGTGAGCATCATACACAACCTGAGGTTAATCTTTTAAATGAATCTTTACGAAAAGAAATAGAGCGTTCACTGGCCACGCTGTCGAGCAGAGAAGCTGATGTAATCAAACTCTACTATGGTTTGACGGGTAAACATCCTATGACGCTAGAAGAAATAGGCGAAGAATATGACTTGACACGAGAACGAGTAAGGCAAATAAAAGAAAAGGGAATTCGAAGATTACGTCATACAAGCCGAAGTAAATTATTACAAGATTATTTAGGCTAGACTCATTAGCATTTATCAGAGGCCTTTTCTAATGTGGAAGGGCTTTTTTTGTTTGTCAAAAGCAATGAAAAAAGGTGCGCATTGCATTATTTTCGCTGCGCCATTTGTAGTGATTCGTTGCTTTGGCTATTTGCTAAGAACCCAATTAAAAAACACAGATTGAGCCCCAAAATTTCTCGAATAATCTGCATACTGACACTTTTGCTTTGCGCTATTGCAACGCAGTCATCTTACGGACAAACTTATACTTTAAGCCAAAAAGATAGCTTGCTTCATTTAATCGAAGAAGCGGATGAAGCGGAGCAATTTCAGCTACAAGTTCAATTTTACGAAGTAATAAGCAATGACTTTCCAGAAATAGGTTTGAAATTTCTAGAAAGACTTCATGATTATGCTCTTGCTACTGATACAGTGAATATTTTGTGGTACAAAATAGTGCTAGCCAAGAGCCTTGAACGATCAAAAGATCTCGAAACTTGTATACGAATCTGTACAGAAGTAAAAAATGATCTAAATGCTAGACCCGTACAAAAATTCAAGGCCAATATCCTGCTAAGATCTTGCTACTCTGACTTAGGAGCTTTGGATAAGGCAATGGAAGCCGATAGAGAGATTGATTGGAGTCTGGCAAATGACAACTGGGAGAAAAATGTTCCCGAATTCTTTGATTCGATGATGTATTTCAAGTTTGGAGAATTTGACATAGCAATTTCCTTGATAAAAGAAAGTATACGAAAACTCGATTCAACAGATTTTGACTACTGGAAGATGAGCTTGCGAAACTCACTTGGTGTATATTTTGAACATAGCAACCAGCTTGACAGTGCCTTCTCTTACTATGATCAAGCACTAGCAATGCTTAAAAAGAATTATGAAATCGGTGTAGATTTTAGTCCAACAGAATATAGGTTTATTGAAGGTCTTTTTATTGGAAACAAAGGTCAAATACTGATGAATTTAGGGAAATATGAAGAAGCTATTGTTTTACTTAGTCAAGATTTCGAATCCAGCTCTGTTATAACTACACACAACACTTACAAAGAAAACCAGCTGCTAAGTGCATTGAAATTAACAGAGTGCTACGTACAGACCGATCAGTTTACAAAAGCAAAATCCATGCTTCTTAAAATTCATGCTTTAGAATCACCACTGTTTCTTAAGCATTATGAAATGGATATAGCCCGACTCAATTACCTTTATGAAGAAGCAAAAGGAGATAGTCTCAAAGCGTTTGTATATTTTAAAAGATATATAACTATAAAAGACTCGATTTCAGCAACTAATGATCGGGATAAAACATTAAAAAGTAGTATCATTTATCAAGCTGGAGTAGACGAGAAAATGCTGGAAAACCAACTCCTTCACTTATCAAACCTCGAACAAGAAAATCAAACTCAGAAAAGGGTTCTTTGGATTCTCA
>JANRBI010000100.1:0-1091 GCA_030727625.1 Salibacteraceae bacterium
TTTCTAAGTGCAGAAATATTATCAGCAACCACCATTAGCGGAACCATGGTGATTGGTTTAGCACCACCTTTTTTACTTTGGAAAATGAAGGTTCCGAAGCTTTCATTCGTCTTATCGGTAATCGGAGGAATCGCTTTTGGAGTTTTACTCGCATTAAATTTATTTCCAAATAATTGGAATTTCACTGAAGGCAAATACGCTGCTTTATTGAGTGTAAATATCATAGGCACAGCGGTTTGTTTCTTACTTTTTTTAATCCCAAAGTGGATAAAACGAAATGGATAGAACGAAAGATTTAGGGAAGATAGATGAGCCAATTTTAATTTTTGGGGGAGTCTACAGCAATTTTCAAGCGTTGGAACAAATGCATGAGATAGCCTTACTCGAAGGTTTTTTACCTAATCAAATTTTCTGCACTGGTGATGTAGTTGGCTACTGCGCCAATCCTGAAGAATCTGTGATGTTTTTGAAAGAGTGGGGCGTACATTGCATTGCCGGTAATGTTGAATTACAGCTGCGCGATGGCGAAGAAGATTGCGGTTGTGATTTTAGTGACGGCAGCCGTTGCGATATGTTTTCACGACAGTGGTATCCATTTGCGCAAAGCAAACTAGCCACACAAAGTTTAGAATGGATGAAACAATTGCCTGAGTTCCTTTCTTTTGAGATAGGAGGTAAGCGCGCCACGATTTTACACGGTTCATATCATAAAACAAGCGAGTTCATATTTGAGAGTACAGCTCAAAAAATCAAGGAAAAGAACTTTCGCGATTCGCATTCAGAAATCATCATCGCAGGGCATTGCGGGATTCCTTTTTTACAAGAAATAGAAGGGAAATCTTGGTTAAACGCAGGTGTAATTGGTATGCCGGCAAACGATGCCACTACGCGTGTTTGGTATGCCATTATGTTGCCAGATGGTTCGGCTAGAATCCACAGTTTTGAGTACGATTATAAAACCGCAGCAGCAGAAATGCGCAAAAATGGTTTGGTAGAATCTTATGCCAAAACCTTAGAAACAGGCCTTTGGGATAATTGTGAAATTCTTCCCGAAGCCGAGACCAAAGCACAAGGAAAAAGGTTGGAGTTTT
>JANRBI010000100.1:1191-2980 GCA_030727625.1 Salibacteraceae bacterium
CCTCACTCCACCATCGGTGCCAAGTCAATTTGATTTCTGTGTAAACTGATCATCTGGCGCTGCTCCATTTTTTTCAAAAGACGAGAAATCACTTCGCGGCTCGTGCTCAAGTCGTCAGCAATTTGCTGGTGTGTAGTATTTAATAATGTCGAGCCCATTGTTTCTGCTTGCTTGCGCAGGTAAAATTCAAGGCGCTCGTCCATGGCTTTGAATGCGATGGCATCAATTACGGTGAGTAATTCTTCAAAACGAGAGCGATAAGTTTCAATCACAAAATAATACCATGATTTGTATTGAAGCATCAACTCGTCCATTTTGTCAATGGGCACCATAATGGCTTTGGCAGGAGTCATTGCACGCGCCATCACTTCCGATGTTTTTTGTTGCGAAGCACAAACCATGGAAAGTGCGCATGCATTTCCTGGTTCTATATAGTACACAAAGAATTCACCGCCTTCATCACCTTCACGGTATAGTTTTACTAAGCCATCTACAATCAGCATGGTTGACTTAAAATACTGGCCAGTACGCATCAATTCATCTCCTTCTTCAAAGGTTTTGAGAGTGCCTATTTCGGCCAAAATATCAACCAATGCGGGTTCAAAAGATTTAAATCTATTGCTTAGTAATTCTTTGATCTCAGTGCTCATCTGTTTGACGTTTTTGAAGTGAGCAAATTAAGCTACTACTTCGAGAAAATGGCCTTAAAAGGTCTAATTATTTGTCCCAAAAAACTTTCGGGCATCGTGCTGTCATCATCATAGCCCAACTCAATGTTTTTGCCGCTGTGCGGTATGTAGGCGGTTTTGAAAAGGTAATCCCAGATACTGAGCGAAATGCCAAAATTAATACCCATTGGATGCGTGCTTGGCATTTCTTTGGCATGATGCCAAATGTGCATTTTCGGGTTGTTGAAAATGTATTTTAATGGGCCATAATCCCAACCTACGTTGGCGTGATTTAAGTGACCAATGGCCACCGTAAAAATATGCACCACAAAAAAGTCTTGAATTCCAAAGCCAATCATAGCCAAAGGCAGATATTGAATGGTTTTATAAACGATGTTTTCCATCCAATGGTAGCGCAAGTGTGCTGCAAAACCCATTTCTTTCACGCTATGATGAACTTTGTGAAATTCCCATAAAAAAGGCACAGCATGAAGCAACCGATGCGTATTCCATTGAATAAAATCGGCTATGATAAAAAGGGTAAGCAGCTTGCTCCAAGCGGGCCAAGATTGAATTTCAATGGCCACTAAATTGGTGATACCAAAAAGGCCTAAGAAGTCTGAAAAAGCCTCAACGGCAATGTTTGATACGGCATTAAAACCAATCAGTGAAAACAAGAAGAAATTAAAGAACATGTAGAAGCCGTCTTGCCAAAAATCTTTGCGAATCGCTTTTTGATTTTTACGCCAAGGCAACGCCAATTCTAGGATCCAAACCAAGACACTTAAGCCCAAAAGCCAATAGAAATAGTTGTGAATACCAGGTTGAGAAACCTCGTTAAACAAGTAATTCCAATATCCTGTAAAAGAATCAACACATATTTTCCAGTACTTCTCCATATTCTTTAATAACAATTATTTGGCTGGCCAGTTCATGTAGCCGCCTGCTAAATTGTAAACGGTAGTGAAACCTTTACTTTTCATCACGTTTTGAGCGTTTGAGCTGCGTCCACCGCTGCGGCAATACACCAAGTATTTACCTGCCTTGTCTAGTTCAGCTATTTTTTTCTCAAAGTCGGGTGACGAAATATTGATTTGAACAGCGCCATCAATCATTCCTTC
>JANRBI010000100.1:3080-5259 GCA_030727625.1 Salibacteraceae bacterium
TGAGCAATATCCATGGAGTGCCGTGTAATAAAACATCAAACCAATCCATTGGTCCCATGCCTACCGCGCCACCGGCAATCCACTTTAGTTTTCCCCAAATATGAGGTTCTGGCACAAAAGGGGCCAGCCCCAAAGTGAAGCTGGCCATTGCCCAAATTTTGATATTAGCAGTAAGTTTTTCTATCATTAAGTTTTACATTTTTCCTTTCACCATGCGGTTCCAATACAAATAGGGCAAGCCATATTTTTTGAGCAACCACATGCTGTAATTTTCTTTTGAAGTATCTACAAATTTCGAAAGCAACGGATCGCTGTCTCGTACATTATCGTATTTAAATTCGGCCAAAACCATTTTACCATAACCCGTTACAAGTGGGCAAGAAGAATAACCTTCGTAACGGCTTTTTCCTAGGGCGTTTGATTTGCGCATGGCTAAAATGTTTTCTGTTACCACAGGGGCTTGTTTTCTAACTGCTGCTCCTGTTTTGGCAGTAGGCAACGCTGCTACATCACCTAATCCGAATACATTTTCATATGTTTTGTGTTGAAGCGTATTAATGTCAACATTCATCCAGCCTTTGCTCGGCCCTTCTTGATGAGCTAGCGGTGAATTTCTGACAAAATCAGGCGCTTTTTGTGGTGGTGCCAAGTGCAAGATATCATAGGGCATCGTTATGTGGCTTTCACCTTTAATAGACTCACCTATTGCGTTGTTTTCATTGATCACGCATCCGTTTTCGCCCGCTTGGGTGTAGTGGTAGGTGATGGTTTTGTTTACCGAGTCTATGCTTTCAGGAGCATAATGCGGTTTGAAATGAATGCCGTAATTATCAATCACTTTCATTAAGGTTACCGCAAAATCTTTCACGCCAAAAATCACACCTCCAGGTGAAGCGAAAATGACATTTACATCGTTTGATTTTCCTGTTTTACGAAAGTGATCTGCAGCTAAATAGGCTATTTTTTGTGGTGCCCCACCGCATTTGATCGGTGTGGTTGGTTGTGTGAAAACTGCATTTCCTTTTTTCAAGCCTTTTATCGCTTTCCAAGTTTTGTTTGGATCTAAGTAATTGCTTACAACTGCATCTGTATTCAATGCTTCTCGCAAACCTTTTATTCCGTCAAGGTCGTACTGAATTCCAGGAGCAACAATCAGATAGTCGTACGTGATTTTTCCGCTGTTTCTAGTTTCAACCGAATTGTTTTCTGGGTCAAATCCTTCTGCAAAATCTTTGATCCAGTCTGTTCCTGCTGGAATCAGGTCTTTCTCGTTTCTGCGCGTTTCGTTGTAATCATAAGTGCCAGCGCCAACCAATGTCCATGCAGCCTGATAGTAATGATCTTCTGATGGTTCAATGATTCCGATGTCAATTTTAGAGTCAGCGTTTCTGAGTTGTGCTGCTGTCATGATGCCAGCTGTGCCGCCACCAATGATTAGAACTTCGTAGTGTGATTTCATTTCGAATATAGGTTTGGTTTGTTTGCAGCCAATGTAGAACGCTCGTTTTTAGTGCTTTGTAACAGAGGTCACAAAGTCTATTTTTTGCGTTCGTTGGGCTAAGCAATTCCTTCCAAAATCCTTTTCAATTCGGGTGCTCTCAATACACCACTTTGTCGCCATTTCACTTGTCCGTTTTTGAAAATCATAAGTGTAGGTACACCGCGTATTTGAAAGGCAGATGACACCATCGGATTTCTGTCTACATCAATCTTAATAATGCGCACATCTTCAGCAACCATTCCGCTTAGTTCTTTTAAAATGGGTTGCATCATTTTACATGGACCACACCATTCTGCAAAAAAGTCTACCAACACAGTTTGGCCCGAGTTGATGATATCGTTGAATGTTTCTTTCTTTTCAGTTTCCATACCCTGTTGTGATTTTGATGGTACAAATTTCGTTTTAGCTTTTGCAAACCAAGGTGACAAGGGTTACACAACCTAATGTGTCAAGTCAATTTCTGCCAAAAAAGATTTATTGCTTCGGATAAAATTCAGACCATTAATAGCTGAATATCAAATTCTAATTCAGTGTTGATTTGGGTCAGTGTTGTTCAGGAGTTTCAGCTGAAGAGTTAGTGACACTTTTCTCCATCAATCCAAAAAGCATAAAAGCACCCAGCATCATTCCAAACTGGCGGTTCAGGTAATTTTCTGTCAATAGATTCAGCAAAAAGTA
>JANRBI010000100.1:5359-6793 GCA_030727625.1 Salibacteraceae bacterium
GAAATCCATTTAAAACTATCCTTAAACCAAGCCTTAAACGGACTGCTTTTGAAGTAGAAAAAGGCTGCAATCCAGCTCAACCAAAGTTGTATTTCTCGGCCGCCATCTTTGGCAAATCCGCTGAGTGTCCATGCCACTAGCATCAAAAAAGGCAGCGTGAAATGCGCCCATTCGCCCGCTTTTGGCAAAATGCTTTGTGGTCTTCTTAAAATCGAGACGAGTAAAAGTGAAATCAAAGCGATGCTCGAAACTCCGTTTGGCAGCAGTACAAAACTGCTTAAAACAGTTAGTAGCAGTTTTTCGATAGTATTAAACCACGGCTTGTTCACGCTGAAAAGCTTTGTCTAGAAAGAAGTTGAGCATGCGTTCACGAAACACTTCATTTTCAAAACGTTTCGCGTTTTTACGCACCACATACGGGTCAAATTCATGTTGTTCAAATCGCAGCACCGCATCGGCCAACGCTTCGGGGTGTTCTCGGTGAAAAAACATCCCCGTTTTTCCTTCCACCACCGTTTCCGTATATCCGCCTGCATTCAGCGCAATCACAGGCGTGCCGCAGCTTTGCGCTTCAAGACCAGCAATACCAAAATCTTCTACCGAAGCATTGATAAACGCCTTAGCGCGCTGCATGTAATACACTAACGTGCTATCGTCTACCCAACCAATAAATCGCACATTATCTGTCGCCCTTTTTCGCAGCGCTTTCTCAAGCGGCCCTTGGCCTGCAATCACCAATTTATGTTTTGGCAATTTCGCGAAAGCATCAATGATTAGGTCAATGTTTTTATAATCTACAAAACGAGCAGCGCAGAAATAGTAATCGCGCTTTTGCTCATGAAGTCTAAATTTTTGAGTGTCAATAGGTGGATAAATCACACTGCTTTTTCGGTCGTAAGCCGTTTTAATGCGTTCTGCAACAAACTTCGAATTCGCCACAAAATGATCCACATTTTGAGCATTCTTTTGGTCCCATTTGCGCAGTCGTTTGATTATCAATTTCGCGAACCAATTTTTCCAACCCTTTTCCAATCCGTATTTCTCCAAATACACCGTTTCAAGTCCCCAAGCCATGCGCATCGGAGTGTGGCAATAACAAATATGAATTTGGTTCGGCAGCTTTTTCACGCCTTTGGCCGCCATCCAACTTGAAGAAATAATAATGTCATATCCCGATAAATCAAGCGATTGCACCGCCTTCGGGTAAAAGGGCAACAAATAGCGGTAATGCAAATCTGCCTTTGGTACTTGTTGTAAAAAGCTCGTTTTCACGCCACGCCCTTGCGTAATTTGTTGTAAATCAATAAATGGCATAAAACTAAAAAGCGCAAAAACACCATGAGGTTGAATCACGTCAATGATCTCGCGCGCCACCTTTTCGGCACCCGCAGGAATCGTAAACCAATCATGTACAAAAGCCACCTTCATTTCACT
>JANRBI010000101.1 GCA_030727625.1 Salibacteraceae bacterium
CATGAATTTGCTGAACGGTGGATAGAAAAAATCGATGACAGACTGAACCCAATCAGTAAAAAGCTTCCCAATTTTTCGTATTAAAAACATAAGTGCAAATGAAATGAATGGCCCATTTAGAATAACAAAATCGGAGAAAAAATTACGTGCACTCCCTATTGAAAATCAATGGACGAGAAGCTATTCTAGCTAAAAAGAATCAACAAGTGCTGTGCATCTATTAGATAGCTGATTTATTTCCCAATACAAAACTTTCCAAAAATATTCCCAAGCAAATCTTCGGTAGTAATTTGACCGGTAATGCTACCGAGCTGGTGAAGCGCTTCGCGAATGTCTGATGCAACGAAATCGCCCGAAAGGCCAGATTGAATGCCGTTTAAAGCTGCGTCAAGTGCTTTGTCGGTAAGGCGCAATGCATTGAGGTGGCGTGTGTTGGTTACCACTACATCGCCAGTAGTTACCGTGCCCGAATTAATGGCCGCAACCAAGGCTTTGCTTAAGGTATCAACGCCTTCGTTGGTTTTGGCAGAAATGGCAATAGGAGTGAGGCTGCCGTTGGAGCTTTCAAAAGGTGTGAGATTTACTTGTGCTACTTGATCAGCTTTGTTTCCAATAGCCACAAACGTAGTTTGGCGACTGTTAAATTCCGCCATCAGTTTATTCAGCGTTTGCTGGTGTTCGGCAGCATCGTCTTTCAAATCGTAGAGGTAAAGCACAATGGCCGCGCTTTTCATTTTCTCCAGGCTTTTTTGCACGCCAATGGCTTCAATGGTATCGGTGGTTTCTCTTATGCCAGCCGTGTCAATAAATCGGAATCGAATGCCTTCTATGACTGCTACATCTTCAATGGCATCGCGCGTGGTTCCAGCTATTTCAGAAACAATGGCTCGGTCGTCATTCAGTAAGGCGTTGAGCAAGGTGCTTTTGCCAGCATTTGGTTTGCCAATAATGGCCACAGGCACGCCATTTTTCACCGCATTTCCATAGCGGAAACTCTCCATCAACCGCTTTAAGTAAGCGCGAATTTTCTCAATCAGTTGCACCAAATCTTCTCGATTGGCAAATTCCACATCTTCTTCGCCAAAGTCCAATTCTAGTTCTATCAAGCTAGCAAAATGGATCAACTCTTCGCGCAGCTTGGCTATTTCGGCCGAAAATCCACCACGCATTTGGTGCATGGCTAGGCGGTGTTCAGCGTTTGATTCGCTTGCAATTAAATCGGCAACGGCTTCGGCTTGGCTCAAGTCCATTTTTCCGTTAAGGAAAGCACGTTGGGTAAATTCGCCCGGCTCGGCCATGGTTGCGCCAGCTTCTAAAATGGCGTTCAGGGCTTCGGTTAAAATATAGTTAGAACCGTGAAAACTCAG
>JANRBI010000102.1 GCA_030727625.1 Salibacteraceae bacterium
ACCTAGACATACGGTACCAAAAACCGCTGTCCTGCCAATTAGACGATGGGGCATCCTTTTTAAAAGGAGCGCAAATGTAAAAAAGATTTCATTTTTGCAATCAAACTTTTTCGAATTTGTATTCAAAACATTTTCCCGATATCATAAAGCCTTTAGGTAGAGACTTGTTTTTTGATTTGAAAAATGATCGGAATGCAATTTACGTGACTTTTGATGATGGTCCTCACCCTGAAATTACACCTTGGGTAATGGAACAGCTGGCATTATTCAATGCTAAAGCAACTTTTTTCTTGGTAGGCGAAAATGCTGAAACCTATCCTAAAATTGCGCTTGACCTAATAAATGCTGGCCACAGTGTTGGCAATCATACCCAAAATCATTTAAGCGGCTGGAAAACGGACAACGCTACTTATTTTGACAACATTGCGCTTTGCAAAGAAACAGTCGATACTCGGCTTCTAAGGCCTCCTTACGGTCAAATTACGCGTTCGCAAGCCAAACACCTGAAGCACGAGTATGATTTAATCATGTGGAGCGATTTGAGTGCAGACTTTGATCCGAAATACACTGCCGATGAGTGTGTGAATTTTGCAACAAGAAAGGTGAAATCAGGATCCATCATTGTTTTTCACGACAGTGAAAAAGCTTGGCCACGACTCAAAAATGCCTTACCAAAATGTTTGACTTACTATGCCGAGCATGGTTTTAACATGGAAGCAATACCTTATTTATAACTAAAAACCCCCTTTATCTAAAAAAGACAAAGGAGGTTTCATGTGTATTGAATCTAAATTCTTATTCAGCGCCTACGAGTGGCTTCTTATTTTTCTTGCTAAACTTTATTCCAAGAACTACTTCGTGTGTGCTGTATGAAGCACTCGAAAAATTTAATGGCAGATCATAAGAATAACCAATGGTTAGATTGTTTGCAAAAGAATAACCAGCCATCATTCCAACAGCTAATGGATCTTGCGCTGAGATGAGACTTGTGCGATAAAGCGCGCCAACCCAAATCATGTCTTTATATATCCCGCGTACTTGAAAGTCAAAAGCGTCTAACGGATCAACATATCTACCAAGGAAATTTCCTTCTACCGCAAAATCAGAACTACCAATATCATACTTGTAACCTGCAGTCAGGTAAAAGTGTCTGTTTTGGAAGTTACTGGTTTGATCATAATCAGCGAAGTATTGCGCCTTCAAATTTGCAATCTGAGGAACATACAAACCAACATGCCAGTTTTCAGCCTGAAAACGGGTTGAAGCTCCAAAGTCTGGAATCCAAACAGAACTCCAATTGTTTGATAAGGCAATGTCATTACTTCTTTGCAATTCAATTTTACCTGCATCTACCGCTAGCTGAGCAACACCTGCACTCAACGAAAAACTCAACTTGTATTTGTCGCTAAGTTTTAAGTGGTAGGCATAGGATGCCATGAACTCTGTTTTACGAACATAGCCAACCACATCACTGATAATTGATCCACCAATACCCATTTTCTTATTGATAATTGGGCCATCTACACTAATGTAAGATGTGCGCGGTGCATCTACCATACCCACCCATTGGTCGCGGTATTGAGCAAAGGCATTGAAGTATTCGTCACTACCTGCAGTAGCTGGATTCACAACATACTCATTCAAGTAAAATTGTGTCCATTGTTCTAACTGCTGGCTTTTGGCCGAAATGCCAAAAGCTAAGATTGCCGTTATAATTATGAGCTTTTTCATTGCTTAATTTTTCAATGATTATTTAAGAAGAGTAACTGGTCCGGTGATTGGGTCAGGCACATTAGCGTCTTTCAAGTCAATCACATAATAGTATGTTCCGTGTGGCAATGCATTGCCGTTGAACGTACCGTTCCAAGGTGTTGTATATCCAGGGCTTGATGTAAAGATTGGATTACCCCATCGGTTAACAATTTGAACGATCGCATTAGGATAGTTCCAAATCTTATCGATGAAGAAGTCGTCATTCACACCATCACCATTTGGAGAGAAACCACCAACTGGATCAATCAATCTTTCAACCGTGATGATTACGCTATCCATTCCAAAACAACCTTCTACATCCGTTGCTGTAACATAGAATACCTTGGTTTGAAGTGGATATACAGTAGGATTAGCATCTGTAACACTTGAGATATCATCATTTGGAACAGACCATGTAACCGCAGAACCAGCTGCAGAAGTAGGATCACCACCTATGACAACACTTTCTCCTGGCTCAATCACTTTGTTTGGCCCAGCGTCTAAACCTGGTCCAGCGCTTTGATACACATACATGGTATCGCGGCTTACACAAAGGTTGTTAGTGCCTTCAAACACAAACATGTTGGTGTCTTGTGTAGCATCTACAAAAGTTTGCACTCCATTATCGAGAATAATACCCGAAGCCGACAACCATCGTGTTCCACCACCACCTGTGAACGTTCCACTTACCAGAATTCCTCTAGTATCAGGACAAACAGTAGTATCAGCCTGAGCTGTAACTTCTATTTCGTAAACAGAGCCAATTTCGAATGTGTCAGTAATCAAACAACCAATAGCATCTTCGAGATACAAGATGTAAGTTCCTGCTTGAACATTTACTAAATCTTGTGTGGTAATCACATCCAGGTTAGCATCTGTCCATTGGTAGAAATAAGGCGCTGCTCCACCAGAAACGGTTACGTAAACTGCACCATCGCCAGTATTGCTGCACGTTGCGGCATCAATTGAATCAAGTGCAATCACAATTGGTTCTGGACCACCAACATTGATGTTTGTGCTAAACACACATCCGTTAGAATCGGTAACTGTGAGTCCATAAGTTCCTGAGCACAAATCACCAATACTGTCACCCGAAGCACCAGTGCTCCAAGCATACGTGTAAGGAGCTGTTCCACCTTGCATAGTCACTTCTATTACTCCATCACACGTGTTACCACAAGCTACTGAAACAATATCAACTACATCAAGACCTAATTGCTCAGGCTCAGTCAACTCATAAATAGCTGATGAACGACAGCCAGCAGCATCAAGTACTATGAGTGTATCGTTACCTGCACACACATTGAATTCATCGTCAAGCGTTCCACCTGAAGACCATAGAATATTGTATGGAGCAGTTCCATTAGTTATGGTTGTGAAAATTTCACCATCACAAGCACCGAAGCAAGAAACTTGGTTGATAGAGTCGAGTGCAATATCAGCTGCATTGTCGTTGTTCAAAATAATGAACGTGGTATCAGCACAACCAGTGCTTTGATCAACTACTGCAACATTGTAAATACCTGCTGTTAAGCCAGTGGCAATATTTGAAGATTGACCAGCTAAAAGATTTAATTGATCATCTAACCATTGGTAAGCGTAAGGACCACCATTACCGCCTGCGGCAGCAACTTCAATAGATCCGTCTGGTGTTGTAACCGGACAAGTTGGCTCTACAATACTGATAACACTCACAGTGATAGCTGCAGGTTCGCCAATTGTAACTGATAAGGTATCAAGACAGCCTGTAGTATCTGTAACCGTAACAGAATACTGACCTGCGCATAGATTCATCACCATATTTGTTGTGTCTCCATTACTCCATAAGTAATCATAGTTTCCAGAACCACCTATTACTGTTAAAGCAACGCTACCGTCACAAGAACCATTACATGTAGCATCGACTATAGCCGGAGTAATGGTAAACGGTGTTGGGTCATTCAACTCAACAGAATCTATAATAATCGCACCATTAGCATCTGTTACTGTCAATACATAAGTTCCAGCACAAAGCGTATCAATGGTTGAAGTGGTATCGCCATTACTCCAAGCAAAGTTGTAAGGAGAAATACCACCAAGTACGGTAGCCGTTATAACACCGTCACATCCGCCACCTGAACAAGTAATGTCTGTAACAGCGAAGCTCAAATTAATAGCTGCTGGTTCAGTAATAGTAACCGTATCAATTGCAGAACAACCTGCAGTGTCTGTTACTGTAACACTATAAAAACCTGCTGCTAGCGTGTCTGCCGTTTGATTTGTATCGCCATTGCTCCAAGCATAAGTAGTATTTCCTTGAGCAGTAATCACAACTACAGTTGCAGCGCCATCAGTTGCACCATTTGCTGAAACATTGATAGAAGCAATATTGATGGTTGGGCCATTGTCTTCTGAAACTGGCAGCACGAATACCGTAAAGCATCCTGCAGCATCAGAAACAGTAACATCATACAAGCCCAGCATCAATGTATCGGCAGTTTGACCTGTATCACCATTACTCCAATTGTACGTTAAAGCTCCTGTTCCGCCAATTGCTTGAACAAAGGCTACACCATTTGTATCACCACAAGAAGCATTGATTACATCGCTGCTATCAAGCGTGATTGGTGTTGGTTCAGTGATAACGAACGTGTCAAGTGTGAAACATCCGTTTTGATTTGTTATGGTTAAGAAATAAGTGCCTGCACACAAACCTGTTGCTGAAGAAAATCCATTACCATTCGCAGGTATCGGACTCCAATCAAAAGTGTAAGTTCCTGAATTAGGAGTTGGCGAGGTTGATATAGAACCGTCACACGTTCCACCGCAGCTTGCATTAGCTACTGTTGCGTTTGCCAAAATCTCAGCTGGCTCGGTTACGTTGAATGTTACCACCGTATCGCATCCAGCAACATCTGTAATGGTCACTATGTAAGTTCCCGCACAAAGATTGGATTGAGATGATACGTTTCCTGCACCATTATCCCAAGCATAGCTAAATGAACCTGAGCCACCAATTGGATTTACAGAAACCGTTGCATCGCAAGCGTTGAAGCAAGTAATATCTGTAAACGCAGCTTGAGGATCGATAAGATCTGGAGCATTTACAGTAGAATTATCTACCCAAGTACAACCTAAACCATTCACCAAAGTAGCAGTGTATGTACCAGCACATAAGTTTGTGAGTGTATCAACATTTTGTGCGATGGTATCTCCAAGGCTATTGGTCCAATAAACTGAGAACGGACCTGTACCATTTATTTCATCATAAGTTGCAATTGCGAGACCATCACAAGCTCCACATGAAGCATCAATGCTGTCGGCCGTAATGGTATCAGCACCGTTGTCCAAAACATTTATTTGCTCAACTATCTGACACAAATTAGCATCCGTGATGGTTACAAAGTTTACACCTCCACAAAGCGAAGTGTTTGTTTGACCTGAACCTAAGTTAGACCAAGCGAATGCGTAAGGCGCTGTTCCACCTGATACGTTTACAGTAGCCGATCCATCACATACTGTACAGGTAGAATTAGAAATTCCTGTGATTGAATCAACCACTATTCCAGCTGGATCAAATATCGTAACCGATTGTATTGAAGTACAGTTGTTGAAATCAGAAACGGTAACATCATACGTTCCTGCAGCAAGACCTGTTGCTACCTGACCTGTGTTTCCATTAGACCAGGCATAGTTATAAGGAGCTGTGCCGCCAGTTGCAATGACACCAGCATTACCATCATTTCCTGCTGGACAGGTTGGGCTATTTGTAGAATCAATTGCGATAACAATTGGAGTTGGTTCAATCACTGTAACAGTATCCGAAGCAAAACAAATACCGCCATCATCCACAATTACTATGTATGTGCCAGCAGAAAGATTTGTTTGGTTGGCACCAATCAATGCTCCATTCCATTGATAGTTATAAATTCCTGAACCACCTGATGCAAGTGCATCCACTTCGCCATCGCTACCTCCATTACAAAGAACATCTTGCACCACCGAAGCCACCACTGACAATCCAGTTGCTGGTTGACCGATAGTTACTTGAACAGTATCTTGACATCCGTTATCATCAGAAATAGTTACCACATGAAGGCCAGCAGATAAAGCCACCGCTGTAGCTCCAAGCTCGCCATTATCCCATGCATATTGATAACCGCCTATTACAATTGTTCCACCAATGGCAGCAACTGTAGCAGATCCATCTGATCCGCCAAAGCAATTTGCATCTGTTGAAACAACTAAACTTCCATCTACAGCAGTTGGTTGGCCAACAGTTGCAGTGTCTGAGAATACGCAGCCAGAACCATTTGTCAATTGGGCGATATACGAACCTGCGCTTACATTGAACAAAGTATCACCATTGCCAACGTTGTTTCCAGCAGGTATATCAAACCAAGCAATAGAGCATCCTCCACCAGGACAAGTATAAGTTCCGAAAGCAGTTCCAGAAGGCTCACCGAAGCAAAGCGCATCAAACGAACCAGCAATTACTGTGTCGGCACCATCGCTATTGATATTAACCGAAGTAGAAGCAGTACAGTTATTAAAATCTGTAACTGTTACACCATTTGCACCAGCACACAAGGCGATTGCAATGTTTGATGTTTCGCCATTTGCCCATAAGTAATCATAAGGAGCAGTTCCATTTGTAATAGTAAGTGTTGCACCACCAGCGCAAACACCACAGCCTGTGTTGGTAGCATTTGATACCGCAATGCTAATAGCTGCAGGATCTGTAATCGTCACAACATACACTAGCTCACAGCCATTATTATCTGTGATAGTCACAGGATAAATTCCATCAGACAAACCTGTTTCTAATGCTCCGATAGTTCCACTAGGCCATTCATAAGTATAGTTTGGTGTGCCACCAGCAGCAAGTATTTCAGCAGATCCGTTTGTTCCTCCAGGACATGTAGGAGAAATATTGGAAACATCCGTTGCAGTGATTTGTGTTGGAGCAGTAATAGTTACTGTATCCAGAGCGAAACAAACTCCGCCATCCGTTACTGTTACAA
>JANRBI010000103.1 GCA_030727625.1 Salibacteraceae bacterium
GGCGAATTGATGGTTTCGTCAAGTTCCATGAATCCTTCAAACGAAATGCGCATTAATCGTTCAGCATCACTTTCTTCAATATCATAAAAGTGCTTTACACCATCCAATCCAATCGAGTATTCGGTGATGACAATAGAATCGGGCTCTAATTCTTTTTGGAGCGCACCGCATGTGCCAAGTCGCACCAAATTGAGTGACCTCAAAGTGGGGTTTGTTTCTCTGGTTTTTGGATTGATATTCACCGCAGCATCCAGCTCATTTACTACAATATCAATATTGTCGGTTCCAATTCCCGTAGCCAGTGCAGTGATTCGCTTGCCTTTGTAGGTGCCAGTATGTGTGACAAATTCTCGGTTGTGAATTTTGCATTCAATGCTATCAAAAAACGAACTAATGGTTTCAACGCGTCCGGGATCGCCAACCAAAATCACATTATCTGCAATATTTTCAGCCTTTAAGCTTAAATGATATACGCTTCCGTCAGGGTTTAGTACTAGTTCACTTTCTTGTGGATTCATCGTTAATAATTTGAGTTGCCAAACCTATAACAAATTGGATAGTTTTACCCCCAATGAAAGCAAGGATTGTAACCATCGGTGACGAAATTTTAATCGGTCAAATTATTGACACAAATTCTGCGTGGTTAGCAGCGCAACTCAACGCTTTAGGAGTTAGAGTGCATAGCATTTATAGCATTTCAGATACGCAAGAAGCCATTCATAAAGCGCTTGACGAATCGCTTGATCAAGTAGATTTAGTGCTGATGACTGGTGGACTTGGTCCAACCAAAGACGATATTACCAAAGCAGCTTTGGCAGATTGGTTTGAAAGTGATTGGAAGATTGACGAAGTAGTTTTGGCTCGTGTAAAGCACCATTTCGCTTCACGCGGAATTCCTATGCCCGCAGTAAACTTAGATCAAGCAAAAGTTCCATCAGTGTGCGAAATACTGACCAACGAGCATGGTTCTGCGCCTGGCATGTGGTTCAAAAAGGGAAGCACTGTTTTTATTTCAATGCCAGGTGTACCTTATGAAATGAAGGCCATTTTTGCAGATTATGCAGTGCCGAAAATTGTAGAGCGCATGTCGCTTTCTAAAATCGTTCACAAAACCATTATGACGCAGGGCATAGGCGAAAGCTCGCTCATGGAAATTATTACACCGTGGGAAGAATCCTTGAAGGAATTTGACTTGAAGTTGGCCTACTTGCCGTCATACGGATTGGTTCGCTTGCGCATTTCAGGCTACGAAACCACGAATGCTGCCATTGATCAAATCATGCAGCAAAAAGTAGACGAATTGCTTCCGCTTATTTCTGACTTCGTGTACGGTTTTGATGATGAAAAATTAGAACAAGTAGTCGGTCGAATTTTGGCAAGCTGTGATCAAACCATTGCAACTGCTGAAAGCTGCACGGGCGGGTATCTTGCGCACATGATTACCAGTGTTTCGGGTTCAAGCGCCTATTACAAAGGCTCGGCTTTGACCTATGCCAACGATGCAAAGGTGAATGTGCTTGGCGTGGCAGGAAACACCATTGATAAACTAGGCGCTGTGAGCGAAGAAGTGGCTATACAAATGGCAGACGGAGCGCGTAAATTGTTGCAAACAGATTTTGCTGTTTCAACCACAGGCGTGGCTGGCCCAAATGGCGGCACAGATGAAAAACCAGTAGGTACGGTTTGGATCGGAATTGCATCGCCATCACGCACTTATGCACTCAAGTTTATGATGGGAAATCATCGTGAACGCAACATTAGACGCACAGCTTTGCAAGCTTTACAACTTGTAAGAAAGGAAGTTATGAGAGAAAATAAACTTTCTTTAGAAGATGTGCTTTTAAGAAATAATAATTGACTTATATTTGCACCCCAATTTGTGAAGGTAAAAGTAAGGCCATGAGAATTTGTCAGATTACAGGAAAGACAGCACAGACAGGAAACCACGTTTCTCACTCTAATGCTAAAACGAAAAGAAGATTTCACGTAAATCTTCAAAAGAAGAAATTTTACGTTCCAGAAACAGAAGAGTGGGTATCACTTACTGTTAGCGCTGCTGGTATCAGAAATATCAACAAAAAAGGAATTGCAGCTTGTCTGAAAGATGCTAAAGCACAAGGCTTTTTAGCTTAATCCTTAGAAAATATAAAGCAAGGCTGTTTCGTCATTCGAAACGGCCTTTTTTTGTTTCCATTCGTTTCCAATTCAATTCAGATTCGCTTGTTTATAAATGTGCTCTGTCATTAGAATTGACGCGCTTTTAAGCAGTTGCTTTGCCTTTATGCGAAGCACTGTTTTACCCCTCATTCTCATCAGTTTCTCCAATCTTGCACAAGCTCAAGGTATTGGTCAAACCATCGATTTTTCAGCTCCGGAATTTCATCTAAAAGACTTACCTCAAATTGATGATGAGCTAAGTGCAGACTTCTTTTACAATAACCGCGAGCGCCTTCGCGATACGCTGCCTGATAGCGCTATGGTTGTCTTGTTTTCTGCGCCTCAAAAAAGTAAGTCAAACGATATTGATTTTCGCTACCATCAAGATCCAGACTTTTATTATTTCACAGGTATTCGTGAGCCGAATGCCATGATGATTCTTTTCAAAAATCCCATTCGCATAGGCGAGCAATGGCTGCGTGAAGTGCTTTTTATTGAGGAAAAGAACGATAAAAAAGAGCAGTGGACAGGTAAAATGCTCAACACAGAAGACGCCAAAGAATTGAGCAAAATTCAAATGATTTTGCCGAATGTAGATTTCAAAACGATGAGCTTTCCTTGGGAAGAAATTAAAACGGTATACAGCAATCAGCATCAGCATATTGAGCGCGATGACAAAGAGCATCCTGGTGATTTAAAGAGCATGGTTTATCACTTTGATGCAAAGCTGAACCGAGCATCGAAAAAGGCGCTGGTGAATGAAACAGAAGACTTGTTTGCTTATTTGCGTCAAAAGAAAACAGCAGAAGAGGTAGTAATGATTCAGCGTGCGGTAGACATCACTTGTCAAGCTCAGCTCAATGCTTTTAGACAGATAAAAGGCGGCATGACGGAGTATCAGGTCGAAGCCTTGATCAATTACACCTTTCGTGCTTTAGGTGCCGATGGAGAGGCTTTTCCAACCATTGTAGCAAGTGGAGATAATGGTTCAATTATGCATTACACGGCCAACGAAGCTATTTTGATTCCTGGTGATTTGGTGATCATGGACATTGGTGCGCAGTATGAAGGATACAGTGCTGATGTTACTAGAACGGTTCCAGTTTCTGGCAAGTTTAGTCCAGAACAAGCAGCAGTGTATCAAGTAGTACTTGATGCTCAAACGGTGGCGATTCGATATGCTACGCCAGGTTACAAATTTTGGACACCGCACGAAGAAGCTTATCGCACTATTGGTAAAGGATTAATCAAACTTGGAATCATTACCGAATGGGGAGATATTGGAAAGTATTTCATCCACGGAACATCGCACTACTTAGGACTCGATGTGCACGATGCAGGTGTTTATTCTTCGCTTGCTCCAGGCGATGTAATGACGGTTGAACCCGGAATTTACATTCCAAAAGGTTCCCCTTGCGATCCAAAATGGTGGGGCATTTTCGTACGAATTGAAGATGATATTTTGATTACCTCAGGCGCTGCAAAAGTGTTGTCAGACAGTGCACCCAAAACCATTGCCGAAATTGAAGCGATTATGGCTAAGTCTTAATCCCTCGGCAGATTAATCTTTTGCACACTTGATATTGTAATTGCCAACTGCAACAGCTATTTGCCGTTTTGCACTGATGTTTATGGCTACTCCAGCTACCATAATGGCAACGCCTGCAACCAATAATTCAGGATTAGCATTTTCGCTAAAAGCACGCTGTGTAGCATAACCCGTTAGGCAAACCAAACTCACCAGTTGAAACATGGTGGAAACACTCAATACTTGATTCCCTGTGTTGAATTTTTCAAGATGAGGATTACAATTAAGCATGAGCGCTCTTGCGCGTTCTCTGCCAATATACACATCACCCTGGTAAAGCTTATAATTCAAAAAGGTTGATTTGAAAGTGATTTTATTGGGCAATTGTTGTGCGTTGGTATCCGCGAAAAAACCACAAGCCAAAACCAGCATGAATGCCGAAAACCAAATTTTCAGCTTGGTATGATATGTTGTAGAAAGTGAGTTTATCATTTGCAGTTGTCAATAATACCAATTGTCGAATAAATGCAGACGTTGATGGGTATAAATATGGCATTGAAAAATGCTAACATATTATTAACCTTTTCAAGTATACAAAACATTGGTTTCGGCATAAATCCATCTACTTTCGCGCCCTCAAATAAAAGAGGAAAAACAAGTATTATATGTTTGATATTAAGGAAATTAGTACGGCTTCTATGATTTTATTCGCGGTAATAGATATCATTGGTTCTATTCCGATCATCATCCAGTTGAGGCAAAAATCTGGGCACATTCAGTCTGAAAAGGCCAGCATTGTTTCATTACTTATCATGATTATGTTTCTTTATTTGGGTGAAGAAATTTTAAGCTTGATTGGTATAGACATCAACTCATTTGCCATAGCAGGTTCATTCATTCTGTTCTTCTTGTCGCTTGAATTGATTTTAGGGATCAATCTTTACAAAGAAGATCCAACTCAAAGTTCCAGTTCATCTATCGTTCCGTTGGCATTTCCGCTTATCGCGGGCGCTGGCACCATGACTTCTCTTGTTTCGCTTAGGGCGGAATATGAAATTCAAAACATCATCATCGCTATTATTCTTAATATTGGATTGGTGTATATCGTACTTAAAAACACGATAAGAATAGAGCATTTATTAGGCTCCATAGGAATAGCCATTTTGCGAAAAGTGTTTGGGATTATTCTACTTGCGATTGCCGTAAAACTATTCAGAACCAATCTAGGGTTAATGTAGTTGTAACTCGGCAGTCAATTGCCAAGTTCATTTTGTTTCTTTGAGGTTCAAATCAAGAGTTAGTGAGTTTAAAATCAATAGGGGCGAGGCTACTTGCCAATAGAGAGTGTAGCAAAATTGACGGCTGGGCCAAAAATCCGCGTCAAGCGCAGGATAAAACGTTTCAGTTTTTGCTTAAAACCTTGCGCGAAACGGCATTTGGCAAAGACCATAATGCAGCACAAATTCACTCTTATGAGGATTTTAAAAACGCCATCAAGCTTAATGATTACGAAAATCTAAGACCGTATGTAGAGCGCGTGAAAGCGGGCGAATCTGATGTGCTTTGGACGGGAAAACCGATGTATTTCTGCAAAACTTCAGGCACTACTTCAGGCACTAAATACATACCCATGACTCAATTGGGTATTGAGGCTCAATTGCGTGCCGCGCGCTCGTCTTTGCTTTGCTATATCCGCGAAAGCGGAAACAGCAGATTTACCAATGGTAAAATGATTTTTTTGCAAGGAAACCCTGAAATGGAGAAGCAAAATGGAATAGCTGTTGGTCGCTTAAGCGGCATTGTTGCGCACCACGTACCGAGCTATCTTCAGAAAAATAGAATGCCATCTTGGGAAACCAATTGTATGGACGATTGGGAGAAAAAGATTGACGCCATTGTAGATGAAACTATGCATGCCGACATGCGCTTGATCAGCGGTATTCCGCCTTGGGTGCAAATGTATTTTGAGCGATTGATTGCTAAAACGGGTAAGAAAAATATTCTGGAGATTTTTCCAAATTTCAGCGTGTTTGCGCAAGGTGGCGTAAACTATGAGCCATATCGTGGAGTGATGGAAAAATTGATTGGCGGCAAGGTTGATACCATAGAAACTTATCCGGCAAGCGAAGGATTTATCGCTTACCAAGATTCGCAAACAGAGCCAGGCTTGCTGCTCAATTTAGATGCAGGTATTTTTTATGAATTTGTGCCAGCGGACGAGTTTCATTCTGAAAACCCAACGCGCTTGCAGCTTTCTGAAGTAGAATTGGGCGTGAATTACGCTATTGTACTCAATACCAGTAGCGGACTTTGGGGTTACATTATTGGTGATACCGTGAAATTTGTTTCAAAAACACCTTACCGCATTGTTGTTTCTGGCCGAATTAAGCATTTCATTTCTGCCTTTGGCGAGCATGTAATAGCCGAAGAAGTGGAAAAAGCAATTACACAAGTCGCAGAACAATTTGGCGTAATGGTGCAAGAATTTCATGTTGCTCCCCAGGTTTCGCCAAGCCAAGGTTTACCATACCACGAGTGGTTTGTAGAAAGTGATGACGCCATGCCAAACGGATTTGAATTCGCTTTGGATAATGCTATGCAAGTGCAAAACTCGTATTACAAAGATTTGATCACAGGCTCTGTATTGCGGCCGCTTAAAGTAACAGTGTTGCCGCGCGGAAGCTTCAACAAATACATGGATAGCATTGGTAAATTGGGCGGGCAAAACAAGTTGCCACGACTTTCAAACGACAGAGCGATAGCCGATAAGTTGGTTTAAGTTTTGAATAATGGCTGACTTCTTCGTTAGTCTCTGAAAGCACAGACAATTTCAAATTAAAAAATCTCAACTCTATAGTCTCAAGTCTAAAGTCTATTTTCTTTAGTCATCTCTCTCAACTCTACAAATCACGCCTCAATTCTTTCCACCTCCAACTGCTGCATAATTCCATTCCAAAGCAAATTGCGCTGCTGCAATCCGATTTTACTCACAGCCATGGCTTCTTGCCATTTTTGATCATCGTTTCCACACAAATCTTCAATCAGTTTTAGCGCAAGCGG
>JANRBI010000104.1 GCA_030727625.1 Salibacteraceae bacterium
CAAGAATGTGTGTGTGAAGTATTAAAAAATTTCAGCTGCAACTAATTGAAAATCAACAATCCAAAGCTTAAAATCAAAAAATGATCTGATATCAAAACAATTTTGAATATTATTGATTCTATATCAGATCATAAAATTTCAATATTGACCTGAAATCAAAACAAAAAAGAATAAATTTGTTTTGAGATGGAAGCAGATTTCGGAAGTTTAGTGCGTCTTTATGAGCGGAGAATCAAAAATACCAACCTTGATTTTGTGCGCGCAGACATTGATTCCATCCCATGGAACGACAGAATGATTGGTATCAAAGGCGCGCGCGGTGTTGGAAAAACCACATTACTACTTCAGCACATAAAAAGAGATATCAAAAACACAGACGAAGCGCTTTATGTAACGCTGGACAACCTCTACTTCTACGAACACAATCTGTTTGAACTTGCCGAAGAATTTATGCTGATGGGCGGCAAGTATTTATTTGTAGACGAAGTGCACAAATACCCAAAGTGGACTGTAGAGCTGAAAATGATTTATGATGAACTGCCTGAGTTGAAAGTGGTGTTTACAGGCTCTTCCATTTTGCAAATGCTAAAAGGCCAAGCCGACTTAAGCCGCAGAGCATTGATCTATGATTTGAACGGTTTGACCTTCAGAGAATACTTGATTTTTAATCAGAACCTGAGCGCAACCGAAACCTTTTCGTTGGATGACATTAGAAACAATCACAAAGAAATTGCACTAAGCATTACCAATCAGATCAAGCCAATTGTTCACTTCAAAAAATACTTAGAGTATGGCTTTTTTCCTTTTTACAAGGAAAACGAAAGCAGCTACCATCAGCGATTGGCACAAGTAATAAACATGGTGATTGACACCGATTTGGTTTCGATACACGACATTAATATCGAAACGGTGCACAAGCTAAAGCAACTTCTGTTTGTGATTGCGGGTTCAGTGCCTTTTAAGCCAAACATCACCAAGCTTAGCGAGCACATCAAAGCAAGCAGAAACACCGTATTGATGCTGATTAATTACTTGAAAGATGCACAACTTATTGCTCCGCTTTATGCCAGTGGTGGCGGAGACAATATACTTCGGAAGCCCGAAAAAATTTATTTGGGCAACACTAATTTGATCTATGCCATCAACGCTGCCAACATGAACGAAGGCAACGAGCGCGAAACCTTTTTTATGCAGCAGTTATCGCGAAATCATACCGTAAATAGCTCGCCAAAAGGTGACTTTATGATTGACAATGAATACTTGTTTGAAGTAGGTGGTAAAAACAAAAACCTAAGTCAACTGAAAGGCGAAACCAACGGCTATGTAGCAGCCGACATGATTGAAGTGGGCTACGGCCG
>JANRBI010000105.1 GCA_030727625.1 Salibacteraceae bacterium
CTACTATTTGTTTGCCTGGAATATCCGAATTAGGATTGATTGCTTGAGCTTCTTTGTAGAGTGAAATTGACTTTTGATAATCACTTGCGTCAAGTGACGCTTTTGCGTCATTTATCTTATCATCAAATGCTTTCTTCTGGGCAGCTAGTTCTTCCTTTTTCGCATCTGCCACCTTTAATTCTGCCAATCGCTCATCAATAGTTGCAATTTTTTGCTTTGGATAAGCTTCGTTTTCTTTCAATGACAACGCACTTTCATATGCTTTTTTTGCAGCTTCATAATTTTTTGAGACAAACGCATTATCTCCATCCGAAATATACTTTTTGTATTCAGCAAGTACTTTCAATTCTGCCTCCGCAGAAGCTTCCTTAGCTGCAATTTCAGCTTGTAGTTCTCCTATTTTCTGGATTTGATCCGAAGGATACTTTTCAGCGGACTTTAATGCTTGAGCTGCTTTATAGAACGAAAGTGCATTTGTGTAGTTGCCACTTTTAAATGCAACATCGGCCTTTTCAATTTGGAGTTGATAATTTGCATCAAGTTGTTGAGTTGCTAAACGGTCTTTTTCAGCTTTGGCCTCTTCTGCAAGCTTTTTATCTGCCTTTATTATTTGATCTTTAGGATATTCCTCACCCGCCTTTATTCCAATTGCGTTTTTATACAAAGACTTGGCATCTGCATATTTTCCTTTCGAGAAAGCATCATCTGCTTTGCCGATCATTGAATTGTATTCCTGATCTATTTTCTCAGCAGCTGAAAGTTCTTGAGACTTTGCTTCGAGCGTCTTTAGTTCTACCTCGGCCTGCTTCACTTTATCTTGAGCATAGCTATCAGTTCCTTTTATTGCAATGGCTTCGTTATACGCTGCAATTGCTTCACCATATTTTGAAGAAGCAAAAAGTGCATCAGCCGTTTTTATAACGGTAGCATAACGCTCTGAGTTATTTGACTTTTGCGCGATCTGATTATTTACTTGTGTAAGTTTATCAGCAACTTCTTTTGCCGAAGGCTTCATCCCTTGAGCAGCTAGCAAATTATCTTTGGCCATTTGCAAATCGCCATCTTTTATAGCTGCTTCTGCATCTCTTAAAGCCAATAAGAATTCTTCTTCTCTTTTTGCCTCAAGCTTTTCAGCTAATTCCTTTTTTGATTCGTACTCTTTCTCGAGTTCCTTAACTTCTTCTTGTATTTCTTTTGTGTAGGCTTTATCGTATTGAAAGTTTGAAATAACTTCATCATAATAAACTTTTCCAATGGGCTTCTCTAAAATACTGTAATCGATTCCTTGAACATCTTTAAAAAGATCGATTATAAAACCTCCAAATTCATATCCCCAGGCTTGTTCATCATCAGGAACATTGTGCGTGTTGATATATAACTTTTTGCTTACGAAACCGCTCTTTTCAATCTCAATTAGGTATTCATGTCCAAAATCTAAAAAAAGATCGAAACGCCCATTTTTCCCCGTTGTGACACGATTAACTTCTGCCCCATCTTGAATTAGGGTAACTTTCGCACTTTGCAGACGACCGCCCTCCTTGTCTTTAACAGTAGCATCAATAGCCAAGTTATTGACGTCTTGGGTGAAGCCGTGCACAAAACAGAAAAACAAGAAGAATAAAATGATTAATTTCTTCATCAAAAACAACGAATCAACTTTCGAATTTACAGATAGTACTTCTCAAAGTATCCGTAGTTTACATAGAATTAGCTTAAAGTAAAGTTTACACCCACTTAAGCCTAGTTTCTAAAGATTGAATTTATTCTGGTTTTGGACCCAAAGTAATATCAGTCAATATTCTCATTCTGAATTTACCGCCTTTCATATCCTTAAAATAACCAACGCTATTGTAGAGTCTTGCAGCAAATTGGCCAGAAATGATATTGTAGCTAAGACCATCTCTAAAATTGGCATATACACTATCAATTTGGAAATATCCAAAAGGCTGAAATGTTGGTTTATTATCTGATTCCCATACTTCGCCATTTCTATCTGTGTACGATATCATAACTCCATTTCTTTGGTCATTAAACCAGATGGTGTCTAATGGATTACCATTTCCAATTCGACCCCAGTTAATAGGACCTTCAACAATGCTTGGATTATCTATATAATCTTGAATATCCCAAAATGGCAATGTGTCATTTTTTTGAACATAAGGAAAACTGATTCTAAATATATTTCTAGTCACTTGAGTTAAAGTTCTGTCTGAGTTTCCTCTTAAGAATTCTTCAAATCTAAAAGGCACCATTGCGGCAGAAGGTCCATAAACCCAACCAATAGTATCAAGGTCTTTAATCAGAGTGTTTTTATCTACATCGGTAGTATCTACTATTGGGAGACTCAATAGTTCGTATGAATTTTGGTAAAATCTTGTTGTATCTACACTTGAAGTATCAAGTGGCTCTTGCATCGTAATGGTATCTGTTGACTTACCCCAAGTAAATTGAGCGTAGTAGAATTGATCGATGTAATGCTGAGTAGGTTCTGGATCGGGTACAATAATTACTTCTGGTGGCTCCACTACTGGTTTACAAGAAGAAATGAAAAGTAATGAAATAGCTATTATAGAAATCTGAAATATTCTGCCCATTGCGATAAGTTGTAATTAGCGAATTTACAAATAAGACGTTTGTTTCAACAAAATGTCAAGTTTTTTGAACACGCTGTTTTGTTCAAAACGCAAAACATAAAGCTTGTGGTATAATTCCAACTTCGAATTGGCCAATTTTCTGACCACTAAGCTTATAAACCGACACAGAACCATTTGAGATATAATCACGTGCATCTGTAATTACACAATAACCTTCACTTGCTTGGATTCTAAAATTATAAGGTGTTGTTATACTGAAGTCTAACACCTTAACACTAATGCTGTTTTCTAGGTCAATTTTGAGAATAGATTTACGATTACACCAGTATATTTCATCGTTGTAAACGTCAAATCCTACTAATGATGTTGACATTTCATATTCATCTACCTTATGGCTTACCAATGAGATTTTCGCTAGATGTGCTTGTTCATTTATATCTATGCCAGCTACAACAATTAAAGATTCACTCAGCTTACGAATAAAAGTCGGCTTGAAAGAAAGCATAATGCTGCCGGCAATCGAATTTGAACTCAGATTTATAACATCAATACGTTCTTTTTCAATATTAGAAATGTACAGTTGATCATCAGACAAGATCATCTCTTCTTGCCAACCTTCTGTTTCAATTTCGTAAACTATTTGTTTTGTTCTATAATTAAATCGGATCAAATTATTCGAATACAAATCCGTTACATAAAACTCATCGTTGCCAACAAATTGAAGATGTCTCGGTGAGACGAAACCATCAAATGAGTCAATCTCTTCAAACGTTTTTGAGTTCAAGATCTTGATACTTCCTGAGTTATTCATCACCACAAAAAGACTATCGCCTTGTAGTTGAATACTTTGCAGTACATCGCCAAGCGCGCGATTATTTGCATTTCGGTAAAGATTGTTTTGAACCTCACTCCTATCCAAATCTATGATACTCAGACTTGCGTTGGAATATTGAAAGTTTCCTTCACATCCTATGATAATCGATTTTTCAAGATTTACATTTCCAACGGTATCTGTTTCAGTGTAGACTGGACCAAAATATGCTCCATCATTTTGACAAGATAAACTTGAAAAAAGAACCAATAATATGTAGATGAATTTCCTCACAGGTTTACAGAGCATTGAACTTGGTAAGAGCGCCCTGGCATTGGTCGCCAAGGCAAATTTTGATAGTTAACATTCGCTATATTCTGGATGCCAAAAGATAAATTGAATACTTTAAATCTAAAAGCTCCAAAGCAATCTATCAACTGAAAATAAGGCATATAAGCGCTTCTATCATTGGTGATAAAGCGCTTTCCTACGACAGAATGGGTCACACTAATATTTAGCTGATTCAACTTTAATATAAATGAACTCGCATTCTTGAAACTTGGGATAAATGAAAGTGTTTCGTAATCATCATCCGAAGTAATTCTTCCTTGGGCATCAATCAAACTTATTACTTCTGTAAAATCGAATTTTACATATTTCTGTCTAATCAATTCTAGGTTGAATTTAGCATCAACACCTATATTTCTCGATTGAGCGATGTTAATCGGACTAAAAGTACTTCCGTTTGGCAACCACCTTACTCTGTTGTTGATCACACTTACGTAAGTCATCACTTCTGCACTCCATATTGTTTCTTTTTTCAACTTTCTAGTGCCAAACTCTACCGTATTTCCTACTTCTGGGTTTAAAAGGATATTTCCACCTGGTTGCCAATAAAGTTCGTTAAGTGTTGGAAATCTAGCTGAACGCGAAATAGAAGCTATACCGACTAATCCTTTATCTTTTGAAATAGCCAATTGAGAACTTATGAAAGGCAATAACTGAGATTGACCATCTTGATACATGGTTCTAGTGCCAGCATCAATAGTCCACGAAGTATTATGATAGCTTAGTTTATGCATAGAACCGAGATTAAGTTGGTTTTTAGCACCACTAAAATTTGCCGAAGCGGCCTCTGTATAGCTCGATAAAATCTGATTACTCAGAGAAAAACCTGATTTTTTTATTTGCCAATTCCAATGTCCTTGAAATTGACCATTGTTAAACGTATTGCTATTGTCAATACCTGCCAATGAATCAGCGTATTGATTAATGGTATGATCAAAAAACAGCATGAAATACAATGAATGACGAACATCGATTGTATGATTTATAGAAACTTGAGCTCTTTGAGAAATATCGTTTTGATATTGCGTGAACGTTTCTTTTAGATTGATAGGTTTTGGAACATTTCGACTTGCATTGGTAAACCAAGTATTGAGTCTAATCAAGGTTTTCGACTTGATTAGAATGGCGGCATTGAGCTGATCATTTGCTGCATTAAACTCATTATGCGTTCTTATTTTTCTTTTGAAAGGCTGATCATAAATATCCAGATAATCGAAGGTATTTTGAGATGAAATTCGATTTGATGAAAAGTATACGGCTGCTTTAATCTTCTTCAATGAAAAAACGCGATTCACATTGAAATTAAATGTTTGGTTTTCGAAGCTGCCAAGGCCAAGCGCTGCTGAAAGGAAATTATCATTGAGACTTACCTCACTCTTCAAAAGAACACCACCACCAATTCCACCTGTGGTTAAGGCATTTGCACTTGCGCTGCTAATGAGTTCAAGGCTTTTGAATTGTGAAGCGGGGATGAGCGTAAAATCGATGCTGCCCAAAGTTGGTGAGTTTATCTTGGCTCCATTATAAAGTACAGCAGTCTGGTTTGCATCTCCTCCTCTAAAAGTTGGTGTAGAAAGCTGTCCAGGGCCATAATCTTTCATAAAAACGCCACTACTATTTTGTAATAATGACGAAAGTGATGCGGCCTGAATTGGCATTTGCGAAAGCGAATCAAACGCTAAAGCAAAACTGCCCTGTAAAGATTGATGCGCATTTTCAGATATCTCAACAGCCCGTAATTTAATGGAGTCAGTTTGTGCAATCGCCCATGAAAACCAAAAACATAATATGACAGTGAAATTAATCCGCACGAATAATTTTTAGAATGGATCCATCAGGATTTTGACGCAATTCAATGGTGGTATTTTTAGAACCAACTCTTCCCAATAAATCTAGTTCGTAGCTGGTAGATTCGTAATAAGATTGAAGTTCTTTAATCGATAATGGAATTGTTGAATGAATTACACCAATTGCATCCAAATCAAAACCACCTTGCGGGAAATTGGTCGGCCATGGATCATTAATAATTCGTCCAAAAGCATCACGAGAAGCGAATTCGGGGTTAATGGTTCCAATTACGTCCACAACCCTGACATGACTCACGCTTGACTTATCCAACAAATTGGTATCCGGTATCTCATCAAGATCAAACGGGACGCCATAGTTGGCGATATACTTGCCTGCCAAGTTATGATAGAGTGAAGCATCAGAATATCCAAAGCTGGAAAGTTGAGCACTAGTATCTCGGAGAGATTGCGCTGGAAACCTAAAAAAATGTTCTCCGTCTGAGCTTACTTCAACAAAGGCAAACTCTAAAAAAGCTTCTTCGCCAAATCCAAAACCATTTTCGAAAACCACTAAATCAGGCCCTTCATCATTATAAATACGGCCTGCAAAAGTGAATGTAGCCAAACCACTATCGCCTAAACTTAAGACCAAAGGTGCATCTGCTTTTCCAATGGTATAGTTAGCATTTCCACTATTTGCAACGCCCGAATCTGGCAAGTTAATTTGCCTCAAACCTGCATTAAATTGGCATGAAGTTGCCCAAAAACGAATAATAGTTGAGTCTTTGTGAATCGCATTAGAACCCAATTCACCTGCTTGCGGATGAAATGGGCCTTGCTGACCGTAGGTTTTACCAGTCAATGCAAAAAGTACCAGAAGCAATATCACTCTTACCATCGCCAAACCTTGGTTGCTGTATTAACCTCTCCGTTTCTCGCTTGAATTATATAAATCCCTTTAGGAAGCTGGTTTGTGTTGAACTCGGCATTATTTGTTGAAGGTATAGATTGAATGACTTTACCCGTCAAATCAATGAGTTGAAAATCGCAAGACTCATCCATCGAAGCATGAATTGAGCCTTGTTTAACGCTTAACTCCAGTTCTGAAGCTGAACCTCTATTATCTGAAATGCCTCCAGGATATGCTAT
>JANRBI010000106.1:0-1427 GCA_030727625.1 Salibacteraceae bacterium
TTTTCCCAATATGGTCCGCCTATGTCCCAATTGGCAAAGAATAATTCTTCGGTGCTGGCATACCAGCTTTCTAAGTTATAAAGCCCACAATGACTGATAAATGTCTTGAACCTACCTTCGTGAATTCCAGCTAAATAATACACTGAATAACCACCGTAACTTGCGCCAACGGCACCTAATTTGTCATTATCAACATAGCTTTCTTTCGCAACTTCGTCAATCGCGCTGAGGTAATCCTTCATGGCTTGACCGCCCCAATCTTTCGAAATATCATCGTTCCATTTCTGGCCAAAACTTGGTAAACCTCTGCGGTTTGGCGCTACAACGATGTAGCCGTTTGCTGCCATCAATTGAAAATTCCAACGATAGCTAAAAAACTGACTAACCGCGCTTTGTGGACCGCCTTGGCAATAGAGTAGGGTTGGATACTTTTTAGTCGGGTCAAAATCTGGCGGATAAATCACCCAAGTCAGCATGTCTTTGCCATCTGTGGTTTTGATCATGCGCTTTTCAACCTTGCCCATTTTTATGTCGCCCATCATGGCGTCATTGGCATGCGAAAGCTGGGTTTCTTTTCCAGTTTTAATGTCCCAAGCAAATAATTCGGCTGGGGCGCTGATGCTGTTTTTTGTGCCAACGATTGCGTTTCCAGCAACTTGACAACCATTGATGTTGTGCAATCCGCTGGTTACTGCGCGCATGCTGCTCACTTTCATTGCACCAACTTCTTTGCCTTCTAGGTTCAATTCAAACAACTGAAAAGTAGCATCAACTCCGCTGGTAGCGTATATTTTCTTTTGATCTGCACTCCAAGAAAGCGCGCCAAAACTTTGGTCAATTTCCTTGGTTAACGCTTGTTTTTTTCTGTTTTTAAGATCGAGAATCCAAACCACATTTTTGTCGCTTTCAAAACCATCGCGCTCCATGGCAATCCAAGCCAAGTAATCTCCGTTTGGCGAAACCACAGGCTCATTATCATAACCCATGTTGCCTTGCGTAAGGTTGATCGTGTTTTTCGATTCAAGATTGTATTGATACAACTCGCTGTTGGTGCTTACTGCATAGTCTTTGCCAACCAACTTTTTCGAAACATAAATAATGCTCTTACCATCTTTTGTCCAAGTAATTTGCTCACCGCCACCAGAAGGCGCAAGTGGACTATCAGCGCGGTCGTTTGGCATAATGTCTGTGACCGTTTTGCTCACTTTTCCGTTTTCGATGCTAGCATAGGCCACGTGACTGTATTTGTAATCGTGCCACTGCGTCCAGTGTCTGAACATTAAATTGTCATAAGCTTTGCCGCTTGCCATTGGTAAATCTTCGTGCTTTTTAGCCAAAGATTCTTCCATTTCCACATCAATCGTAAAGCTAATGTGCTTCATGTCTGGCGCATAATGCCAATTGGTAAGGTCAAAATCGAAGTCTGA
>JANRBI010000106.1:1527-6681 GCA_030727625.1 Salibacteraceae bacterium
TCAGGCGAAACTTGCTCACCGTAAACACGTTGCAGTTTCCACAAATTTTCGGGTGTGAGCACATCATTTTGTGCAAACGAAGTCAGGCTCAAGATCAAGCCAAAAAAGAAGGCGATTTGTTTCATTGGTTCATTGCTTTGTGGCGCAATAATATTCAATCAAAGCTTGATATGCACCAATCCCTTTACAATCATCTATTTTTGCTGCTTTGATTCGCAATTATGCTGGTAAGAATACATCCCGAAAATCCTCAACAGAAAGAACTCGACCGTGTGGTTGAGATTCTGCGTGATGGTGGTGTGGTGATTTACCCAACGGATACGGTGTACGGAATTGGTTGCGACATTACCAACAAAAAGGCAGTGGAGCGAGTAGCAAAAATCAAAGGTGTAAAGCTTGAAAAGGCAAATTTCGCGATCATCTGCTATGATTTAAGCCATATTTCTGAGTACGCAAAGCATGTAGACAATGCTTCGTTTAAAATGATGAAAAAGGGTTTACCAGGTCCGTTTACATTCATTTTAGAAGCCAGCAATAACATTCCTAAAATGTTCAATGCCAAGAAGAAAACCATTGGTATTCGAATTCCAAATCACAACATTCCACGCGAATTGGTGCGCTTGTTAGGAAATCCAATTGTGACGACTTCTATTCATGATGAAGACGATATCATCGAATACTCAACAGATCCAGAATTGATTCACGAAAAGTTTGAGCATTTAGTAGATTGTGTAATCGATGGCGGCTACGGAAATCAAATGGCATCTACCATTGTAGATTGCTCAAACGGAGAACCAGAAGTGGTGCGCGAAGGCTTGGGCGATATCAACGATTTGTATTAAATCCATCCGCGTAACTTGTAGTAAACCAGTGCGGTATATTCTCGCGCTACACGCACTTCATACTGCAAATAACTCCACAAATTGTATCGAAAAGCTAAGCTTGGAGTTCCGAATTCTTCCAAAGGTTTTGTCAAATTTTCTTCTGAAATATTCTGCTCAAAAACGGGTGAACCGGCAACAAATTTGAATCCTTCATTTTTAAAACTCGCCACAGCTCTGGTCATGTGTTCAGGCATGGTTACAATCAAAAGCTTCTGGTTAGAATCGAGTTCTTGAAACAGGAATTGCGCTTGTTCGTGCGTATTCGTTCCTTGATCTTCAACGATTAAATTTTTCAGCCAAACACCGCGCATCATTAATTCTTCGGCCATCAATTTTGATGATTGCAGCGCATAAGGATCTTCTTTGTTGTCTGCAATGGCTATTGCGATGCGTGCGTTTTTATAAACGCTCGCTTTTTCAGCCGTAATGTAGCAACGCATCAAGCCATCTGCACTTGGCATTCCTTCGCCACCGAGCATTACAATTACGTCAGGTTCACCTTCATAATTTGCTTCAACTAGGCCCAAATCCGCGTAAGCGTAAAATGGATAATCAGTAAAAGCCAATGCTAGTAATAGCGTGAAAACTGCGCCAAGCATTATGAAAAACCGCTTTGTGAAAAGCAGCCATTGAAAGCCTTTTTTCTTGTTTGGTGTAGCCGGAAATTTTTTGTTTTTCAGGCCTTTAAGCACCTTAACTGCATCTACTTCTGAACGACCCATTTCAAGGTTTTAATTTCATTTTCAACCTTGAGTTGAACAAAATAAACTCCAGTGCTTAAGTGGTTTAGGTTTATTTCTTGCTCGTTTCTGGCAGTTCCACTTGCGTGGATTTTGCCCAATTGATCCAATATCGTATAGGTATAAGATTGGCTTTTTAAGCTGCTAAAACGAAATGAACCAGTACTTGGGTTTGGGAATAAAGTCGCCAAATCTGTCGTTTCAATTTCGGCTGCAGTCAAAGAAGATGGACAGATGATTTCTTTAAGAAATGCAGCAGAACTTTCGATGATCGTGGCATAAATCTCGGTCTGGTTTCCAGTAGCGAAATAACCCACGTGCTGATTGCTGCCTTCGATGGTGATGAGTTCATTTTTAATACCTGCCTCTTCGGCTATAGGATGCATGGCACCGCTTCCAGAAAGATCTACAGGCGTCCCTAAGCTTGTCGTAATTCCAATACCATAAGGCACCGTTGGATCAAATTCTTCATGCACACTAAACAAAGGTGGTTCGCCTGCATTGATCCAATATGCGCGGTTAAGCGCGCCACTAAAATTGAGCACTCCGCTTACTTTGCTGCTGAACTGGAAATTGTCGCTAGAGTTACCATCCAAGCCTTCATTGCTAGCGATAATGCTGTCAAGTGCGGGAGAAACGGCATCGTTTTCATCTAAATATGCCACGTGATCAGCAACAATTCCACCAGCCGAAATTCCGCCAATAAAAATCATGTTCGTATCAATGGCATAAGGATTACCGTCTTTGGCAATTTCGCGAACCTTTCTAATGGCAGCACGCATATCGCCCACGGCTTCGGTCACTATGTCATAAGCAACAATAGTGTCTGGTTGTTGAAAGAAGTTGTCATATAAGCGATAGTCGATGGTAACGGTGACAAATCCGCGTGAAGCATATTCCATGCACAAAGGGCGCATGTCTGCACGATTGCCAACGACAAAGCTGCCTCCGAAGGCGAGCAGAACTACTGGGCGTTCTTCCAGAGCGTCATTCGCAGGCATGTAAACATCCATTTTTAGTGTTTTCGGCAAACCTAATTGTGACGTATTCGAACCATAAGTTACGTTCTTTACAGAGTCGATTTCGGTAAAAAGTCGAGTCGTGTAGCGTGTTTCACCGCAGTCTGTTTGGGCAAACATTGGTAAACTAGCAGCGAATAGAAAAACAGTGAGTAAGCTTGATTTCATAGTCTTTATTTTATCAAAAATAGATTTATAGGGTTCGTAAACGGTGGTTCAATATAAGCAGATTAATAACCTGTGGTAAAGAGGTTGCGTGCTCCTTTCAATCCACAATGCTGAAACTTGTCGTAAGCAACCGCAGCGCGTTCGTCAATCTGAGTGCCCGATTCATTTAAAATCCAACCTTTTAGTGCTGCATCCAATACGTAAGCTTCGGGTGCCATCAAATGTGTGGTCCACAATATTGGAGCAGCATTGGTTTGTTTTAGATGTTCAGAAAAATAAGATTTGCTATAGCAGCATAGCATGATGGCATCTTTTGGTGAAAGTTCATTTGAATTTGACTCCAATTTGATGTCAAAATCCATAAGACCATTGTGCCCAATAAATGCGATCAAATCCGCTGATTTTCCGAAAGAAAGCATTTCAGTATTCGACTCAATAGTCACTTCCAAAGTAGATTGTGCAGCTGCGAAAAAGGCCAACATGCAATCTTTCATATTCGCACCGTCATAGGCTTCGGCAAGCATATAAATTTCTTGGGTTTTGTGTTTGAAAAGCAGACGATCAAGAATAGCTGGATTGCCCGATTTTATCGTTTGTACCAAAGTCCAATCTGAGGTTGATTTTTTGAAAAAGGTTTTAACGCCATAAGCTGCGCCCCAATACAAATTGTTGGCCGGGTCTTGCCCGTTTCCCAAGCTTGCTGGCACAGGCACAATTCCTTGATTGGCGTTATCGCAAAGCGCTACAAAAACATGAATGGTTCTTGGTTTAGATTCCGCTTTTTGAGCAGAAAATAGTACAATACAAGAGATTAGTATTCTTATTACCAGCATATGAAAGTATTGGATTGACGATCTGCAAAATATAGAATTTAGTGAAAGGGAAACCATCGAAATAATATCTTCGGCCGCATGCAAATTCTTAAAAAGCTAGGTTTTTTTCTTGGTCCGTTGTTGTTTTTGGTCTTGCTGTTCATTCCTGAGCAAAGCTTACAAACTAAGGTTTTTGCTGTTGGTGCATGGATGCTGACCTGGTGGATTTTTGAGGTTTTCCCGATTTTCATCACCGCGATGCTTCCGATGGTATTTTTCCCTGCACTCGGCATTTTGAGCGTTACCGACACCTTTGCACCTTACGGCAATCCGATCATTTTCTTGTTTCTAGGTGGTTTTATCATTGCGCTGGCCATGGAAGAAAGGCGCTTGCATGAGCGCATCGCTTTTGGATTGATTCGACTTACAGGCACCAAACCGCGCGGAATTATTCTAGGTTTTATGCTTGCGACAGCCATCGTAGCCATGTGGATCAGCAACACCGCAACGGCAGTGATGATGTTGCCCATTGCGCTTTCAGTCATCAACTTAATGCGCGACCAAGTGCAGGACGAAACCATGTTAAAACGATTTCAATTGCTTATGATGCTGGCAGTGGCTTTTGCTGCCAATATTGGCGGCACTGTTACGCTGATTGGCACACCGCCAAACTTGGTTTTTGCAGGTTATTATTTTGAATTAACTGGCCAAGATTTTGGCTTTGGCAGGTGGCTGATGATTGGCATTCCTGTTGGCTTTTCATTGCTTTTTGCGACTTATTTTGTGCTTACACGCTTGGTGTATCCAATTCATTCAAAACCGCTGGATGGCGTGAAGGAATTGTTTGACAAAAAATGGAAAGAGCTCGGTAAAATGAGCTTGCCTGAAAAGCTTGTTTTAGCCGTTTTTAGCTTTACAGTAACACTTTGGATTTTCGCTTCACCTATCAATGATTGGCTCGGAACAAGAGCGCTCAACAATACAAACATTGCCATGGCTGGAGGTATTTTGATGTTCATTGTTCCAGTGTCGTTTTCAAAATCGGAGTTTATCCTCGATTGGAAATCGACAAGCCGATTACCTTGGGGCATTCTTATTTTGTTTGGTGGTGGACTTTGCCTTGCCAAAGGATTAGAAACAGCCGGAATCATTGATCAAATTGGTGCTTGGGTATCAGATAATGTCCATACTTCGCCATTGGTGATTTGTATTGTGTTGACGGGAATTGCATTGTTTGCCACCGAAGTAATGAGCAATGTGGCATTGGTCACTGTTTTATTGCCCGTTGTTATTGGTATTGCGCAAAGCATGAACATCGATCCTGTGTATTTATCTATTCCAGTAACCTTAGCAGCCAGTTGTGCATTTATGATGCCCATCAGCACGCCACCCAATGCAGTGGTTTACAGCAGTGGCTATGTCACTGTAGGCCAAATGATGAAAGCAGGTATTTGGCTTAATTTGCTTGCAATCATCATCATTGTCGGATTATGCAGCTTGTTGCTTTAAGGATTAGTTTTCAGCTATCAGC
>JANRBI010000107.1 GCA_030727625.1 Salibacteraceae bacterium
GTGATCCCAATTGGTCAAATATTGTTTGTGTGCATTCCGTCAGCTGCTGGACTTTCATTACTACTTATGGCTGCGGTTTTCCCGATTTTAATCAATCTTGGGGTAAGCAGAATTGCTGCAGTATCGGTGATTACTTCGTGCACCGCTTTTGGTATTGGTCCGGCTTCGGCTATTACAGCGAGCGCCACACTCATTTCGGGCGAAGACCCGATTATTTATTTCATCTCGCACCAGTTGCCGTTGGTGATTCCGTCAAGTTTGGTCATGATGATTGCCTACTTTTTTGTGAATCGATATTTCGATAAAAAAGATGCTGAAGCTGAGAAAAATTTGGACGAAGTAGCCATAAACGAAAGCGACAAACCTTCAACAACTGCGCCTTTGTTCTATGCAATTCTTCCAGTAGTACCATTGATTTTATTGATCGTATTTTCTGAGATTTTGAACCTTACTCCTACTCCAATTCACCTCGACACTTCTACCGCAATGATCATCAGTTTGTTTGTGGCTGTGTTAGTAGAATTTGCAAGAAAGCGCGATTTAAAAGCCATGTTTTCATCGCTTCAAGTGTTTTGGAATGGAATGGGAAACATTTTCAAAACAGTGGTTACGTTGATCATCGCAGCCGAAGTTTTCTCAAAAGGATTAATTGCACTTGGGTTTATCGAAGGCTTGGTTCAAATCACAGAAAACCTAGGTTTTGGTGCAGTGGGCATTGGCATTGTACTCACGTTGATTATTTTCCTTTCATCTATGTTGATGGGAAGCGGAAACGCAGCCTTTTTTGCCTTCGGACCATTGGTTCCTAAAATCGCAACTAAACTCGGCATCAAAAGCACGGAGATTATTCTACCCATGAATCTTTCTGCCTCTATGGGCCGCACCGTATCGCCCGTGGCGGGCATTATTATCGCTTGTAGCGAAATTGCTGGCGTAAGCGCGCTCAGCATTGTAAAACGAAACATTATTCCTCTTTCAGCAGGTTTCTTAACACTGCTATTAACCCACTATTTGTAACAGATGCTATTACTTATTAAAAACGCAAACGTGTTGGCACCGAAAGCCATTGGTATGAAAGACATACTGGTAGGTGGCGGTAAAATCTTGGCGATCGAAAATAGCATTGAATCGCACTCAACTTTTCAAATTTGGGATGCTCAAGGCAAAACCTTGACTCCGGGTTTGATTGACCAACATCAACATATTACAGGCGCTGGCGGCAAGCACGGTTTTCACTCGCTTACACCAGAAATTTCGGCTACCGAATTAGTGGCAACAGGAACTACAACCGTAGTTGGACTCACAGGAACCGATGGCGCCACCAAAAGCATCAAAACACTGTACGCTAAAACGAAAGCGCTTGAATTACAAGGACTTTCGGCTTACATGTTTACAGGTTATTACGGCCTCGACCCGAATTACATCATGGATTCGGTGCAAGACGATATGATCTTTATCGATAAAGTAATCGGTTGTAAAATTGCCATCAGCGATATTCGCTCTTCATACCCAACAGACATTGAATTGCTCAGAATACTGCGCGAAGTAATGGTTGGCGGAATGATCGGTCGCAAAAAAGGTATTCTCCATTTTCACTTGGGTATTCTCAACACCAAAATGGACCAACTTTTCCGTTTGGTGCAAGAACACGATTTCCCGATCAAGCACATTTCGCCTACACACGTTGGTCGCAATGTTGAGCTTTTTGACCAAGCCATTGAATTCGCCAAACTTGGTGGAATGATTGACATCACCACAGGCGCATCAAAATATACCGATCCGTACAAAATGGTGTTGCACGCACTTGATAAAAATGCACCAATTAGCAACATCACTTTTAGCACCGATGGCAATGCTGGTTTGGATAAAAAAGATGAAAATGGAAATCTAATTGGTTTTAGAAGAGCGCCAATTACCACCAATCTTTCAGAAACCGTAGCGCTGATTAAACAAGGCGGTTTAGATCCTGAATTAGCCATAAAACTGATTACCAGCAATCCTGCTAAAAACCTTGGATTGGCACACAAAGGCAATATTTCGCTTGGCGCTGATGCTGATTTCTGTGCGTTTGATAGCGACTGGAAACTCACCGATGTTTTTGCCCTTGGCAAACAATGGATGCGTGATCAAGAAAATTTAATGAAACCATTGTTCGACTAATTCATACCAAAAAATGAAGCCTACGCTTAAAAAACTTTTACTGTGTTTGTGTGTGATGAGCTTGTCGCAATGGGCAATGGCGCAGCAAACTCAAATCAATTCTTATCGCTTTGGCGAAGGCTTAAACTTTGTAGGAAAAGACGATTACAAGGTGGAGCTTTCGGGTTATGTGCAACCTACGTTCGAGTCGAAGTTCTACACCGATACCAATGACGCTAATTCATACAATCGATTTAGAATCAGACGTCTTCGTATTCGTTTAGCGGGCGACATGCCAAAATACAAAATGACTTATCGCCTTCAAGTTGATTTGAGTGGAAACTCAGAAGTTGGTGATCAAACCGGGCTTTACCTTCTTGATGCTTGGATTGGGTTTGAGCCTATCAAAAACGTTAGACTCATTTTTGGTCAACATGCTGCACCCACCGATAATCGTGAACTAACCATGAGTTCGCACACACTTCAGTTGGTAGAGCGAAGCCGTTTAACATCCAGTTTTGCAAGCATTCGCGAGTTTGGTTTTTTTGCTCAAGGCAGTTTTAAAACAGGCGGTGGCACTTACCTAAAGCCCTATTTTTCGGTGACCAATGGCGATGGGAAAAACATTTACAATGCCGATTATGGCGGACTAAAAGTTGGCGGTAGAGTCGACTTTTTGCCCTTTGGTCTTTTCACCAATTTCGGACAATTTAGACAAGTAGACATTGTAAGAGAAAACACCCCAAAACTTGTAATTGGCGGAACATACAGCTACACCGATGGACTCAGCAGCCGCAGAGGTCGCGAAAGTGGCGCAATCCTTTACCTCAACGATTCTGGAGATGTTTCGCTACCCGATTACATAAAGTACGGAGCAGACTTTTTATTCAAATACAAAGGCTGGAGCGTTTTGGGCGAATTTATGGGAACCGCAGCCACTGTTCCTGCTGATATTACGCAGCGTGTTCGGGTTGATGGAACTACTTCAACCACGTTTGATGTAGATGGAGTTCAAGATGTAGAAAACTACATAAAAGGTAGAATGATGTTGGGCAAAGGCTACAACATTCAAGTCGGTTACCTTTTCAAAATGGGTCTTTCCATTGATGCGCGCTATACGCACATCGCATCCGATCAATATTCATTTCTCAAAAACGGCACTTTTTACAATCGGCCAGATTATTACACACTTGGCTTGAGCAAGTATTTTGGAAGAAACTACGCGTTCAAAGTACAAGGATCATTTACCTATGCTAAATCAGACCCTGGCACCAACAATATTTATGGCTTGCCGATGGACGGAGACGAACTCATTTACCGATTAGGAACCACTTTTAGCTTTTAAAAACGATGAAAAGCAGCCTACACTTTTTATCGTTTCTATTCCTTGCTAGCAGCGTTTGTGCGCAGCCAAGTCCACAATCAAAAAAGATTACGGAAACCTTTTATCCAGAGCTTGACATTGAGGTAAATACTCCCGCTTTCGCGAAAAAGAAAGGATTTACCAATCATGAAGAAATGATGGCTTTCCTAAAAGTTTTGTCAGAAAAGCATCCAGAAAAAATGAGTTTTAAAATCATTGGTCAAAGCCAAAAAGGCAAAGACATACCAATGGTAATGCTCAAAGCTAAAAGTGCTGAAACCGACAAAATCAAGATTTGGATGCAAGGCGGATTGCATGGCAACGAGCCAGCAAGCACCGAAACCATGTTGTATCTAATCGAGCAACTCTGCACCAATCCAGCGCTAGAATCAAAACTGGATGAAATTGAGTTGGCCATTGTTCCGATGGCCAATATTGACGGTTACGAAAAACAAGATCGATACTCCGCAAACGGACTTGATTTAAACCGAGATCAAACCAAATTAGCCGCACCAGAAACCAACTTTTTGAAAAAAGCTTTTAGTGAATTTGGCGCAGAAGTAGCCGTTGATTTTCATGAATACAAGCCTTACCGAAAAGACTACGCGATGCTTGGCGAATTTGGAATTGCAGGTTATTTCGATGCCATGTTATTGTATTCTGGCAATCTCAATGTGCCGCAAAACCTAAGAGATTTTACAGAAAAGACCTTCATTGAAGACACGCGCGCAGTGCTAGCGAAAAACAATTTCAGTTACCACGATTACTTCTCATCAGGCGATTATCATGGCGAAGTGCACTTAAATCAAGGTTCGAATAATGCGCGGTCAAGTGCCACCAACGTTGCACTTACCAATACCATTTCTGCATTGATCGAAATCAGAGGCGTTGATTTAGGCAGAACATCTTTCAAAAGGCGAATCAACTGCGGATACTTGATCGCAATGTCGTTCATACAATCGGCTATTGAGAACAAAAGAGAACTGCGCTCACAATTGATCGAAGCGACCAAATCGACTCATATTGCGGTTATAAAAAGCAAAAAGAGCGTGAAGGAAATGCCTGTAAAATTTATCGACATAGGCTCTTCGTCCATCATTGAGCTTACCATTCCGGTGCACAATGCCAACGAAATGATGGCAACCTTCACTCGAACTCGGCCATCGGCTTATCTCATACAAAAGGATCAAACGGAAGTGGTTGAAAAGCTAAAAACACTTGGATTAACCATCGAGCAACTTGCTTCTTCAAAAGAGCTGAAAGTAGAAGTGTATACCGTAACTGAGTTTGAACGAGAGCCCGAGAAATATGAAGGTGTAAATCGGCAAAACGTTCAAACCACAACCGAGTTAAAAACCATCGTATTTGAAGCCGGAACGTACGTGTTGTATACCAACCAAGCCCGCGCCAATCTAGCCATTGAGATTCTTGAACCCGAAACCACCAACAGCATGGTTTCATTCAGTGTAATAGAAACCGAACTTAACCAAACGCTGCCCTATTACAGGAGTTTAGCACCCATTACGATTGATTAACTAACGACATTTAGAGTTATAAATACTATGAAAACACGCTTGATTTTCCCATTCCTTTTCATGACAATGGGGCTGTTTGCTCAATCTAAAACCAACACCAACCAGGCAGATTTTGAAATTGGTGAAGGCTTGGTCTTTTCGTTTAACGAAGGCGACTATAAATTCAAAATTTCGGGAATGATTCAGCCTTACTATGGCTTTGTTAAGCCCGAAAATCAAGACGCTTCGCATTTTCTAAATGTAAAACGCAGTTATTTCAACATTTCAGGCGAAGCGCTTAAAGAGAAAGTAAAATTCTTGATCCAAGCTGATTTCAGCAGTACTTCTCCATTGCTTGACGCGTGGCTTTCTTATGAGCCAATTAAGAATTTGACCTTCACCGCTGGTCAAAAACAAAGCATCGCAAACAACCGCGAAATGTTGTTCATGGAGGATCATCTTACTTACGCTGATCGCAGTTTGCTGAGCAACACCTTCTCAAACACTGGTCGTGAATTCGGACTTTTTGCGGAGTATAAAATCAGCTTAGGCGAAGTACTAATTGTGCCACAAGCCATGCTTACTTCTGGCGATGGCAAGAACTCGTTTGGATTAGATTCTAGAGATGTGGATTTGGGCGGTTTTAAATATGGCGCACGCTTAGACATTTATCCTTTGGGTGCATTTACCCAAGGCAACGAAAAACAAATTGCCGACTTAGCCCACGAAGAAAAACCACGTTTTGTAATTGGTGGTGCAGCAAGCTATAACAATGGCGCAAGCAACGCTGTGGGCGAAGGTCATGGCGAGTTTTTCATCTACAATGATGCTGGCGCAAACCAGCTACCTGATTACCGCAAAATCTATGGCGATTTACTTTTCAAGTTCAAAGGTTTTTCGCTCTTAGGCGAATATGGAATCGCCACAGCCACTTCGCTTGAAGGCGCCTATTTAGACCAAACAGCAACCATCAAACTGCAACCAACCGAAATAAGCCAATACTTGGCCTTGGGTAGATCTTACAACGCACAATTGGGATATGTAACTACGTCTGGTTATGGCATCGATCTTAGATATACGGGCATTCAACAAGAGTTTGCAAACGGAACTTCCGTGGCAAAAGATGCTACAGCATTTACTGCTGGTTTGGCAAAATATTTCAAAGACAACAGCCTAAAAGTGCAAGCATCATATACCAACTTATCTCAAAACAATAGCACCACAAACATGGCGCAGCTGATGTTTCAAGTTATATTCTAAGGCTTGTTGAATTTGATTGAAAAACTGCAATTTAGGAATCCGAAAAGCAATTAGTTTAGCGATATGAAGCGAATCATAAAGCTTGCAAAGCGCCTTTTCATTTTTGGATTTATTGCTGTCATTTTAATTGCAATCATTGCTTGGCGCATCAATGCGCACATCGTAAAAAGCACCGAGACGCACATTATCGAAAATGTGGCTCAAGTTGCACCCGCTTACACCGCCATTGTGCTTGGCAGCTTGGTTTTTAATGAAAACAAAGTATCGGGAACCGTGCAGCATCGTTGTGATAAGGCCATCGAATTATACCAAGCTGG
>JANRBI010000108.1 GCA_030727625.1 Salibacteraceae bacterium
TTTCTAATGCAGGCCGAATTGTAAGCAGCGACAATGGAACCATTGAGTATTACAACGAGAATGGTCAATACCTATTAATCAATGAATCGCACAGCGATTTTTTTAACGATAACTCGCTTACTGCTAGCATTTTCGATCCACGTTTGATTTATGATAGCCAAGCAGATCGCTTCATTTTTGTCATTCTTCACGGTAGCACTGCAACCACATCCAAAGTGCTGATTTCTTTTTCTAAAACCAATAATCCAAGCGATGGATGGTGGATGTATTCTGTAACAGGAAATCCGATAAACAATAATACTTGGCTCGATTATCCGCACATAGGCGTTAGCAATAATGAACTTTACATCACAGGTAACTTATTTTCAAATGCCGGAGATTTCGATCAATCTGTTATCTATCAAATACAAAAATCAGCCGGTTATAATGGTCAAACTTTGAACTACCAGCTTTGGGATGATGTTGAAGATGGAAATGGTTTTTCAGCATTTTCTTTGGTACCGCTTACTAACGGACAACAAGGCAATTACGGCCCTGGAATTTATCTTGCTAGCACTCGATCGGGAGGTAGCAACAAAATTTACATCTATGATATTACCGATGACATGAGCGCGAGCAATGAGCAGCTGAATGCATACACCGTAAATGTTGCAAGTTATGAACCAGCAGCTGACGCTTATCAACCTAGTTCTGCTCCAGATTTAAATAATAACGATTGTCGCCTTCAACATGGTTTTTATCTGAATGGAACAGTGCACGCTGTGCACCATGCCGATTATAACAACACAGCATATAATGGAATCGTTTACTACCGAATTCCGCTCAATAATTTAAGTGGAGTAACCCAAAGCACTTTTGGCGAAAACAGCAAAGATTGTTCATTTCCAAGTATTGCATCTTTCGCGCTTGACGCGAATGAGAAAAGCGTGATGATTGGTTATTTGAGTGTGAGTTCTTCTACATCGCCTGGCATGCGTGTGGTTAATTGTGATGAAAATATGAGTTGGTCCAATTCTACACTTGTAAAAGCTGGAAACACTTATGTTGATTATTCTTGGCTGTCTGGTACAGAGCGTTGGGGCGATTATTCTGATTTGCAACGCAAGCATAGTGCAACAGCTCCTGAAGTTTGGATGGCGGGCTGCTTTGGAGCTTCGCAACCGGTAAACCACACTTGGAATACATGGATTGCAGAGATCAAAGGCGATTACACACCGCTTCCATATCCAGTTGCTGGCTTCACTTCTGATACTACTATTGATTATGCTCCAGGTGTTATTCAGTTTCAAGACACAAGTTCAAACAATCCTACTTCATGGTTTTGGACGTT
>JANRBI010000109.1 GCA_030727625.1 Salibacteraceae bacterium
TATCGTTTTGGCAAAGCACTTGGTTTATAGGCTGTTCAAACGTTTGATCCTTAGTTATGTCTGAAAATGTTCCGTTTTCAAATGCAATAATTTTGTGCGGATATGCGGCTAAAATTTTTGATCCACATATCGATAAATCTCTGCTTAGCGCTGAAGTAATGCTTGTGCCAATATCATGTGTTTTCACGAAAGTGGAACTCACGCGCACTAATTTGTCTTGCCAAAGACTCAACCAGAAAAAACCTTCGCGGTCTTCAAATAAATGGTAGATCAGGCCTTTGTTATACAAGTCAAGCTTAAGCCATGTGTTTTGTGTTTTATTCCATTGGTAAACGCCTTCTTTGCCAAAAGCAGCGCAAAGGCCAAATTGCTTTGAATGCGTAATGTCAAAAACCTGTGCATCGGGCAAATCCTTGGTTTTATTGGTGTTGAAGTTGAGTCCGAGATCATCAATAGTGGCTTCTTGTAAACCTCTGAAAGTGCCGATTAGAATGCTCCCGTTTTGATCCATTTCTAAGGATGAAATGTTGTTGCTGATCAAACCATTTTCTTCGTTATATGATTGAAGTTCATAAGCAGTAGGATTTGAATCAGTTTCTTTCAAGCAGAATAGTCCTTTGTCCCAAAATCCCAACCAAATGGCACCATTACCATCTTGCACAATACTTTGTATGGGCTGATCGGGTAGATTGTAGCGCTCGCTCACACCTTCTAATCGCCCTTTTGAATATTTAAATAGACCAGTTTTTGTTCCAATCCAAATGTTCTTATCACGATCGGTAAACAAAGAGTAAACATGGTCATCAATACCACCAATGGTATCCTTAAAATCGATAAAGCGTCCGTTGATAAAAATGCTGATTCCACCGCCAACGGTTCCAGCCCAAAGATTTTCGTTTTCGTCAAAAGTGAGGCATCTCACCATAGGGTTGGTCAATCCATCGTTTTCATCAAATTGAGTAAAGTCTTTCCCATCAAAAACGCTCACTCCAGAGCCGTAATTAGCAAACCAAAGTTGTCCTTTCCAATCTTGTTTTATGTCGGCAATGTTTACGTTGGCAAGTCCATCATCAATTCCGTAGGTTTTTTCAAACAGCTTTTGCGAATAGCCATTTAAAAAAAATAAGAAAAGCAAGGTGAATATGGGGAAACGAAATGTCATTTTGGGTGTGTACTTTTCTTAATTCAAGCTTCTAACTTTTATTTGTGCTGTAGTATAGTTCATGACCTTCACAGGTGTATCTCGTTCTATAAAACCTGATTCAGCCGTGGCATCATAAATTTCACCATCAATTTCTACTTTGCCTGCGGGGCGCATGTCGGTGT
>JANRBI010000110.1 GCA_030727625.1 Salibacteraceae bacterium
ATGGCTGTTACGAAAGTTACTGCACTTACTGAGCCGTATGCTGCGGCCACTGCACCAGCGTTTTCAGTTCCCAGTTTTTTCTTCATGAAGAAAAAAACATACACAGGAACAATGCTGGCAAGCGCAATGCTGAATAAAATAGTATTAACAATTTCGAACGAAAATTGGCTATGTGCTAGTTCTTGTCCACCATTAAATCCAATGGAAAATAGCAGGTAAAGCGAGATGAATTTACCAGAAGTTGGAGGTATTTCGAGGTCGCTTTTTACTTGTACTGCAAAAATTCCCAAGCAAAAAAACAACAAGGCAGGATTGGTCAAATTATCAAAAAGCAAGCTCAGATTCATTGCTTGATAGCTGCTTTTGTTTTTACCAATTCAATTTCACTAAACATAGAAATTGGTTCTTCAGAACTGGTTTCTTCAAAAAAAGCTTTTACAAGCTGCTTTGCTTCGTTAAGGCTTTTCAGTCGCTCTTGATCTGGTGTTGAGCTAAACCGCACCTGCTGACTAAAAGCGTGCATTTCGTGATGCGCGATTTTATGATTGATCAATGCAAGGAGAATATCTCGAGCTTCTTCTGCAGAAAAGTAACCATCGATAAGTTTAAACTTCAAATGCTTTTGTGATTTCATGGCTGCAAAGTTGACGGGTAGAGGTCATAAATTTTATTTTATAATATTTATGATTAGCATAGTTTTGGATTATGAATTACACTTTGCGACAATTGGTCATTTTTAAGCATGTGTGCGATGCAAAAAGCATCACCAAAGCATCAGAAATTTTGCATTTGACTCAGCCAGCGGTTTCTATTCAATTGAAAAATTTTCAGGATCAATTTGCGCTTCCACTTTTCGAGTTGGTAGGCAGGCGATTGTTTATTACTGATTTTGGAACCGAGATTTATCATGCTTGTAAAGAGATATTAGCATCGGCAGATAGAATGGAGCAAACAATGCAGGTTTATACAGGAAATTTGACCGGTAAAATCAAAATGTCGGTGGTTTCTACGGGCAAGTATGTTATGCCCTATTTTTTGACCGATTTTTTGGCAGGAAATGAAGGAGTAGAGTTGGTTATGGACGTTACCAACAAAGCCGCTGTGGTTAAATCGTTAGAGAAAAACGAAGTTGATTTTTCTTTGGTTTCTATCTTACCAGAACATTTGCAACTCAACTTTATTGAGTTGATGCAGAATGAATTGTATTTGGTTGGTGGGAAAGATTGTCCATTGGACGAGTCGAATTATCAAACGGATTTATTGACACAACTTCCAATCATTTTTCGAGAGCAAGGTTCGGGTACGCGCCAAACCATGGAACGTTTTCTACACGAACACAAATTGAATGTAAAAAATAAACTTGAGCTTACCTCAAACGAGGCAGTGAAACAGGCTGTTTTGGCTGGTTTAGGTTATAGCATCATGCCTTTGATTGGTATCAAAAACGAACTTAAAAGTGGCGCGCTAAAAATCATTCCTGTAAAAGGATTGCCCATAACTTCAAATTGGTATTTGATTTGGCTCAAAACCAAACAGTTTTTACCTTCTGCCAAAGCTTTTTTAAAACATATTGAGCAGCACAAGGCAGATATTATAAAAGCTCATTTCGATTTTTCTAAGACTGATCATGGATTTTAGGTAAACCTTAGAGTTTAATTTTTAGAATGAAAAACATCAAGCTACCACTTTTAAAAGCTCGAAATTTATTTTTGATCGGAATGATTTCCGTTTTTCTAATCGGATTCAAATTTGACGGATTCAAATCCGATCAATTGCGCTATTCTCGAGTACGAGATGCTTATGAGGCAAAAGGCTCAATGATTTCGAACCATCTTGAGTCTCTTAAAATTGATCAAGCCAAGCTCCAGATTTATATTCGGGTTTTCAAAGAAGAAGATTTGCTTGAAGTTTGGGGTAAAAACCAAAACAACACCAAATATCAATTACTCAAAACGTTCGAAGTGTGCGCGTCTTCAGGTTCGCTTGGTCCCAAAAGACAACAAGGAGATGGTCAAGTTCCTGAGGGGTTTTATCATATAGAAAGGTTTAATCCAACAAGTAATTTTCATCTTTCGCTAGGCGTAAATTATCCCAATAAATCAGATCGAATTTTAGGTGTGAGAGGAAAACTTGGAGGGGATATTTTTATTCATGGATCCTGTGTTACAATTGGCTGTGTTCCACTAACAGACGAAAAAATTGAAGAGGTCTATGTGTATGGTGTGGAAGCTAAGAATGCAGGACAAACGACTATTCCTGTAACATTCTTTCCGTCAAAGTTGGATGCGAAAAAACTAAATGAACTTTTGATAAAAGAAAAGCCAAGTGCAACGACAAAAGAACTTTGGAAAGACCTCAGCAAAGCATATTTATATTTTGAAACATCTAGGTCACTGCCGACCATTGGGTTTTTAGATAATGGGGATCATTCAGTAGAATAATTTAGGACTCGAAACCCTTTCTCCAATCCGAAGATTTAACATCTACCCGCATTTGGTTGTTTTGTACTTTCAATACCTGAAAACTTGGTCTCGCAAACCATACTCAGGTTGAATTTTTCTGCTTTTTTTGATTAATAATACTAGCGTTTGATCCTAGGCAATGAACTAAGGAATAAACCGCTAATTGAATGCCTACCGAGAACCATATTGTATAAGGACGCGGCAATTGAATGGTTCAAGAGATTTGCAGAATCACCTATCTTAGCCGCCTTCAATTAAGTAATTAAGAATGAAATTAGGAGTATTCAGAAAAGCAGCACGAGAAATTGTGTTTCCCTGCATAGTCGGTATTGGTGCAGATAAGTTGCTAAGTGCTTTTGCAGGAAACGGACTCCTTAACATTATGTATCATGGAGTAGTTGAAAAAGATAGTAACTACTTTTCGCCAAGACATTTGGTCAGAGATCAATTTGAGCGCCAATTAGTTTATATTAAAAAGAACTTTGACATTGTTACTCAAGAAGAGGCTTTTAAGATAGTAAATGAAAAACGTAAGCTTTCAAGGAAAACGGTTGCCATTTCTTTTGATGATGGTTTTGCGAATAATTTAGACACAGCTTTGCCCTTACTTGAAAAACATAATGTTCCTGTTACTATTTTCATTTCAACCATGGGTTTGGTTGAGGATTCTGTGCTTTGTCAGTGGGCAGAATACATAGCCGCTCTTCGATATTTTCACCCTAATGTTCAGTTTGAATTAAATGGCCTCCATTTTGACCAGTTTTATAATTCAAAACATAACGTTACACTGAATGATTTTATTAAATCTAGACCATATGGAGAAAGAGATGTTTTGTTGAAAGAGCTCATTGAGAAGTATGATTTAGACAATAAAATAAAACGTATACCGTCCGAAATTTGGCAGCTCTTGTCACCAGACCAACTTCGAAAACTTTCTATTTCGGACAAAATCAATATCGGTTCACACGCGCACAGTCATTACAACTTGGCAAATATTTCAACAGTTCATGCGCAAGAAGAGCTTTCAAAGTCGAAAAAGATCCTTGAGGATGTAATTCAAAAGCCAATAAATTCAATCGCCTATCCGGACGGCAGCTATTCAGATACTATTAAGGATATTGCGGAAAGAGAAGGCTACTTATATCAATTAGCAGTAAACTACAAATCGGACAGTGATATACTTGACTCTAGGATATTAAATCGGCATGGATTGTCAAACACCACCACTTTTGAGTCTAATATACTTACACTGAATAATGCTTTCAGAAAAAAGGCTAATTAAAACTTATGTATATAACGAGTCGAATAACTGATGCTTCTTACAGCGACATAAAAAAATTGTATCAAGTATGCTTTGGGCTAAATGAACCAATAGACCAGATTAGAAGAAAATATGCAACGCAAGAGTTTGGGGAAAAAAATGTTGGCTTTGTGGCAAAAAGTGAGGGTGGCGATATCGCTGCCTACTACGGTGTGTTTCCATTAGTTCTCACTCAGAATTTAAAAGATTTCTTAGTGGCTCAATCTGGAGATACAATGACCTCACTAGACCATCAAAAAAAGGGTCTTTTTACTATGCTAGCAAAAGAAACTTATACCCTTTGCAAAGAACTTAATATATCGCTTGTCTTTGGTTTTCCCAATCAGAATTCATTACCAGGATTCGTGAAAAAATTGAATTGGGTTTTCAATGGAAACATGCAAAAATTCAATTTAAGAGGTGCTCAGTTTCCATTTTGTGAGTTAGCATTTAAATACAAATGGATTCTGCTAGTTTATAACAATTATTACAGATCTAAGATTAAAAGATACGAGGTAAATCCAGAAACATTAGACGAAGGATTTTTTACCTCGAAAGACCCTGATGTTTACGAGGTGAAAAAAGACAGTCGTTTTTTTAAGTATAAGCTTTCGAATCCGTACAACCATTTCATAAAATTCAATGGTTTTTATATGCTTGTCAGCCTGAAAATACATTTAAGAATAGGTTTGGTAAATAAATTTGAGCCTGAAAAAACAAGTGAGTTCATAAATGCCATTCAAAAACTTGGAAAAATCTTGAAAATTCGACAAGTTCATGTTGTTGTTAGCGATAATCACTGGTTATTCAAAAATTTAAACGAATACATTAAATCGAGTCAAAGTTTACCAATTGGAATTCTTTCGTTTGACGAAAGAATAAAATCGGAAGATATTCAGTTCACCGTAGCTGATTACGATACCTTTTGACATTTGATAAGGCGAACAATTCTGATTAATTGGGACGAATGTTGCGGAAAAAAATCGAACACCAAGTTCAAGGTTTTAGGAGAAAATGAATTTAAATCATAGAATCAAGGTTTAGCGTTCACATTTGCTTTAAGCCTAATTGGTTGTTTTGTACTTTCAATACCTGAAAACTTGGTCTCGCAAACCATACTCAGGTTGAATTTTTCTACTTTTTTTGATTAGAGTCGCCTCGCGTTTGGTCCCTATCGCAAAGATCAATCAGTTATGTCGCTAATCAAGCCGGGCAAAGGGTAGGTTTAATATTTACGTATGAAGTCTATTTTAAAATTACTGTTTCTATTTGTTGGATTGACATTTAGCGGATTCGCTCAAAGTCAAAACCTAAACACCTGTTTGATACTTGATCTGCCTTTTGACGGCAGTATTGCCGATCAAGGACCTAATAATTATTCAACTAGCTCGGTCAATACCATTGGGTTTACCACTGACAGAAATGGCTTAGCAAACGGAGCTGTTTTGCTGAATGGTGTTGACGATTTTATAACACTGAACAACAATCTGCCTATAATAAACTCTGATTCGTTTTCTATTTCATGTTGGATTAAAATGAACGGTTTGGGCGGTGGAATTCATAATAGAAACTCAGTCTTTTTTCAGCGTGATGATGCCACTGGAAACACGTCTGCATTAGGAATTAACACAGACCCCTTTGGCACAATGAGAGCCACTGCAAGAAGATCTAACTCCGCTGTTTCAGGTATTGTGGATAGTCCGAGTTTAGACTATGGGCAATGGGCACATATTGTGGTTACAATGCATGGCGATACCTTGATCTTTTACCAAAACGGACAAAATATTGGAGCAACACTTATTACAGGTAATGGCAACTATCACACATCCATAGACTATGTTGAAATAGGCCGCCATCGTAATGTTTCAATCAATTCGGGATTCTTTAACGGAGCCATTGATGATTTTAAAATATTCGACTGTGTATTGTCTGAAGATGAAATTTTGGAGCTATACATAGATGCGGATGTAAACAGTATCGATCCTGAATTTTCAGCCCAATTGAAACCACTTATCTTTCCAAATCCTACTCAAAGTGAACTCTTTATTGAATGGCCAAAAGTGCTGGATGAAGATTTAACGTTCTCCATTATTGGAATGAACGGTCAAGTCTTCTATACATCTCAAAAAACAGGTGCCATGCAGCATACACTTGAGTTGGGCAATTTGGCATCGGGTGTTTATTACCTCACCATTATCGGAGATGAGTTTAACCGAGAATTTATGATTGTGAAAATCTAGCGCTATCAGTCAAATACCAATTGCATTTGAAAGCCTTTAATTTGCATTCAAATTTTTAGGTGATCATGAAGGGAATAAAATTTTTGGTTTTACTGGCTTCAATAGCATTGTTTTCTTGTGCAAAGCCTGAGCGAGTGGTGGTTGAAACATTTGAAAACAACAACCCTAAGCTTGTGGAATATGTGCTTGAAAAAGACGGTGAAAAAATTACGGTGGGCCAAGAACAGTATTACGAAGAAGGCACCATGAAAAGCAAAGGTGATTTTGATGAATTGGGCAACAGAGATGGTCGTTGGGAATACTATTTCAACAACGGAAAGCTGTGGAGCGTTGGTGAGTATAAAAATGGTGAAATGCATGGAATTAAGGAAGTGTATTGGCCTGACGGACAACTAAGATACATTGGCCAATTTACCAACAATGAAAAAAGTGGACACTGGATTTTTTACAATCCTGACGGAAGCATATTAAAAGATATGGAACTTGACGTGAAGTCTAAATAGCCTATTGCTTTGGTAGTGTGAT
>JANRBI010000111.1 GCA_030727625.1 Salibacteraceae bacterium
GCAAGTAAGCTAGTATCGCTAAAGTTTGTGGTATCGGTATAAGGTCTCCAATACACCATTAAGCCTTGGCTGATCTGATGTTGATAACCACCGATTGGTTTTTCTCGCTCTAATCGCAGCCAGAGAAAATCAGCTTCCTGTTTTGCAATAAAAAATTCATCTTGAGTAACAATGTTGATATCTGTGATTTCAGCTACTTGTTCATTCAATTCTTTTGAACCAAAATATTTATTTCGCTCAATCAAACGAGTGATTTCCTCTTTATAATAAACTTCTAAAAGCTGGTTTAAACTTGGTTCAAGTATCGCTTTTAAATTATCCATATTATGGATTGTAATGATGGTATAAAGCTGCTGACGAGCGTAAACTTCGCGTTTTACGCTGATCCCTTCTTCTTTGGTTTTATCAATTTCTATGCGAACAATATTTCTGTGAGTTACCCAGAAATCATTAAAACCTGATTCTTTTATTTCGATATTTTGAAACATCAATTCGTCTTGCGGAAGACCAAATTGAATCTTGTTCATCAATTCTTTAAAAACATCACCAGCACTGGTTTTCCATACTTGATCCGGAGCAACCAATAATATCTCATTCGGATTTCCTGTGCAACCAGGAAGTGTGCTTTTTCGGCTTGCGCTGTCTTCGCAAGAGCTTAACAAGATGATAAAACTGAATAGTATAAAAAGTCGAGTCATAATCATGCTTTTCCTACCACAATCTTTAAGCCAGGCTTGATGTTGTTGATGTTTAAGTGGCTATTCCATTTTTTTAGGTCATCAACTGAAACACCTCTTGCTTTTGCAATATTCCAAAGTGTATCACCTGATTTAATGGTGTAGTATTGATTGGTTCCTGAATTGGTTGTTGAAGATGCTGTTACTGCGGGCTTTGGAGTATTTCCATTACTGTAAATAACTAGTTTTTGTCCAACTCGTAAATTCGTTCCATTCAGGTTATTCCATTGTTGAATTTGTCTCACTGACACTCCATTTCTAGAAGCAATTTTACCTAAATAATCACCTGACCTAACGGTATAATAAAGTTCGTTTTTTGGAGCTTCAATCACTACTGGTTCAGTAATCACTTCAGGTTTTTTGCTAATGATGGCCGTTATAGTATCTAAATTGGCTACCCAAATGTTTGCTTTTTCTTTTGGGAGATAAACCACATTAAAATGCTTGTATGCTGGAATTGTTTTTAATCGATAGATTGGATTTAAATCTTCGATAATGCTTTCTTGCACATCCAATAATTCGGCAATCTCTGAAAATGTCATTTTGTTTTCGATGTGAATACTATCAATTTCATATG
>JANRBI010000112.1 GCA_030727625.1 Salibacteraceae bacterium
ATATATTATCGACAAATAATTGGCTTTGTGGATTCGTTGTTTTATTTTGGTCGCGGATTGAATGTTTTTCTTTTTAGAATCAAAAGATTTAAAAAACGTTTTGTTTTAATAGTTGCGAAGGGAGGCTCAGCACCGAAAGGTTGTAGGGCCTTCTTTTGTTTTAAGGCTTTTTCAAAATAAAAAACCCCGAAGGGCCTTGCCGATCAGGGTTTTTTATGAAATCAGATTTAAATATACAGCGCGGAGGGTCGTGAGACTAACTCCAGCTTTTTTTCATTTTGATGCTTCTTCTATGAACGAATAAACAAGAAAACTACAGAATGAACTAATTTTGAAAAGCACTTAGTGTACTTTTTACAATAAGGCAAATGTAATTGAAAATTTATTAGTTCCTACTATTTCATGTCTAGATCCATAAAAAACTTAAAAATGAGAATGTTAAGCCTTTTAAAATCCAGGTTACTTGCGGCACTCATGCTTGCGCATACTTATGGTACTTCTCAATCTATTGACCGAATTGAGCCGCCACACTGGTGGGTTGGTATGGCCAATACTGAGTTGCAACTCATGATTCATGGCGAAAACATTGCTGATTTAGTTCCTGAGTTTGATCAAAAGGGAGTGAAATTGATTGGAACTGAAAAAACAAACAACCCAAATTATCTTTTCGTAAACCTTGACTTGTCTCAACTTACTGAAGCAACCGAGCTGAAAATGACCTTTAAGGGCACAAAGGGCGTGAAGTTGAAGCAGAATTATCAATTAAAGGCCCGAAGAGAAGGTTCGGCAGACCGTCAAGGGTTTAATCCCGCAGACGTAATTTATATGATCACTCCAGATCGTTTTGCCAATGGAGATGCTACAAACGATGCCGTTCCTGAAATGACAGAAGGCTTAAACAGAGTTTTTGAGGGTGGTCGCCATGGTGGTGATATAAAGGGAATCACCAATCATTTGGATTATATGCACGATATGGGTTTTACGGCCGTGTGGAGTTGCCCTGTAATCGAAAACAGAGAAAAGGCCTATTCATACCATGGCTATAGCACGACAGATTTTTACAGAATAGATCCGCGTATGGGAACGCTTGAAGATTATAAAACACTGAGTGCAGATGCTAATAAGCTTGGGATGAAGTTGATCATGGATCAGGTGATGAATCACATGGGCGATGGACACTGGTGGATGAATGATCACCCAAGCGAGGATTGGATCAATAACAATTGGGAATACAAATGGAATAGTCATTACCGCAGCACGGTGCACGATCCGCACATGGCAGAGGTGGACAAGCTCAGTTTTACGGATGGTTGGTTTGTAGAAACGATGCCTGATTTAAATCAACGTAATCCTTTGCTTGCGAAATACCTTATCCAAAACTCAATTTGGTGGGTTGAAGAAGCTGATTTGAGTGGAATTAGAATGGACACACATCCTTATCCAGACAGAGATTTTATGGCAGATTGGTCTTGTGCCGTAATGACTGAGTATCCAAATTTCAATATTGTTGGTGAAGAGTGGACGATGAACCCAGCTTACATTTCATCATGGCAAAAGGATAATAAGCGCGACTATCCGAGCTGTATGCCAAGCATGATGGATTTTCCGGTGCAAAATGCCTTGATTGCTGCCCTGAAGGAAGAGGAAAATTGGTGGGGCGGATGGTTTAAGTTGTATGAAGCCATTGCGCAAGATTTTCAATATCCAGACGCAAACAACTTGGTCATATTTCCAGATAACCACGACATGGATCGTTTCTATCGTCAAATTGATTCGAGCTTGGCCAACTATAAACTTGGAATGGCTTTTATGGCAACCACACGCGGTATTCCTCAAATTTATTACGGTACGGAAATCTTGTTTTACAACGAAGTGAAGGACGATCATGGCTATATCCGTGAGGATTTTCCTGGTGGTTGGGCTGGAGACAAGATAAATGGATTTACAGGCGAAGGATTGACGCCCATGCAGAAAGACGCACAAGAATTCACCAAAACATTATTCAATTGGCGAAAGGGATCTGAATTAGTGCATGCAGGCGAATTGATTCATTTTGGTCCTCGTGATGGTGTTTATGTCTATTTCAGGTACATCGGAGAGAAGAAGTTGATGGTGATTTTGAATAAAAACGATAAGCCTTTTGATTTGAAAGTTGATCGTTTTGATCAAGTGATGAAAGGCATAACATCTGGCAAAGAAGTGCTAACCGGAAAATCTATTTCGTGGGAAGAGGCAATCAGCTTGATGCCAAAATCACCAATGATTATTGAACTTAATTAATCATCATGAAGCGGTTCTTATTGTTTTCGGGTTTGGTAATGGCAATGTTCAGCTGCTCTCAACCCAAAGAAGAAACCATACAAACGTTTCAATCATCCATTGAGTACTATCCAAACTTCCAATCTCAACGCATTGCCCAAAGAAATGTAGAGGTGTTTTTGCCAAGGCAATATTTTGAAGAACCAGAGCAAAAGTTTGATGTGCTTTACATGCACGATGGTCAAAATGTGTTCAATGCTTCTACCGCTTATGGTGGCGTGGCTTGGGAAGTAGATAGTATTTTGCAGGAGCTGCTTGACAATGAACAAGTGCGGCCAACTATAGTAGTTGCGGTTTGGAATACCGAAAAGCGCTATTTAGAGTACTGTCCCGAAAGCGTTTTTTTATCGATGGATTCATTAGTTCAAGATAGCATTAGAGCTGCGTATAAGTTAAACAAAGATTTGCTTGCTGATGAGTACCTACAATTTCTAACGTCAGAACTAAAGCTTTTTATCGATTCAACATATCGTGTAAATCAATCACCTGAGCACACGTTTGTGATAGGTTCGAGCATGGGTGGCTTAATAAGTTGCTATGCTCTGCTAGAGTATCCAGAAATTTTTGGTGGTGCAGCATGTGTGTCAACGCATTGGCCGCTTTCTCACGCTGCGGGCTATCATCCTTTTGCTGCTCAAATGGTAAATTACGTTCAGCATGAAATCCATCTTTTAAGCGATCAGCAGAAGCTCTACTTTGATTACGGCACAGAAACGCTTGATTCGCTGTACGAACCCTATCAATTGTTGATTGATTCAGTCATTCTTGCTTCTGATTTTAATACAGATAATTATAAGAGTTTAAAGTTTGAAGGTGCAGCTCATGATGAAGCTTCTTGGCAAAAGAGACTAAATATACCCCTGGCTTTTTTGCTCCATAAATAGCTTTAAATCATTGTATTTGTTAGTGTTAAATCTAAAATTACGCATTGGTTCATTTTTCAAAAGTGTTTTTTGTAAAATACATTTTCTAATTTTGTTTCTTTAATAATACAATGTATAACTTTGTTTTTTTAAAGTAGCATAAATGGACTTTGAGCGTATTATATCGCTGTCAAGCAGAAAAGTTGAAAAGACAGAAGTTGGTTTTGAGCGCTACTTAATTAGTGATATCGAGTGGAACCTGCCTTTGGTATTGCTATTTGGTGCACGTGGAGCAGGCAAAACAACCATGTTTTTGCAGCACTTAAAAGCCAACTATGGATCATCGGGTAAAGCGCTTTATGCCAATTTAGATGACTTCTTTTTTGAGGAGAACCGCTTGGTTTTGTTTGCAGAAGCCTTTTATAAAAATGGTGGCGAAGCACTGTATCTTGATGAAGTACATCGTTATCCGAATTGGTCGCGCGATTTGAAAATGCTATATGACAATTATCCCGAGCTTAAAATTTATGCAACGGGTTCTTCCATTTTAGACCTTACCAAAGGCGAGGCAGATTTGTCTCGAAGAGCGGCACAATACCATATTGCTGGGCTCAGTTTTCGTGAGTTTTTAGCGCTAAAGCACAACATTCTTTTAGCGCCAATTTCATTGCTTGATATTGTTCAAAATCACGAGGAAATAGCCAGAGAAATGGTCGAGAATTTCGATCCGTTACCGCTATTTAGTCAGTACTTGGTACATGGTTATTTTCCTTTTTTCAAAGAAAGTATACAGCAATATCCCGCACGCGTGATGCAAACCATCAACCTAGTGCTTGAGCATGATATGCCGGCTTTCGAAAATCTGGATTATCAAACGGTAAGAAACTTACGAAAGCTCTTGTACATATTGGCGCAATCGGTTCCGTTTACACCAAATGTAGCATCGCTAAGCAGCCGTATGGGCACTTCAAGAAACACCATTTTAAAGATGTTTGACTTGTTGCATCGCGCTGAAATGATTGATGTGTTGTACACCGAAACTAAGAGCTTGAGTTGGATGACGAAGCCTGAGAAAATCTATTTAGGAAATCCGAATCTATCGTTCGCCCTAAGTGAAGCAAAGCCTGAAAAGGGACAAATCAGAGAGACCTTTTTTCTGAATCAATTGTCGTTAAAGCATTTGGTGAGCATGCCAAAGTTTGGTGATTTTTTCGTGAACGAAACCTATGTGTTTGAAATAGGCGGTCCGTCAAAAACCATCGAGCAAATCAAGGGTTTGCCGTCATCTTATTTAGCAATTGATGAAATGAAGGTGGGCAGTGGAAAGCGAATTCCTCTTTGGTTGTTTGGAATGATGTATTAGAAAAAGGCCGAATCCAAAATTTGAATACGGCCTTTTTTATTTAAGCTTCTGCTTTTCCCTTCCTCGAAGCTTTTACAAGCGCATCTCTGCGCTCCATTTCGAAGAGTTCTTGTTCATTAAAAAGTGGTTCGCGTATGCGGAGAGTAAGTACAGCTGCAGCTATGAAAAGTACCCCGCCAAATACCAAGTAGTAAATGGCATAATCTGCAAAAAAGCGATGTACAATAGGGCCGCCAATTAGCGCATTTATGATTTGGGGAATCACAATAAAGAAGTTGAAAATACCCATGTAAACACCCATTTTATTCACCGGAAGTGAATCAATAAGTAGTGCATATGGCATGGAAAGAATGCTTGCCCAAGCAAATCCAATTCCGATCATGGAAATGATTAAATAACTCGGGTCTGTGATAAAGTACATACTTAAAAGCCCAACGCCACCGCATGTTAGTGCTAGTATGTGAACGAATTTTCGACTTGTTCTTTTTGCAATTGGGGAGAGTAAAAACGCAAAAATCAGGGCGAAAAAATTGTACCAGCCAAACAATGCTCCCGTTTGGTCTGCAGCAGTATTGAAAATGGATCCATTTGTATCATCAGGAGTGAGACCATAATGATGCGTAGCGATGGCTGAAGTGGTATAAACCCACATCGTAAATAATGCGAACCAAGAGAAAAACTGGACTAAACCAAGGCGTTTCATGCGCACAGGCATATTTACAACATCAATAAAAATGTCGCTCATTTTGCTTTTAGCCGATTTTTCTGGCTCACCATTGTAGCGAGCAAAATCTGCTGGCGAATACTCTTTTACGGTAGCAATGGTGTACAAAATCGTAGTCATTAAAACCGCTGCGCCAACATAAAACGAACCAATAACATTGGGCGCTACCATTCCATCATCGGCAGTATTTGAAACACCAAACCAGTTGGTTAAGATCCAAGGCATGAATGAACCGATAATGGCACCAAGACTGATTAAAATTGTTTGGACACTGAAGCCAATTGTGCCCTGGCTTTTCGGTAACATATCGCCCACCAAAGCACGAAATGGCTCCATGGAAATATTGAATGAAGCATCCATTAAAGCAAGGAAACCGATACTGATCCAAAGAATGGCGCTAATGCCCATGAATTCGGTAGCATTCATTCCATCTCCTGCAATAATGCTTGAGTTTGGTAAGAACATTAATCCAAGTGCAGCTAAGATTGCTCCGACTAAGAAATAAGGTTTTCTTCTTCCCATTCGGCCCCACGTATTGTCGCCCATGTGACCAATAATGGGTTGAACGATAAGACCTGTAAGTGGCGCAACCAGCCAAAACCAAGATAAATGATGCACATCAGCACCAAAGTTTGCAAGGATGCGACTGGCGTTTCCATTTTGTAGTCCAAAGCCCATTTGTATCCCCATGAAACCCATGCTTAGGTTTATGATCGAGCCAATGCTTAAGTGGGGTTTTGCAACTGCAGTGGGCGCAGTATTTTTTTCTATACCAGAAGAATTCATACGGGTAGGCGTTATGAGGGTGTGGTTTAGCTTATTTGCTCATTTTCAAAATCAAAAAGTCGTTTGCTGCAAGCATGTTTTCAGTGAATGGAGCATCAGCCATTAAAGAAGTGTAGGTTGCGTCAGCGTCAATAAAGCTAGAAATATCTTGTGATTTACCAGTGCAATTCATGATTACACGGATGTGATTTTCGTCTTTAGTACGGTCAAAAGCCAAAATGCCGTTTGCGCTGTTTTCACCCAAGAACGTAAGTGGTCCACCAAATTCGCCACCCCAAAGTGCTGGGTTATCTTCTCTAATAGCATCTAATTTTTTAAAGTAAGGAGCAAGTTCGTATGTTTTCCAATCGATTTCGTCTTTTTCAAAGAATTCTAATTGTTCGT
>JANRBI010000113.1 GCA_030727625.1 Salibacteraceae bacterium
GCCTTACCCGTAATCACATACGTTTCAAAACGCTCGCCATTATTGATGTTCACTATGGTCACCTTTTCGCCCTCAATCATGTTGGCCGCATCCATCAGCGTTTTATCAATTTCAATACTACCGATATAGTCGAGATCGCTGTCAGTAACAGACACGCGGTGAATCTTCGATTTTAGTACCTCTATCTTCATTGTGGGCGCGAAATTAGGATTTAGAAATCACATCAAAATCACCATTACCAATTTTGGCAAAACCACCGCATTTCTTTCCATTATTATTTGGGCGCTCGAGCGTGCTTTCCGCTGCAATCTTTGCTAAGGCAAAGGATTTCCGCTGCAATCACTAGCGCGAAACAGCGTCTCGTTTTATCAAAACAAAAAGAGATAACAACTAACTGGCTTTCGCCCAACACTGTAATCATCAAAAAAAATTTGCAGCCTCAATAATGATCAAAACAATAGTTTCACTGTTGCATAAAAAAACATATCGATGAAAATATTAATTACACTCCTAACCTATTTGAGTTTTATGGCAATTCCTGCAAGCAATTCCGTACACCAATTTACCATGACCAGCATTGATGGCGAATCTATTTCGTTAGAGCAATACAAAGGAAAAGTGGTACTTATCGTAAACACCGCAAGCAAATGCGGACTTACGCCACAATACAAAGACTTAGAAGCGCTTTACGAAGCAAAAAAAGATGAAGGATTAGTGATCTTAGGTTTCCCAGCAAACAACTTCATGGGCCAAGAACCAGGCACAGATGATGAAATTGCTGCCTTTTGTGAGAAAAACTATGGCGTAAGCTTCCCAATGTTTTCAAAAATCAGCGTGAAAGGAAAAGACATGCATCCATTGTATCAATTCCTAACTCAAAAAGCCAAAAACGGATTAGAAGACTCAGAAGTATCTTGGAATTTCCAGAAGTATTTATTGGATCAAAACGGTGTATTACAAGCAGTTATTTCACCTCGCACTTCTGTTTCAGATGCTGATGTGATGAGCCAAATAAATGGCTTGCTCGCAAAGAAGTAGGTATTATATTTGCCGCCCCGAAAGGAATAGTACATAGTATGTAGTTGCTAGTTTTTAGTTGGTCTTCAGCTAATGGTAAATCACATTTAAATCTTTGCACTATTAATTGAACTTGAAGTTGAACATTGAGTTTGAACTTTTTAAACGGGGATGTAGCTCTCCCGATGTTTCGGGATTGCTAGAGCGCTTCAAGCGCAAATAATTAGGGGATGTAGCTCAGTTGGCTAGAGCGCTTGACTGGCAGTCAAGAGGTCGTGGGT
>JANRBI010000114.1 GCA_030727625.1 Salibacteraceae bacterium
CATAATCATTTATGATCGCATACACTTTATTGGCGTCTAAACCAGCCCTCTCCCAAGTTACTACACCATTTTTTCCAATCCATTTCTCATCTAAAGGAAAGAAAACCCCACTCGTAGTTTTGATGATAGCATTCGAACCTTTTGCACGGCACTCGAGCCATAAATTTGGGAAAATCAAACGCGGCTCTCCATTTTCAAGTTCAAAACGGAAGGTTCCATTTTGAGCTCTCCATTCTACAGCTGGAGATGAAAAAATGATGCTATCTGTGTAAAGACCTTTACTAAAAGTCATGTATTTAACAAAATCTTTACGGGCAGATCGGAGTTCAATTACTGCGTCAACTGTGCGGTGCCATTCGGCAAAAACATCTTCGTTTTGGCCCGATTCAACAATGGCAATTACTGTTTCAATATAGTCTCTAATCTCAGGAACTACCTTCAGCTTTGCCTTCATTTGCTGGTTGCAGCTTCTGTAAATCTGCTCTTTTTGGCCAGCTGAAAATGAGTTGAGCTCAACCCACATTTCTTCAAACTTGTCGAGCATTTTCTTATTGTCTTTCTTGGCGTCACCAACGGTTTTTTCAACCAACTGATCTTGTAGTTCTGTCAAAAAAGCTTCTTGGCTCGAAAACTCTCTAAAGCTTTGTGCAAATAGGGAGATGGTACCAAGAAAAAGGCAAAATATTAAAAGTGATTTCTTCATCCTAAGTATGTTGTTTCTATCATAGCCCATTCACCAATTTGATTCACTTTATCGATTTGATAATTTGATTGTGAAAGCATGGCTGATAGACCTTCAATATCATGTTGTAAAAATCCTGAGCAGAATAGGCGAGTGCCATTTTTAGAGCTTTTGACAAAAGTTTCTAAACACTCTTCAATCACGTTTCTATTAATGTTAGCGGCAATCAAATCAAATTGATTGTTGCTAATTGTTTCGACTCCTCCGGTTACAATGGTGAAATTATTTGCATTGTTCAATGCTAGATTTACACGCGCTGCATCTGCTGCATGTGCATCTATTTCTATCCCGATGCCAAATGCTTTTTTTAAATCAGCGTAAATGCTCAATATAGCGCTACCACAACCAAAATCAAGCACTGATTTATTGTTTAAATCCATTTTAAACATGGCTCTAAGCATCATTTCTGTAGTAGGGTGGTGGCCAGTTCCAAAACTCATATTTGGTTCTAAAATAATATTGAAAGCCGCACTTGGATCAACTTCGTGAAAAGATGCTCCGATAAACAATTCCTTGTCAAGCATAACAGGTTGATAGTTTGATTCCCAAACCAAATTCCAGTTTTGATGCGCAATTTCTCGAGTATTTATGCTCTCAATCTCATCTTGGTATTGTTCCAAAATCGCTCTTGATGCCGAATCGTTATATGCTTCGGAGGTGGCGTAAGCTTTTAGGGTGAAGTTTTCATTGACAAAACTTTCAAAATCAAGCTCGGCCAATTCAGCTTCTAAAATTTCAGTAAAAACTTTATTTCTAACTATTATTGACAATTCGATGTAATTCACAAGACTATTGAGATTTGGAGCGAAAAATATAAAAAGCCTTTCGGCCTAATGTCGCTTCAGTGTAAAGTTTTGAGTTAAAATATGAAGATTGATAATGCAGCTTGTGAATCGAGCAGATACATCCTCCATAAATTGAGATTCTTTTAGAGAATGCGAGTTTAAGTTCAAATAATGTAATTACCTCACTCTTTTTAAGTTGTTTTATTCAAAATAAGAAGAATGAGGTTTCATACAAGAAAATGGGTTAAGCCCGAAGATTTAAATCCGAATAACACTTTGTTTGGCGGTAGCTTGCTGAAATGGATTGATGAAGAAGCGGTTATATATGCCATTATACAGCTCGAAAATCACAAAGTGGTAACTAAGCTGATTTCTGAAATCAACTTCATTTCTGCACCCGTTCAGGGTGATATTATAGAGATGGGAATTGTGGCAACTGAATTCGGAAAGTCGAGCATTACCCTGGCCTGCGAAGTCCGAAATAAACTGACAAGACAACAAATTCTGAAAATTGACAGAATGGTCTTCGTGAATTTGGATGAAAACGGTCATTCAAAACCACATGGTAAAACAAAAATCACTTATGTGAAGGATAGATTAAATGAAGATTGAAAACCTTTTAATTTTTTTAGTTGAAAACTGAATTTTATTCAATAATCGATTAAATACTTTAATGAATTACCTTCTAGGTGGATGGATAGCCCTATTATTGACCGCACTTTCCATAATTATTTTAAATGAAAAGAACGATAATCACAGGTACAGGAAGCTACATTCCGGAAGTCATTCAAAAGAATAGCGATTTCCATGGGCAAGCTTTTTTTACGGAAGAACACGAAAAAATTGAACAGTCTTCATCTGTTATCACAGAGAAATTTCAAAACATAACGGGCATTGCCGAGCGCAGATATATCACTGAAGATTTACATTCTTCAGATATTGGCTTTTTTGCGGCTCAAAGAGCTATTGAAGATTCGGGGGTAGATCCTGAAACCATTGACCAAATCATTTTTGCACACAATTTTGGTGACGTAAGAAAACATACCATTCAAACGGATGTGTTGCCAGCATTGGCTTCTAGAGTGAAACAGCGTTTAGGAATAAAAAATCCTTATTGTGTTGCCTATGATATTCTATTTGGTTGCCCAGGTTGGGTGCAAGGCGTGATTCAATCTGATGCCTTCTTAAAAAGTGGTCAATCAAAAAAGACCTTAGTAATTGGTAGCGAAACCCTTTCTCGTGTAATAGATGTATATGATCGCGATAGCATGATCTTTGCTGATGGCGCTGGCGCTTGTATTCTGGAATATGGCGAAACAGAAGGCGATGCTGGCATTCTTAGCACAGCAGCTATGACGCATACTGTAGATGAAGCCTATTATTTGTTTTTGGGAAAATCAAATTTCCCAGAAGCTGATCCGAGAGTGAGATATATTAAGATGAAAGGCCGTAAAGTATATGAATATGCACTTACCAATGTGCCTTTGGCTATGAAAGAATGTCTGGACAGAGCAGGCGTTTCTCTTGAAGAAGTGAAGAAGATTTTTATCCATCAGGCAAACGAAAAGCTTGATCAAGGAGTGATTAAGAGACTTTACAAATTATATGGTCATAATGAAGTGCCAGAAGGTATAATGCCGATGAGTGTGCATGAGTTGGGTAATAGCTCTGTGGCTACCGTTCCAACTTTGTTTGACCGAGTTCGCCATGGCGAATTAAAAGACCATAGTGTGTCAACGGGTGATATTGTTCTTTTTGCTTCAGTAGGTTCGGGGATGAACATCAATGCCGTTTGCTACCGAATCTAAACGCACTTATTTCTAGAAATAAAAAAGGGCCGAGAGGCCCTTTTTTTAGTCTGTTATATTGAAGATGCTTCTAAACAAGCGTTCCTTGTCATTGATTGATTCTTCGAGGCAAATCATCGTTTCTGTGCGCAAAACACCGCTAATCGCGTTCATTTTAAAAATGATGTCTTTCGCATGTTTTGCATCTCTACATCTTATTTTACAAAAGATCGAAAACTGACCTGTAGCAATATTGGCCACGGTTACTTCCGGAACTTTGATCAATTCATTTATAATCGAGTTTGAATCAATGGTTCTACCAACGATCAATCCTATATAGGCTGTAAGTCCGTAACCCACTACTTCATAATTTACCGAAAGGGTAGCGCCAGTTATTATTCGCTTTTTCTCCATTTTCTTTACTCTTCCATGCACTGTACCTGGCGAAACATTTAATTGTTTGGCAATTTCAGTAAAAGGCATTCGAGCATCTTTTATCAATAATGTGAGTATTTGTCGGTCGGTTTTGTCGATTTCGTAATTCATCCTATTATTTACGGCCTTTTTTATTGATTATTCAATTCAATAAGGGTTAAAATTTATTATTCGCACAAAAGTAAAGAAAGTGTTGATTTATCATCAATAAAAGTGAGTCCAAATTTACTTTTGTGCAATCGTAATACATTAGTGTATTCAATTTTGTTATCTATCGAGGAGAAAATGAGACATGTACCGATGAGCATAAATGGATCTGATATCGCTTGGATGCTAACGGCTACATGTCTTGTTTTTCTTATGACACCTGGATTATCATTTTTTTATGGCGGCATGGTGAGTAAAAAGAACATCATTAGTACCATGCTCCAGAGTTTTATAGCATTAGGCGTAGTTAGCGTCTTATGGATTGTAGTGGGGTTTAGCTTAGCTTTTGGTGACAGCATCTTGGGGATAGTAGGCGATCCCCGAACGTTCTTCATGTTTGAAAATGTGCGGATGCTGCCATCAGAAGCGCTCGCTTCAAATATTCCATTGGTTCTCTTTGCAATGTTTCAACTAAAGTTTGCCATCATTACTCCGGCACTCATTACAGGAAGCTTTGCTGAGCGAATCAACTTCAATGGATATTTAGTCTTTATCATTCTGTTCACTTTGTTCATTTATGCGCCTTTGGCACATATGACCTGGCACCCCAAAGGTTTGCTGCGAACCTTTGGGGTGTTAGATTTTGCTGGAGGCACAGTGGTGCATATGTCGGCAGGTATTGCAGCCCTTGTTGGTGCTATGATGCTTGGCAAAAGGAAAAATCCTATTCAGCACAATCCAGTTAATATTCCTTTTGTAATCCTCGGAACGTCCATGCTTTGGTTTGGCTGGTTTGGCTTTAATGCAGGTTCATCGCTTGGTGCCAATGCAGAGGCTGCAATGGCCTTTGCGGCTACAAACACTGCAAGCGCCACTGCCATGCTGGTTTGGGTTATGATTGATCGCTTTAGAGGAAAGAAAATTTCTGCCTTGGGTGCGTGCATTGGTGCTGTGGTTGGTTTAGTTGCAATTACACCAGCCGCTGGTTTTGTTACCATTGGTCATAGTCTTTTAATTGGAGCAATAGCCTCTAGCGTAAGCTATATGGCTGTTCATTATAAAAACAAATCAGAACTTGACGATACCTTGGATGTATTTCCATCGCATGGTATTGGAGGTATGGTAGGCATGGTACTTACCGGAGTTTTCGCCAACGAAGTCGGTCTTATTCACGGTAGATGGGAAACATTTGCGGTGCATATGGTTGCCCTAGTTGCCGTTTCTGTATTCGTGTTTTTCGTTTCGGCCATCCTTTACAAAATCACCAATCTCATTATTTCCATTCGTGTGGATGAAGTTGCTGAAGAGTTTGGGCTTGACAAAAGCCAACACAACGAACAATATTCTTAGTTAATCCGCTTTCGCTGAAAGCACTAAAAAGTAAATGTTATGAGTAATAATTTGAACCTAAGCCAACATGTAACCACCATTCACAATCCTGAAAGTGTGGTAGAAGTATACCTTAATAAAGAGCATACATTGGTAACTGAAGTGAAAAGTTTGAACTATAACCGCTACAAAAACTACGAGTATCCAGTGTCAGAATACCTTGAAATGGTGAAAGGATTTAAAGGAGTGGACGCAACATTAAGACAAGCTTTAAATAATTAAGCATGCTTTTCAGTCGCGCTTTTGGTTCGAGGGTTAAGGAATATCGAAAACTTAAAGATCGTGTTGAAACAACCGAAGCATTAACATATGTTGATTCGATCAGAATTCAAAATAATGCCCGTATTAGGCGACAATTAAAATGGAATAAGCTTAGGCTTAAAGCAAAAAGCAAATAACAATCCTCGAAATAGAATAGATAACAAAGAAATGGTTGAATTATTAGATCAAACTATTGACCAAGACCAGCAGCTAAGCAACGAAACTTTATTGCAAAGCTTTAATGGCGATTTGAAAGCATTTGCTGACAAATTTCAATTTAGAAATACTACCAAAGCGCAGCCAATGGCTATTGCTGACATAGCTGCACAAGTAGATGCTTGCGCAAAAAGCTTCGTGGCAATAGGTCTAGACAAAGGCAATAAAGTTGGCGTGTATGATACTACTACCAGTGAGTGGTTGGTGCTTTATGGTGCGGCCAATAAATTGGGAATTGAGTTGGTGCATATTGGCCGTGAATACAGCAGTGAAGAAACCATGCTTCACTTGAGCAAGTCAAAGTGTAGAGTACTTTTTGCTTCAGCAAACGCTCAAATCTTTTTGAAAGATTTAATAGCAAAATTTACAGAGCGTAAGGTTGTAGGCTTGTTTACCGAGTTTGTGGTTTTGCTTGATGCGGATAAAAGCGCTGGCTTAAACAATGTAATCAGCTATGATGCTTTCAAAAACTTAGCTAAATACACCAGCGACTGGGAGTTGAATAAGCTCAAAAAGTTTGCTGCTCAATAATTAAAACTAAGAACAGCACCCTCGTTCGGTGTTAGAAAAATATCTGCGACTGTCCTTCTATTACCTCGATCTAAAGAGGTTGCTGTCTATCTG
>JANRBI010000115.1 GCA_030727625.1 Salibacteraceae bacterium
AATCTATTCCAGACGTCATTTGTAGTAGGTGTTTGATCTTTACTTTTTCAAAACCAGCTTCGGTTAATTCAGGTATATACTTCGTAATTGGCTCGTTTACAGAGGTGATCAAACCTTCGTCAATGGCACATCCAATGAGAATGGAAGAAACGGATTTTGCCATCGAAAAGGAAGCTACAATGCTTTCACGCTCATATCCATTGAAGTATTTCTCATACTGAATCGTGTCGTTTTTGATGATCAAAAAAGCAACTGTTTTGCTTTCTTTTAGGTATTTGTCAAACGGCACTCCATCCAATTCTTTGGGCGATTTCCCTTTTTCGGTAGTTTGAAATTTAAAACTAGCCGAATCTGACAATAACGCCCTAGAAGGAAATATTTTGTAATCGGTGATATTCGCGAAATTGTAATACACAAATCGTCCTAATTGGCAAGAAGTCAGTGAAATAGAGGTGAATAAAATAAGTATCCCTGACTTTATGGTTTTACCCGTTTTCATTTTCATCGCTAGCTTTATTAAATCGTGTTTTTTCTTTGAACGCTTGAACTTTGAGCTAATGATAATTACTTTTTCGAATAACTAAACTGGTCTTCTTGGAAAGATTTGCAGCTCATGGTTCAAAAAAGAGATTTGGAGTCACTAATTCTTCAGATTATCGCTTCATTCTCAATATCTCAACTTCAATATTTATCACGACTATTACAGCCTGAATGAATCAAAAAGAGCACAAGAAAATCAAGAAACCTTGGCCGACAAAAGACGCAATGGAGCAGGTTTATAGCAAAAAGCTTTGGGGTGGAGAAGAGGCTGATTTTTTCTCGGGAGAAGGTTCTCATAACCCTGAAATAGTTGAGCCATACATCACTGCTGTTTCGGCTTTTCTAGCTTCTTTTAGCCAACCACTTTCAGTGTGCGATTTAGGCTGTGGCGATTTTAACGTGGGCAAAGAATTGGTGAAGTTTACCAGCAATTATCAGGCAGTTGATATTGTACCATCACTAATCGAGCGCAACAAACAGAAATTTCAATCTGAGCAGTTGACTTTTCATTGTTTGGATATTTCGGTAGATGATTTACCCAAAGCTGATTGCGCATTAGTGAGGCAAGTTTTGCAGCATTTGTCAAATGCAGAAGTGGAAAGAGTAGTGCGTAAGTTATCTGATTTTAAATACGTTATTTTAACCGAACACCTGCCAATGGGTGATTTTGAACCTAACAAAGACATTATATCAGGGCAAGGAATACGACTCAAAAAACAAAGCGGAATTGATCTATTGGCTCCACCTT
>JANRBI010000116.1 GCA_030727625.1 Salibacteraceae bacterium
CGATGTGATTGGGAGTTGGGTAAAGCGCTATTTCCCCGAAAGGGAAAAAGAAAAATTGGATACCAAAGACGAACAAGTGGTGGGTCATTTAGACCTGACGCAAAACAATTTCACAACCAGTATTCAGACTGCAAAACACAGCTTAACGGCTGATGAACCTGCCGATGTGGGTGGTGATGATTTTGGGCCTTCGCCTTATGAATTGCTCAATGCTGGACTTGCTGCTTGCACCGTAATGACTATGAAACTTTATGCCGAGCGCAAAAAATGGCCATTGAAAGAAGCCTTTGTTTACATCACACACAGCAAAAAACATGTGGATGATATGGGAGACGAATCAACGGCTGGAACCTACCTTGATCATATTTCGAAAAAGATTGAATTGATCGGTGATTTAGACACTGAACAGCGAGAAAAGCTAATGCAAATTGCAGCGAAATGTCCGGTTCACAAAACGCTGCAAAGCAAGGTTGAAATTGAAACACAATTGATTTAAGCTTCTTGCCAGCCTTCGCGCTTGTGGGTGCCATCGCAAAAAGGCTTGTTGGCCGACATGCCGCAGCGGCAAAGTGCAGTAATGCGTTCGCGCTTTTCTACTGCTCCATTCGAGTGTGTGATTTCTACATCGCCATGCACGCGTACTGGGCCGTTCTTAACGACTTCTATTTTGGTCAATTCACTCACATCCATTGGTGCGTTTTTTCCTTCTGCGTTTTTATAGTAGCTCAATGCGCCTGATGGACATTGGTCTATTTGCTTCATCATTTCTTCTGAGCTTGCGCCTTCTGCATTGATCCAAGGTTTAGCTTTTGGCTGAAAAACAGATCCTAGTCCGCGCCAGCATTTTTCTGAATGAATGCACGTGTTTGGTTTCCAAACGATGGTGATTTCTCCGTTGGTGTATTCTTTAGTAAGGTTTGCGCTCATGGTTTGGCATTTTTAGAAACGGAATGTAAGAAGTTTAACCCATAAAAAAGGCCCGCATTTCTGCGAGCCTTTTCTTGAAATTTTACAGAAGTTTTAGCCAATATTCATCGGTACTTCCATCAACAGCAATTCTGCATCTGTGTTGGCTTCGATATTAAGTTCGTTCAAATCCCAAACTCCGAATCCGTCACGCGATTTTAAGTCTTGACCATTGATGTTAATCGCACCTTTCAATACAAAAGCATACACGCCATTTCCAGCTTTTTTTAGTTGATAATTGGTCTTGAATCCTTTGTCAAAATCGCCTAAGTGAAACCAAGCGTCTTGGTGAATCCAAACGCCTTCGTCATCAGCATTTGGCGAAAGCACTTGCTGCAATTTGTTGTGTCGATCTGCTTTCGGAAAGTTCATTTGATCATAGCGTGGTTGCACTCCTTTTTCTCTTGGGAAAACCCAGATTTGAAGGAATTTTACCGCCTTGTCTTTATTCCTGTTGTATTCGCTGTGCTGCACACCCGTACCTGCGCTCATCACTTGCACATCGCCTTGCTTAATCACGGTGGTGTTTCCCATGCTGTCTTTGTGTTCTAAATCGCCTTCTAGCGGAATAGAAATAATTTCCATGTTGTTGTGCGGATGGGTTCCAAAACCCATTCCTGCTTCCACATGATCATCGTTCAGCACGCGAAGCACCCCAAAATGCATGCGCTCTGGATTGTGATAGTTTGCAAAGCTGAAGGTGTGATTAGAATTAAGCCAACCGTGATTGGCGTTACCGCGTGTTTCCGCGCGATGTAAAACCATGTTGTTCATGATGTTTGATTTTTCGTTTGGAAGATGATTGTATCCTACGCGATCCAACTCATCATCTGATGTTGTGATTGAATGTGTTGTTTCTAAGTCTTTTGCGTTCAACTTAGTGGCAGCAATGGCTCCAACTAATCCAAGCGCTGATTTTTTCAAAAAGTCGGTTCGTTTCATCTTCAAAAACTGTTTTTATTTTCTGAGAATATCTTGCATTTCTGGATTTCGCTCGATCACTGATTTGGCAAAAGGACAAAGCGGAAGCACTTTCTGATTGTTTTCACGAGCCCAATCTACCATGTGTTGCACTATTTGCTTACCTACACCTTTGCCTTTCATGCTGGGCGCAACGGCCGTGTGATCTAAAATTATGTTGTGTGCGTTAATGCGCGAATAGGTCATGTTTGCAGCCACTTCATCACCAAATTTCATGATAAATATGCCTTTGGCGTTTTCCTCAGTGTGCTCAAACGTGGCTCTCATAATTTGTTGCTTTTTTATGGTAAAACAGCAGAAATTTCATTGACAGCCTTTCTGCTTCGGGCTGTTAGTTCTCTGGTTTTAAAAGGCTCTTCCAACGCTTCGGGCGCATCTAAATAGCCTAAAGCGATGAAGCAAGAGATTTCAAATTCATTTTCATCAATTTCAAAAGCCTCGATGGTGGCGTCATGATGATAGCCGCCCATCATGTGGCCATAAATATCCATGTTGGCCGCTTGCAGCAAAAGTGTGGTGTTAGCCGCGCCTACATCATGCATGGCGTGTCGGTTTGGCTTTCCGTTGCTGGCAAAGTTTTTTCGCGCAAGCGACAATAAAAGCACCGAAGCATTTTTAGCCCAAGGCTGGTTTCCAACCATGAGGCAATCCACCATTTTTTGAAATGATGCGCTGCCTTTTTTAGCGATGAGGTAGTGCCAAGGTTGTTCGTTCATGCTGCTTGCAGCCCAACTTGCGGCTTCTATAAGTGTATTTAGTTCGCTTTCGCTGATTGGTTTTTCAGCAAAAGATCTTGCACTCCATCTTTTAGTGATAAATGAGTGTACTGGGTTTTCTGTTTGTGGGATTTTTATTTCCATAGTTCAAATGTATACAAATACATTAAATGTATGTACATATATTATTTAATTATTCTAAAACCTATAAAGGGGTTTTCGTTTGAAAATGTTTAGAATGGATTAATGAGGAGAGGAATAAATCAAGGCAAGCCTTAAAAAAGTGGCTGCTTCATAATAGCCTTAATTCGCTATGGCTTGAAACACCTAATCGAAGACAATTCTTAAGATTCAGTTTCCTGCTTATTTATACTAATGCTGTGGTTCTGGGCCGTCTTCTACAGCTGGTGTATCCGTTGCAAGTTGGTCTGAATTGGAGTCTTCGGAATCGCGTGAGTTTTCAGTACTTTCAGCGTCATTTCTGCCAAGCATTTCTAGCACTTCCTCGTCCACTTCTTTGCTGTTGGCTCTGATCATGGCCCACGTCATTACCAAGCTAGTCGCAATGATTACGAAGAGCAGAATGCCATTGTCGAAGCCTGGAATTTGAAACTCACGCGGAATGGCGAAAAACAACAAAACGGTGATCAATCCACGCGGTGCGAGGTATACTTCGGGGTAAATATCTTTTCCTAAAAAGAGTTGGAAAATAACGAATCGCAACCCATAAATAGAACCTAAAATAAGTGCGGAAACCAAGATAACTTGAATGCTAAGCACTGATGTTAGCACCAGCGTGATTCCGAAAATGATAAAGAAAAAGGTGCGAACAATAAAAGCGGTTTCGGCTGTCACAATGTGCAATTCGCGAAACAAGGTTTTTACACTTTCTGCCTTGAGCGTTCGGTTTAAAAAGCCCGGAAAGAAGATTTCTGAATTGCTGATGACCAAGCCAAAAATGAGGATGATGATGAGGCTAGAAAGGTGAAATTGCTTGCCAATGGCGTAGAGCAAAATCAACACGGCAATCAATAAAAAGGTCTTTACTTGGCTGGTGATGTTTTGGAAAATGTAAACCAAGCCATAACTCGCTACAATGCTGATCACGATGGTGATGACCAAGCTGAGGAAAAACCCGCCAACCGCATCGCCACTGCTGCCCGGGCCGGCAAGTGAAATCAAAAAGTAAAACAACATGATGCCGAAAATGTCGCTGAACGTGCTTTCGTAAATGCTGAATTCTTTTTTCTGTTGCGGCAAAAAGCTAACCGATGGAATGATAATGGCACTGCTTAAAATAGAAAGCGGAACGGCATAAATCATAGATTGCAGCCAAGTGAAATCGCCCGGAAGCAACGTCTTAATAATAACTGCCGCCACGCCTGCAGATGCTACCAAGCCCACCAGTGCAATGAGTGCCGATTTGCCTATGAGCGGCATTTTCTTTTTCTCGAGTTTGAGGTCGAGCGCGGCTTCTAGCACAATCATGATTAAACCTACAATGCCCAAAATTTCCAGGTAAGGAAACCAATCGATGCGGCCGACTTCAAAATAATTCATCGTTTGCTTGATGATGACACCCGTAACAATGAGCATGAGCACGCTGGGCACATTGATGCGCTTTGAAAGCAAATTGAAGAAGTAAGAAAGAATTACCAGAACAGATGCGGCAATTACTAAAGTGTATGCACTCATAAGTGTTGTGTGAGCGGTGAATGTAAGAAAACTAGGAATTGGAGAATAGGAGCGAGAAATTAGGATCGAGTAGCGAGGGATTCAATGCTTTGTGCTGCCGTTGTTGAATTTTTCAATGGCAGCATCAAGACGCGTAGCATTCACTTTTGATGAAAACTCGTGCTTAGTTGCTTGCAACATCTTCATTTGATTATACCTTTTCGGGTATATTTTAGATTGATTTAAGGTGTAATATACCTGATTGGGTATAATTAAACGCGGCCTGAACTAGGTAAGGTCCCTTGATGGCCATTGCTGCTTGATGATATGTATGCCCCAGTTGGGGATTTGGCTACTTTTTCTCTTTGGTAAAGGCCGTAAACCGCTTCACAATATGTTTTTAGATACAATAAGTTGTGAAAATGGAAAACAATATATCTTTTCAGATATTTCTGGTATATAGCTATTTACTTATCTCTCTGACACCATTTTTGATTAAAAATTTAATCACAGGATTTTGTACTAGATAGGTTTTTGCACCATTCTCCGTTTCACCAACATAGTGCACTAGTCCGTAATTTTGGACAATTTTGATATAGCTAATTGCGGTAGGTGTACTCACCTTTGTTACGTCTATGTAATCCTTGGTCTTTATTTCTTCACTACCAATCTTCAAAATGCGATTTACATTTACTAAGATATCCTCCTTTGATCCTTTTTTACTTGGGAAAACTGCATAGAATTCAAAGTCTCTGCAATAGGTTAATTGTCCTTCTTCGAGCGCTTTTTTGGAAATTGAAGTTGCCTCTGAGTCGATATTATTTTGAGTATCATAAATCACAGATAATTGTCGAAATAAGTATCTAGGCGAGTTGTCGCTTAACTCAATAAGTTTATCGACATCAGAATCTGAGAAAACATCGTTTAATCCAACCTTGTTATTGCTGAAATGTTGGATTCTCTTGGATAGTATTTCTTTTAATTTTTTTTCTGACCAATTAATATTAAAAGGCTTGATTTTATCAAATCTAACACCCAACTGATCAAAATCGGCTTTTGTGGCATCCCAAAGGCCAATAACTATTGAATAGTTTTCTGATAGAAGGATTGTTGTGTCTGTTAAGAGTTCTTTTAAGAATGTTGTGATGGAATCGATTCCTTGCCCAAGTGAAATATATTCATCCGCTCTATCGAATAGAACAGTAGTAGTTTTAAATCCAGATTTATTAATCAATTTAGCCAAATCAAGCCATATTAATTTCAGAGCTTTCGCGTCTTCTAAAAACTCACTAGGATCATTTGACCTTCGAATAGTTTCAACCTCAATCTCTGGCAAGTAGTTTTTGTACAAGCCATCAGTATTAGTATCTGGAAGTCCAAAAGATTTGCGCACAAAGTCTGAGGCTAATTCAACTCCGCCACCAATCAAAAGGTTTATTGGTTTGTGAATTATTTTGTTGTAAATATTCCTCAAGAAATTTCTTGACTTGAATCGAGTCGCCTTGTTGTAATATTCTTCATACTCCCGTATGCTAAGGCTTTTAAAGAACTCTGCAATAATGAAAGAGAGCTTTTCTTTGTCGTTCTTATCTAAATTTTGGATTAAGGATGGGTTTTTTGATAGTGTTGCGCAAAAAAGTTTAATGCTTTCTGAAAGCATTAATTTAAGAAAGTGCTTCTTATTATTTTTGATGGGTATACCTTCAAAATCATCGATAAGAACAGCGAAAACATTTTTTTCTTCCAGTTCTATTTTGAGCTTATATACTAAAGCTGTTTTACCAATACCACGTGCACCAATAATGAATCTGCTGCGGTTTTCAATAATATCTGAACGAAGACTGTTATAGTTATTTGGGTAGATGAAAACTTCATCAAGAAACTTTCTCTCCTGTTCTGCTGAAAATGTAGAAAATGGATTTTTTCTGAATTTTAGTCTTTGGTATAATTCCATAA
>JANRBI010000117.1 GCA_030727625.1 Salibacteraceae bacterium
ACCAGCACATCTCTTGGCTGCCACTTGGTAAACAACCCAAAGGCATACATGCCCAAAAGCGGTCCGTATGTGTAACCTGCCACGGTAAACAGCTGCGCAATCACACTATTATCATTAATAGATTTGAAAATGATAATCACCACAAAAAGCAAGGCCGAAAAACCAATATGAACGTATTTGCGCGTTTGCTTATCATTGACCTTTGGCTGCTTTTCCATTCCTAAAAAGTCTACACAAAACGAAGTGGTGAGTGACGTTAACGCACTATCGGCACTGGAATATGCCGCTGCCACCAAACCAATGATAAACAAGATGCCAGCCACCGGACCAAGGCTGCCCGTGAGCGCAAGCGTAGGATAAAGTTTGTCGCCTTTTAAGTCGGAAAACCCTGCCCCATCTGCAAACTGATACAACAAAACGCCCAACGACAAGAACAGCAAATTGGCGAAAACCAAAATAACGCTGAACCAAAGCATGTTTTTCTGTGCGTCTTTTAACGACTTGCATGTCAGGTTTTTTTGCATCATGTCTTGGTCTAAACCCGTCATACTAATGGTGATGAACATTCCCGCTAAAAACTGCTTCACAAAAAAGCGTTTATCACTGCTTTCTGTAAAAAACCACTGCGAGTATTCGCTGCTTTTGATGTTTGAAGCAAGCTCCATCATGCTCCAATCAAATTGGTCTTTGATCACCCAAATGGTAACAATCACTGCCAAAAGCATGGCTGCAGTTTGCAAAGTATCTGTCCAAATAATGGTTTTGATGCCGCTGCGATACGTATATACCCAAATCAGTAAAACTGCGACCAACACAGCCACCCAAAAAGGCAAATGCATGGGTTCGAACACCGCAATGAACAACGACTCGGCCACAAGAAAAAGCCTAAACGATGCGCCAATCACACGCGAAAGCAGAAAGTAAAACGCGCCCGTTTTATAGCTTCTAACTCCAAAACGCTGTTCTAAATAGGAATAAATACTGGTGAGATTGAGTTTGTAATACAACGGCAGCAGTACATAAGAAATCACTGCATAGCCCGCCAAATAACCCAGCACCATTTGCATGTAGCTAAACTGGCTTGTGGCTACCCAACCTGGCACCGAAATAAAGGTGACACCGCTGAGCGATGCGCCAATCATACCAAAAGCCACGATATACCAAGGACTTTGCTTTTTAGCTTTAAAAAAGGCTTCGTTGCTGTCATCCTTTCCTGTAATGAAAGAAATGGTGATCAATGCACCGAAATACAGCAGGATCACCAAAATAACGAT
>JANRBI010000118.1 GCA_030727625.1 Salibacteraceae bacterium
CTGGCGATTTAAGATTTGCCATAAAAGACAACATGAGCGGCATTAATACCTATCGAGTTTTGGTGAACGAGCAATTTGTTTTGGCAGATTACGATTACAAACAAGATTTATTGAAAATTGACGTTTCAGACCTACCAAAATCAGATGAGGTGCAACAATTGCGCATAATTGTTTCGGATATGGCAGGAAATGTTGCCACCTTTGACGGAAGTTTTTACCATAAATGAAGTATTTATACTGCCTTCTCGCGGCTTTATTGATAGGCCAAACTATATACGCACAGGATGAAACTGGCGAAGAGCCTAAACTTATACAGCTTTCTGGAATTGTGGTTTCGGGCGATAGCCTTACAGCGGTTCCGTTTTCTAGTGTGATGATCAAAGGAACTAGCCGCGGAACAATCTGCGATTATTATGGATTTTTCTCTCTTGTGGCTCGCGAAAACGATACGATTCTGTTTTCAAGTTTGGGTCACACCGATGGTGAATTTATCGTTCCCGACACATTGCGTCACAACCGCTATTCTATTATCCAAATGGTGCGTCAAGACACGTTTGAGCTGGCCGAACAAATCGTATATCCATGGCCAAGTGTGGAGCAGTTTCGCGATGCTTTTTTGAGTTTGAACGCGCCAAGAGACGATTATGACCGAGCTTTCGAAAACCTAACTCGAGAAGACATAAGGCTTGCCGTGCAAGGTGTGCCGATGAGCGCTCGTGAAAATTCGCAATACGATATACAACGCGAATACACCAAACTCTACCGAATTGGCAACATCAATACTACAAGTCTTATGAATCCGTTAGCATGGGCACAGTTTGTACAAGCATGGAAACGTGGTGATTACAAATCAAAAAAATAAGTTACAGTATTTCGTCTTTTGAAGCTTCACAACCTCATACTCGCACTCTTTGTGCTATGTTTTCCATTGATTTCGCTGTCGCAAACAGCCACAGTTTATGGTAAAATATTAGACAAAAACGGAAAACCCGTGTTTGCTGCTACAGTTGGCGAAGTGGGCACTACCAATGGAATGAGCACCAAAGAAGATGGTTCTTTTTCACTCACTGTGCCTGCCGAAAAAGACTTTGTGTTGGTGGTAAGACACGTTTCTTTTTTCGAATACCAGCAAAAACTAAATCTCGCTCAAGGGGAACGAAAAGAAATCAACGCCAAGTTGAAAGACAAGGTGATTGAAAAAGGCCCTTTTACGGTAGAAGGCGAAATGAACCGCGAGAAACCGATGCGGAGAATTGAAACGGGTATCAGCAAGTTTAATCCGAGTGTTACAGGAAGTGTAGAGTCGCTTTTACCTGCGCAATCGCTTGGAGTAAGCATGAACAATGAGTTGAGTTCTCAATATTCGGTGCGTGGTGGAAATTTTGACGAAAACCTTGTTTATGTCAATGGAATTCAGGTTTACAGACCTTTTTTAATCCGCAGCGGAAACCAAGAAGGATTGAGTTTTGTGAACAGTGATTTAGTCGAAGATGTCTACTTTTCTTCTGGAGGATTCGAAGCCAAGTATGGCGACAAAATGAGTTCTGTGCTGGACATTACTTACAAAAAGCCCGAGAAATTTGCAGGTTCGGTTAGTGGTGGTTTGCTTGGAGCGAATGTGCACTTAGAGCAAGCTTCAGACAACAGAAGGTTCACACAAATACACGGACTTCGCTATTATTCAAACCAATATTTGCTGGGTAGTACAGATGTAAACGGCACGTATCGCCCACGATTTATTGATTATCAAACCTATTTGACGTATGATGTAAGCACCTCATGGGAACTATCTTTACTAGGTGCATTCTCACAAAATCAATATCAGTTTCAGCCCGAAAACAGACAAGCTTCTTTTGGAACTGTGAGCAGTGCCTTGGGTTTGAACGTATTTTTCCAAGGACAAGAAGAAGATGCTTACACCACTGGTTTTGGTGCATTTACCGCGCATTATAAACCGCGTTACAATCTCAATTGGAAATTCATTGCCTCAGGATTTAGAACCCAAGAAAAAGAAACCTTTGATATTGAAGCTGCCTATCGCCTTTCTGAACTTGAAACCGATTTAAGTCAAGAATCTTTTGGTGATGAAGCCTTTGTAATTGGAACAGGTTCTTTCTTAAACCATGCGCGTAATTACCTCAATGCCAATGTAATTTCATTAGAAACACAAGGAGATTATCGCACCGGAATTCACACTTGGCTTTGGGGTTTAAAATACCGTCATGACGATATTGATGATCAGTTGAGCGAATGGGAAATGATTGACTCCGTTGGGTTTTCAGTTCCTTACACTTCTACTACAGTCAACCTTTTTGAAACCATAAAATCTTACAACCGAATTGCCACAAACCGAGTGATGGGCTATTTGCAAAAAGACTTTTTGTTTGAACTAGACAGCACCGAAATTTACATAAGTGGTGGCGTTCGCTTCCATTATTGGGACTTTAACAACCAAACTACTGTAAGTCCGAGAATTGTTTCTTCTATCAAACCAAATTGGGATCGTGATTGGCAGTTTCGTGCAAGTTGGGGTTACTATCACCAGCCTGCATTTTACCGCGAAATGCGCGATTTATTCGGTCGCGTAAATCCTGCTATTCGTGCTCAAAAATCAATTCACTATTTGGTTGGAGCTGATTTGAACTTCAAAATGTTTAAGCGCGATTTCAAGTTTGTGAGCGAAGCTTATTACAAGCAATTGGCAGACATTATTCCTTACGAACTCGATAATGTACGCATTAGGTATTATGCAGAAAACAGTGCAAAAGGTTATGCCACTGGTTTAGATTTAAAATTGAATGGCGAGTTTGTAAAAGGCTTAGAATCATGGGTGAGCTTGTCTGTGATGAAAACAGCTGAAGACCTCAATAACGATTCTTACAAGCTTTATACAGTTCAGTTTCCTGACACCACTTTTGAAAGCCTTACCACCTTGGGCAGAGCGATAGATTCTACTACCGTTTATCCAGGTTATATCGCTCGCCCAACAGATCAGCGCGTGAGTTTTGCCATCACTTTTCAAGATCATTTGCCTAAGAATGAAAACTTGAAAATGAACTTGAGCATTATTTTCGGAACAGGCATGCCTACCGGGCCGCCTTCTTATACTCGTTGGCAAGATGTGTTTAGAATGCCACCATACCGTAGAGTTGATATTGGCTTTTCAGCTCGACTGAAGTCGGAAGAAAAAGTAGCCAAAAGTCCTATCGTTAATTTCATTAAAAGTGCATGGGTTACTGCTGAAGTATTCAATTTGTTAGCCGTAAACAACACCATTAGCTATTTGTGGATCAAAGACGCGAGTAACACGCAATATGGAGTTCCTAACTACCTTACTTCAAGGCGTTTGAACGCGAAACTAATTCTCAAGTTTTAAGATTAACTTCTACACACATTCTTTTACGTTTGCCCTAAAAGAGATATTTATATATTCGCGACCCTAACCTATCCGAAGTATGAGAATTCTAATAACCTGTGCCCTACTTTCTCTTTTGATTTCTTGCTCAAACGAAAAGAAACCAAACATACCCGAAGGCTTAGTTGGCGATGTAATTTTAGACATTACAGCCATAGAAAGATTTGACAGCGATGCTCCTATCTTAGAATTTAAAGAACAAGCAAAACTGTCGGCAGATAAGGTGGTGAGTTTTACAAAAGAAAACATCAATGAGGTTTTTGAAATGGGCATCAATTACTCGCATTGCATAATCACCACAGGTGATCACACCATAATAAGCATAGCAGATTTTGACGAATGCAATTCATCACCCGCTTGGATGGCTTGCATGCCGATGGCAAAAGGCTACATCAAACGCATTGATCTTAAATACCAAGAAGATTACGCCAGCAACATCATTGGTAATCCCGACATTCAGGAGCGCTTGGCGTTCTTTTTTAATTGATCTGATCCTAAAATTGAAGTTTGCCCCCTCTCTATTTCAATTCTTTTCAAACTGTTGGATGCAATTTACAGTGTGGCTTTTTCGCTTGAGCGAAACTAACTCAAACACGCTATTTAAATGGAGACGATCGATTTTAAACTTGGCAAACAAGAACTAAGCTGAGGACTTGCTACTGTTTGAATACCTTGTTAATAGCGCTTTTCGTTTTCAGAAAATATATTCCTGAGTTTAACTCTGTTAACTCAATCTGCACCTTCTCTGCACTAAAATTAGTAATGATCATCATTGGAGTAATATCCTTACCAAGCGCGTTGTAAATTGATATTTGCGAAAGTTCATCCGCACTTCCCTCAACAATAATCTGATCATCACTTGGGTTTGGATAAATCTGCACAGTTGATTGACTCCATACATTCATATTAACCTCTCTCATTTGAGAATAAGAATATCGACCATCAAAATCTGTTTGTTTAAGTCGGTAATATGAAATTCCTGAATAAGGTAAACTATCAGTTGCAGAATATGTTAGCAATACAGATGAGTTTCCAGCGCCTTTTATTGATTTTAAAAATTCCCAATTCATTCCATTAGTAGATCGTTCAATGGTGAAAAAATCATTCGAGGACTCAGAAGCTGTTTGCCAATCTAATTTGACCATTTTGTGGTCTGTGGCAATGGCATTGAAGTAAAGCAACTCAATGGGTAAAGGAGTTGAACTTGAATTAATCGTTCCTATGGTAAATCTCAAGTTATTAGCTATGGCTGTAACACTGGCAAACTCATAAACATCACCTCCCACATTTGTAGCCCCTGATATCGGTGTTTCATCATTAAACAAACCATCGTTATCGGTATCAACCAACAATCTTAAATCAGATGCTGCTATTGTTCCTAAGCCCGTTAAGTCAAACCTAATGTCAACGGCACCAACGTTAACCGCTGCGCCTGCTGCATTAACTTCATTTACTCGCCAAACCCTTTCAAAGCGAGCTTCAACACTTGCAGGTACGTCACTTGTGTTGGTTGCTTGTTCGAGTCCGTTATCATGCCCCCAGATTAGAAACTCGTTATTACCTAAGCCTGATGGATTTAACATTCGTACAATGCCAGTTCCTTGTGCATCGTTGTGAAGGTTTGAAGCATCAATTCTACCTATTCCTGCCACATTAAAATCAAAATTTCCATTGGCTGGATTATCTTGAACATACAAATCATTTCCTGTTAAGGCCAAACCAAACTTGGCTGCTAAATAGTTATCAATGATGATTCGCTGTGCAGAATTAACCCTCACATTAAAAATGATGATTTCAGCTACATCGCCAACAAAGCCATTTGTTCCAGAAGTATTACCACCGATATTAAATCTATGCGTTGCATGACTTGAATAAGTTGTTGTATTTGCTCTATTCTGAAGCAATCCACCGTTTCTGTATAGCTGTTTGCCCAATGCTGGTGAAGCATCATAGGTCCAAATCGAGTAGCTAGCTAAACCCGTTAATCCACCAACTTGCATCCTAGCATCGTTAGAACAACAAGTTCCGATATCGAAATAAATGGTATTTGCCCAGGGAATATGATTCGAGAATCTTGTAGAACCAACCAAAGGATCAGTTGTATAAACACAACTTGTTTGGGATGTATTATCAGCTCTGCATACTGTGAATGAGCTTGCCTGGTCTGTTATAAAATTAGAAGTAGTAAGGGTTGTGCCCGTTCTTAAGCGTGTAGATCCGCTATAACTTACTTCACTAAACCCATTTACTGCATTCGAAACTAATGTTGGTCGCTGAGCACCTGTTTCACTAATATCAAGCACCGCAATTCCCGCAGAATTTTGCCAACTGTCTACCAAAGTACCAGTTACACTTACCCCATTATCCGTTCTAAACCACAACTTCAAATCAGATGATCCCAAATCATTTCCAACACCTCCAGGGCCAGTTTGAGAGAAACTAGAATGAACTATCAAAACAAGTACGATACTAATTAAGACTTTCTTAATACCATTATCGATCCGAAAAGAGTACTGGAAAACACAAAGATCAATTGCCTTTTGAAGAATAAGCAGCTTAAGTTTTTTATAAAACAACTTCATTCAATTCATTGATTTATCAACTGTTTTGGTTGGAGTTCATACTTGATATCCATTGAATTTAATGCAATAGCATCTGACTCGTTCAGAAACATCTTAATATTCGGTGTGCGCACATGCGAAAATAACGCATACATATAAATCTGCAATAAATAAACAGCACCGGAACGATAGGAATTGAATTGATAGAGGTGCAATCAACTCGCTTAGGATATTCTTAATGCTGGCGTGGTGATGGATTTGAAATCAGTAACGAA
>JANRBI010000119.1:0-3125 GCA_030727625.1 Salibacteraceae bacterium
CCTTCATTGTGCTTTTTCGAAGGCACCGATGTTTCGGTTGGCCGCGGCACAGATCATCCTTTCGAACTTTTTGGACATCCAAATTTTAGCACAGGCAGTATGATGTTTGTTCCAAAACCAACAGAAGGTGCTAAAGACCCAAAACATAATGGTGTGCCTTGCGCAGGTTGGGATTTAACCGATTTTGGAGGTAAGCGCGTGCAAGAAAAGCAATCCTTGATTTTAGATTGGTTGGTAAATGCCTACCGAGATTTTCCTAACAAAGACCAGTTTTTTCTAAAGAATGGTTTTTTCGAGAAATTAGCTGGAACTGATCAACTCAGGTTGCAAATAGAAAAAGGAATGACGGCTGATGAAATTCGTGCTTCGTGGACAGGCGAGTTGAATGGTTTTATGTTGAAACGATCAAAATATTTGCTTTACAAAGACTTTAACTAGCGATCTATTTCTCATCGCTTGGCTTATTGAAGTATTGACGTTTTGCAATTGGCTTACTTAAGTCTTCAATCCATTCTTTTAGTGAAGCCCCTTCCATCACGTTTACGTTTTTAGGTAGCTCAAAAATGCCCTCGGGTAGAGGAGACAGCGTGTCTATCTCAGTGGCTACAAGACTTACATAGTTTCGGTTTAGATCAACCAAGGTTTTGATCATCATACCATTCCAGCGCCATTCTTGTTGCTTTTGGTGTGGCATAAACCATTTTTCGCAGGGTAAACCACTTACCGTATCTATACCTCGCATTTCACCCATATTCATTTGATAGGTAATGCGTGCTGCTTCATCCAGATCTAACGTTGGGCTGCGCTCTGCTATTTCAAATAGCACGTGATTATCAATTCTTCTCGCATTCATGGTAGCGCGATCTACTACATAGATAAACGTGTCTCGCATGAGCGTGATCATATCTATCTTTTCCACACCATCGCTGAATGGATTTTCGCGCTCCGTGCTTGTGAATTTTATTTCGGTCATGCCGAAATCAGTGAAGTAAACCTCTTCAACACCAGTTTGAATTCCCTTATATTGATAGGTAATCTTTCCGTCTTTTACACGATAGCGCACTGGGTGGCCTTTGTCTTGCGGGGCAAGAAATTGATGTGGATTTATGTCTGCTGCAACATCTGATGTTTGTGCAACCACTGATTTTTTGCCAGTCTGCTCTGGTGTTTTTTCTCCAGAGCAGCTGATCAATAATATTGAGAAAAAGACAGTGCTAAATGCTTTCAACACTTTCGGCACGGTCCGCAATTTCAATTCTTCCTGGATATTCTTTAAGCGCATGTTCTAATACTTCAAGAGCTAATTTAAGCTTGTTTTGTTCTAAAACGTATGCAATTCTAACTTCATCTTTTCCAAGGCCTTTGGTAGCATAAAACCCTTGCGCTGGAGCCATCATAACTGTTGCGTTTTTATACGAAAAGTCTTCAAGCATCCATTGGCAAAACTTTTCGGCATCATCCACAGGCAATTTCGCCATAGCGTAAAATGCGCCTCCGGGCATAGGACAGCCTACACCGTCAATTGCATTAAGACCATTTACCATGATGTCGCGTCTGGTTACATACTCATCCTTGACGTTTTGAAAATAAGATGGAGGCGTATCTAGCGCTGCCTCACCAGCAATTTGTCCAATAGTAGGTGGGCTCAATCTTGCTTGAGCAAACTTCATGGCGGTGCTAATCACCTCCGGATTTTTACTCACCAATGCGCCCACCCGAGCACCACACATGCTATATCTTTTAGATACAGAATCCACCACAATTGCATTGCTCTCTAATCCTTCAAGACTTAATACGCTATGATGCACTTTACCATCGTAACAGAATTCTCGGTAAACTTCATCAGCCACTAAAAACAAGTCGTGCTTTAAAACAATTTGTCTCAAAAGCTCAAGCTCTTCTTTGGTATATAGATATCCAGTTGGATTACCTGGATTACAGATCATAATACCACGAGTGCGCGATGTAATCAGTTCTTCAAACTTTTCTACAGCAGGCAATGCATAGCTTTCTTCGAGGTAACAAGTAAGTGGCTTTAAATGCACACCTGCTTGCAGTGCAAAGCTGTTATAGTTGGCGTAGAAAGGCTCTGGAACAATGATTTCATCTTCCGCATTAAAGCACGACATCATTGCAAATGTGATGGCTTCAGATCCACCATTAGTCACAATAATTTGGTTGTGATTTACCATCATTCCATGATTCTGGTAGTAATTAGCTAAGCCTCTTCTGTATGATTCAAATCCAGCAGAGTGACTATATTCAATTACATGTCGGTCTAAGTTTTTAATTGCGTTAAGCGCAACCTCTGGTGTCTCAATATCTGGTTGACCAATATTTAAGTGGATAACTTCTTTTCCACTTTTTATAGCTTTTTCAGCGAACGGTACGAGTTTCCTAATTGGAGACTCGGGCATCGCATATCCTTTTTTAGAAATGAATGGCATATGTCCTTCTTTGTATCAATAATTACCGACTGCAATCGGGGTCGCCAAAGATAGCCATCACTGCATTCTAAAGCCGTTTTAGGTAGATTTTTGTAAGAAATAAAAAGCCCTGATTCATGTAAATGAATCAGGGCTTGATTTGTATGTATTGTAAGTGTGACTATTGCGCTGCTGGAGCCATTGACGGCTGCTTTACTGGCATTGCAGAATCATCTGTTGAAGGAGCGGCTTCAATATTACCAGCAATTCTGATCACTTTAGTAGGAGCAGCACCTGCATTTGAAGTAATGGTCACTGACTTGTTAATCGGACCTACACGCTTGCTGTCATATTTTACTCTGATAGCAGAAGATGCACCTGGAGCAATTGGTTCGCGTGGCCATTCTGGCACTGTACAACCGCAGCTACCTTTTGCGTTAGCAATGATCAAAGGCTCGTTTCCTGTGTTCGTAAATTTAAACTCTGTGGTGGCATCTCCACCTTGTTTCAATGTTCCGAAGTTGTGCGTTTCTTCTTCGAATTCGATTTCTGCTTGAGCGAAAACTCCTAGAGTTAACGTAAGCATAGCTGTTAGTGTCAATAAGTATTTTTTCATGGTTTCAAATTTAATGACACAAATGTAAAAGGGATGCTTTTGCCATTCGTGTGTTTAACATGCTATTAAGGTTTTTGGAAGAG
>JANRBI010000119.1:3225-6224 GCA_030727625.1 Salibacteraceae bacterium
ACTCTTCACCAAACCGACCTTCAAAAACCCAATAATTCTCCCATCAACAATTTTACCTTTGCACCCTTTAATTTTCAGCAACAGCAAGATGAGCGAGCTATCGACAAAATACGACCCAAAGCAAGTAGAAGATAAGTGGTATAAGCATTGGATGAATCAAGGTTTCTTTGCTTCAAAACCAGATACTAACAAGGAACCATTTACCATTACCATTCCGCCACCCAACGTAACGGGTGTTTTGCACATGGGCCACATGCTCAACAACACTATTCAAGATATTCTTATTAGAAAAGCTCGATTAGAAGGTAAAAATGCATGCTGGGTTCCAGGAATGGACCATGCATCTATTGCTACTGAAGCTAAAGTTGTAAGACGCTTGCGCGAAAAAGGCATTAAGAAAAGCAACTTGACTCGCGATGAATTTCTTGCCCATGCTTGGGAATGGAAAGAAGAATATGGTGGCGTAATTCTAGAGCAATTAAAGAAACTTGGTGCAAGTTGCGATTGGGATCGTGAGCGCTTTACCATGGACGAAAAATATTACGATAGCGTAATTGATACGTTCAATCATTTATATAACAAAGGCTTGATTTATCGCGGTTACAGAATGGTAAACTGGGATGTGGAAGCCTTAACTGCAGTGAGTGATGAAGAAGTAATTCACACAGAAGAGCAAAGCAAACTCTATCATGTTCGCTATCAAATTGTTGGAAGCGATGAGTTTGTTACCATCGCAACTACGCGCCCAGAAACTATTTTAGGAGATACCGCCATTTGCATTCATCCAGACGATGAACGCTACACGCATTTGCATGGCAGAAAAGCGATTGTGCCTTTAATCAATCGTGAGATTCCTATTATTACAGACGAATATGTAGATCGTGAATTTGGTACGGGTTGCTTAAAAGTGACTCCGGCTCATGATGTAAATGACTATGATTTAGGGCAAAAACATAACCTTGAATCAATTGACATTTTAAATGCAAACGGAACATTGAGCGAGGCAGCTCAATTGTTGATTGGCGAAGACCGATTTGAAGCACGCAAGAAAATTGAACCAATGCTTGCCGAATCTGGCAACTTGGTGAAAACAGAAGAGTATGCCAACAAAGTTGGCCGAAGTGAACGCACCAATGCGATTATTGAACCTCGACTTTCGCTGCAATGGTTTGTGAAAATGGCTCCACTTGCTGAGCCAGCCTTGAAAGCGGTTGAGGAAGGTGAAATCGTTTTTCATCCAGCTAAATTCAACAACACGTATCGCCATTGGATGACCAATATCAAAGATTGGTGCATCAGCCGCCAACTTTGGTGGGGACACAGAATTCCTGCTTGGTATTTTGGCGAAGACCAATTTGTAGTAGCAAAAAACGAAACCGAAGCGTTGGAAAAAGCACGTGCTGCCAGCGGACAAGATTTACAACTATCTGATTTGCATCAAGATGAAGATGTTATGGATACGTGGTTCAGTTCTTGGCTGTGGCCGATCAGCGTGTTTGATGGTTTTTACGATCGTAAAGAATTGGATTATTACTATCCGACCAATGACTTGGTAACCGGACCAGATATTATCTTTTTCTGGGTGGCCAGAATGATTATGGCGGGTTATGAGTTTGAAGGTAAAAAGCCGTTTAGCAACGTTTATTTTACTGGGATCATCCGTGATAAACTTGGTCGAAAAATGAGCAAAAGCTTGGGTAATTCTCCCGATCCTATTGAGTTGATTGAGAAATACGGAGCTGATGGTGTGCGTCTTGGTTTGTTGATGACGGCTCCAGCCGGAAACGATATTCCGTTTGATGATTCTATTTGTGAGCAAGGTCGAAATTTCACCAATAAAATTTGGAATGCGCTTCGACTGATCAAAGGATGGGAAGTTGCAGACAAACCACAAAGTGAGGTGAATGCAAAAGCGGTTGCCTGGTTGAATGATAAAATCAATAGCGAGATTGCTTCTATTGATGAATCGTACACTAAATACCGATTGAACGATGCTGCAATGAGCATTTACAAATTGGTTTGGGATGAATTCTGCTCTTGGTATCTAGAAGCGATAAAACCCGCTTATGGCGATAGCATTGATAAAACCACTTTCGAACAAACACTGGTTTTTCTAGAAAAACTTATGGTGATTTTGCATCCTATGATGCCATTTATTACCGAGGAAGTTTATCATGCTTTGGCAGAAAGAACCGATAAAGACTGTGCTATTTTGGCTCATTGGCCAACAGCAGAAGCATCTGTTAAAGCTCAATTAGAAGCGTTTGAAGAAGCGAAGTCAATCATTTCTGAAGTACGCGCTTTCAGAGCACAGAAAGGCTTGTCGCCAAGAGAACAATTGAAGTTGGCTCAAAAAGGCAATGCAGGAAAATATGCCGCCTTTGATAGTATTGTGAAAAAGTTGGCAAACGTAGATTTGGCTTACAACGAATCTATTGAAGGTCCTTCTTCCTCATTCATTGTTGGAACGCTGGAATTTTCCATTCCGATGGAAGGTTTGATTGATGTAGCAGCTGAAAAAGCCAAGCTGGAAGAAGAACTTAAATACCAGGAAGGTTTCTTGAACAGTATAATGAAAAAGCTGGGCAATGAAAAGTTTGTAGCTGGTGCGCCAGAGCAAGTGGTAGCAGCTGAACAAAAGAAAAAGGCGGATGCAGAATCAAGAATTGCTTCGATTACACAAATGCTTAATTCTTTAGGATAGTCGTTTTGTTTGACAGTCGTTTCTTATTTCGAAGAGCAGTTTTATGCGCTCTTGTTGGCTTTTTAGTTGTCATTTCCGCGAAAGCGCAAATAGTAAATGTAGAAAGCAAGCGACCTGGAAGCACGGACGAAGGCTGGCACGGCAACATTAATCTAAACCTAGATTACACCCAAAACACATCTAAATTATTGCGCTATGGCATGAAAAACCAGGTGCAATACTTGAAGGCACAACATCGGCTGTTAGTGCTTACCGATTTGCAACGTGTAAGGGCGGATGGCACCAATTTCTTGAA
>JANRBI010000120.1 GCA_030727625.1 Salibacteraceae bacterium
CCCATTGCGCAAGATTTTGCGAATGGCTATGTAAAGAGCAAATGGGGTGCTGTTCTCCAAATCCACTATTTAATACCAACAAATCAAAAAAAATGAAATCAAAACATATCATACTCGCAGCTCTAGCTTTTGCTGCAACTAACACCTTTACATCTTGTAAAAAAACAGAAGGCTGCACCGACTCAATCGCGCTTAATTTTAATGCCGAAGCCGAGGTTGAAGATGGCTCTTGCACTTATGCTGAACTGGAAGATGTTTCCTTCTCTATTTTAGCACCAACCGCTGGCGGAATGTTTGGCTTAAATGACACTGTAAAGATGAAAGCCACGATCACCACCACGCTTTCTATACATGGCTATCGCGTTCAATTATTAAACAAAACCAATGATAATGAAGAAGTGTTTTTAGCCGAAGAACATGCTCATACAAGCCCACTAAGCATTAATGAAGTGTGGATCAACAATGTTTCTAGTCACAGCGACATGCTTTTTGTTGTTACCGTCATTGTCGATCATGATGAAACAGAAATAGCTGATACCGTGAGTTTTCACTGTCACCCAATGTAAAATCAAACTTTAGAAAACGGTTATTAAAAAAGACATGTCTATGGCATGTCTTTTTTTGTTAAGATTGAGGCAGTATCCCCGCATGAAAATTTCTGCCATTATCAACGGTAGCTCAAACAGAGCTAACCGCACTAAAAGTGAACTTCTTAACCTAGGAAACATTCAGGTTTTGGTAACTAAGAAAGCCGAGGACACCAACACTTTTGCCAAACAGGTATTAGAAGAAAACGCAGATTTGGTTCTTGTTGCAGGTGGCGATGGTACCGTGAATCAAGTCATCAATACTTGGTTAGCGCTCCATTCAAAAAATCTACCAATGCTAGCTTTAATACCGATTGGAAGCGCAAATGATTTCGCACGAACAATAGGCTTTAAAAATGTAAAAACAATCTTAAAAAATGCCAGCGAAGGTTTAACAATACCAACAGACATTTTGAGTCTTAATGCCAATGGCATCCAGAGATATTGTTTAAACCTTACTAATGTTGGGATTGGCGCCAACATTGCAAAAACTGTCGCAAAACGCAGACGTTCTTGGCCATCAAAGCTTAATTATTTTTCAGCCACCGTTACTTGGCTTACTTTATACAAGGCGCCAAAAGTTGAATTAATGGTAGATGACTATAAACTTAGTTTGACCACATTTTTAACCGCAATCGGTAATGCCAAATTTTCTGGTGACGGACTTTGTCTTTGCCCTCAGGCAAGTATAAATGATGGTAAAATGGCAGTCACCATTATCGGCAAGGTTGGCTTAAAAGACTTCATCAGATACCTACCAAAGTTGCGCCTTGGTCAAGAAATAAAAGATCCACGCATCCTTTACAAGAAGGCTGCAAAATTTAGAATTAGAGTATTAGAAGGTAAGCTTGCAATAGAAACTGACGGAGAATTCGCAGCAACGCTGACTAATAATCAAGTAGCGTTAATCAGCGTATTACCCGCCAGTCTTCAAATAGTTAAACCAATCTAATTTGGAACCGATTTCGGAGACCACCTTATACCCAGATAGGTCATTCTTCCGAATATCGGACCCCAAACCATCGAGCTGTCGAAATATGCTCCGTATGGGTCGCTGGCAGAAATTAATGGGTTGTTTTGCTTCACATTGGTCATATTTTCCATCCCTACATAAACCGCAAACTTCTTACCCCAACTCTTGGTGATTTGAGCATTCATCAAAAATAAATCTGGAGAGTAACTACCGACCTGATACACAACTGGCGAATCTAAAGTGCTTGGAATACGCTTTTTACCTTGCCATTGCACTGTATAATCAAACTTCCATTCAGATTTGGTTTCGTATGATAGATTGATGAAAGCTCGGTGACTTGCCACAAAAGGCGATATCAAGCGACCAACAGAATAATCTGTTTCTACATCATACCATCTGTAAGCTATTCGCGCATCAAAACCACGATAGATAGAATAATCAACCTGAGCTTGTAAGCTGGTTGCAAAACTGCGACCTACCAAATTGTATACCCGCACTTTAGTTGGATCTTCACGATCAATCACTGTTTGATTCTCAAATTCAGTATGATACGCGTCAAGCGCGAACGTTGCTGGACGGTAATTCAAACGGAAGTTCTGCGTAAAATTGGCTCCAAAATTCCATGCCTTTTCTTGCTTCAAACCAAAACCTTGTATTTGATTATCACCTAGAATAATCCAAGTGCGAGATGATGCCAATAGCGATTGATTATCCGCAACTACGTTTGCCGTTCTTGTTCCTTTTCCGCCAGAAACACGCAAAACAGAGCCCTCTTTAATCTCATAGCGCATGTGTAACCTTGGCGTAAAAAACAGCCCATAATAGTTGTGGTAATCAGCTCTTAAACCAGCGACCAATGCAAATTTTTCGAAATAAGAGAAGGTGTATTCTGCAAAAGCTCCGGGAACAATTTCTGTTCGATTGTAATCAACCCCGTTTAGTTGTTCGTCATATTTATCATACATCAAACTCAAACCTACCTTATACTTATGCGTTGTAGTGCCCAGTATATCTTGATAGATTGAATTGAAGTAACCCGATTGCTGATTAGCATTATAAACAGTGTTTCCATAGCCACTTTTATAATCATGATAAAGCACTGAACCTTGAAAACCTATGCTTCGAAACTTTGCGTTTTTGAAAACATAGCCCGTTTTCCCCCAAAGCTCGGCCCTATTGGTTTTCCAATGTACTTTATAAGGCTGTGGCGAAGCGTTATCTTCTGGCGCACCAAAATATTGACCACCTGATCTATCTTCAACAATTCCACGTCCAGCTAATTGACCTTCCCAGCCTTTGTTATTGGTAAACTTCCAACGATTGACCACGTTAATTTGCTGACCTGTGGGAAAATCAAGAAAACCGTCATTATTTCCATCCACTTCAATAGGGCGCATATTGCCATGCACCAATACCATGGTCGAAACTTTTTCATTGAATTTATGCGCGGCATCCACATTCAACTCAGTTCTTCCACCTTGATTCACGTAGGCATTTACAAATAATGGATCTGCATTTTCCGGCTTTTTAAGCTCTACATTTATTTGCCCTGTGAGGCTTTCAAATCCATTCACAACAGAGCCAGCGCCTTTGTTTAACTGAATAGATTCTATCCAAGTTCCAGGTATGTAAGTCAACCCTTGCACAGCACTCAAGCCACGCACATCAGGCATAGATTCGCGCGTTATTTGCGCATACTTACCATCCAGCCCAAGCATTTGTATTTGCTTGGTTCCTGTTACCGCATCAGCATAGGCCACATCTACAGAAGGATTTGTTTCGAAGCTTTCGCTCAAATTGCAGCAAGCCGCTTTAAAAAGCTCTTTCTCGCCAATATTCTCCACTTTCATTGGATCGAGGTAAGATATTTCTGTGCCTCGCCTTTCATACACCACACTCACTTCACCGAGCATCTCATATGGCCGCAGCACTATGGTGAGCTTGTTCTTTTTTGTGACTTGAAGTGTGTCGTTATTATAGCCCACATAACTCACCACTAGCGTGCTGTTGTTGGCTATTTGAGGAATCTCAAAACTCCCATTAGTATCGGTAACAGCGCCCGTTTGCGAGCCAAGCCAAAATACATTCGCAAATGGAATCGGTTTGAACTTTCCGTTTTTCGTTTCTTCCATTACCATGCCTGTGAAGGTCTCTTGCGCGAACAATTTCGCGCTAAAAACCAGCAGGCATAGCAACAGCATTGTTGCCCTATTTTTCATGGCTTAATGCGTATGAAGCGTCTCGTACTTGCAGCAATCTGGCAAGCTATCATAATCATCACGTTTAGCATCAACGTGCTCTGTTTTATGGCCAGCGAGCGCAATGCGTTCCTCTATTTCTTGAAGCGAAGTTTTGTCGTCTTTATAGGCAACCGCCATCGTTTTTGTGGCTTTGTCCCAGCTGACAAACTTTACTCCTTTGCCATAGGCGGCTTCTTCAATGCGTTTTTGACACATGCCGCAAATACCTTCGACCGTGATGGTATCTTCTACCACAGATTGAGAGTATGAAATAAATGATAGACTACCAAAAAAGGCAGTAAATATGCTTGATAAAATAATTTTTTTCATGACTAATAATGTTGAATTTGAATAAACAGAGAGCAGAAAGTACAAGACTTGAAGCTCAATTCTTTTACAGAAAAAGAATGCGGTTTAAATCAAAAACAAATTAGTCGTAGAAAATAAACGAGTGGAATTGCACTACCCTATCAATGGGCAGAGGAGGTGATTTAAGTGCTTCCCAGTTAAGCGAAATTACTTCTAAATCAATACTGACAAGCTTTTCAAGCTGAACAACCTCCATTGGTATTGGAGTTTGAACTTCGATATTAGAACTTGACTGATGCTCGTCTTCTAGTTGCACAAAAAAAGATTCTTCGTTGCAGCAACTGCTGCTTATTCTTTCAGAATGCGCAGCATCACAAGCACAACTTGTGTCAAGAAAAGCATAATTGATATCTGAAACCTGACCTAGGCAATAGTGTACTTCTAAACCATAACCCACTACATTGAGTAGGTAAAACATGGCGAAAAGAAATGCGGTCTTTTTCATGTTGCCAAAGTAATGCCTTTGATAGGCCCCAACACCAACACAATTACAAGAATCCTTAAAATCCTATTTGGATCTAAAGAAAATTTGAATCGGAACACCCGTAAAATCATACATCTTCCTCATCTGATTTTCGATGAATCGTTTGTATGGGTCTTTAATGTATTGAGGCAAATTACAGTAAAATGCAAACGTAGGCACGTGCGTTGGCAATTGCTGAACGTATTTGATTTTAACGTATTTGCCTTTCAATGCTGGTGGTGGAAAGCGCTCGATCAAAGGCAACATAGCCTCGTTAAGCTCACTTGTTTTGATGCGCTGAATTCTGTTTTTGTAAACATCCAAGGCAGCTTGCAAGGCTTTGTGAATTCTTTGCTTCTCTAAAACAGAAGTAAAAATCACAGGAACATCGCTATATGGCGCTAGGCGTTCTTTAATCAGTGCTTCGTATTCCTTGGCTGTGTGAGTGTCTTTTTCAACTAAATCCCACTTGTTTACAAGCACTACAACTCCTTTTCGGTTTTTCTGAATCAAACCAAAAATGTTTATGTCCTGCTGACCAATACCTTCAGTAGCATCAATCATCAAAACGCACACATCAGAACCTTCGATAGCTCGAATAGCGCGCATTACAGAATAAAACTCAAGGTCTTCGTGTACTTTAGTTTTCTTTCTGATACCAGCAGTATCTACCAACGTAAACTCAAAGCCAAAAGCGTTGTAGTTGGTATCAATAGTATCTCTTGTAGTACCAGCGATGTCGGTTACAATATTTCGTTCAACTCCTAAAAGAGCGTTCACGAAAGATGACTTTCCTGCATTTGGTCTTCCTACTACAGAAATCCGCGGCAATTCTGATGGCTCTTGTTCTAACTCTTCGGGTAGAAGGCTGATTACTTCGTCCAATAAATCACCTGTTCCCGAACCATTTATAGCTGAAATAGGAAATATTTTTTCAAACCCAAGTTCGTAAAACTCATAGCTTTCGGAAACTTGAATTGGATTATCAATTTTGTTCGCAACCAACAACACAGGCTTTTTACTTTGGCGAAGTAGCTTTGCTACATCCTTATCCAAATCATTCACCCCATTTTTTGCATCCACTACAAAAATGATGATGTTAGCTTCCTGCATCGCAATGATTACTTGCTTCGCAATTTCTTTTTCGAAAAGATCTTCCGTTCCACTCACGTATCCTCCCGTATCGATTAAAGAGAATTCACGGCCACCCCAATCGGTGGTTCCGTAATGTCTATCACGCGTTACTCCGGAATATTCGTCTACGATTGCTTGACGTCTTCCAACCATGCGGTTGAAGAAAGTTGACTTACCTACGTTAGGTCTGCCGATGATTGCTACTAGTGCCATAAGAAGCTGCAAAGGTAATTTAGTTGAGTGCCGTAATACTCAATGCAAAAAGTTTTTTAGCAATCACCAAACAAACTCAAAAACTATTTCGTGTAGGGAGTTGAAAGCGCTTAATTTTCAATTTCAACTATTAACCAATTTTAATCAATTACTATGAAATCAATCAAACTCTTATTATCAACCGTGGCCATTTTGGTTGGCGGCT
>JANRBI010000121.1 GCA_030727625.1 Salibacteraceae bacterium
CTTACCAAGGTTTTTCTAGCTTCAGAAATATTATCGATGTAGGCATAATTCCCATTTCCTTTATCAGCCAAAATCTCCATTTTAGAGTCTTTATAATTTCCCATGCCAAAACCTAAAACAGTAAGAAAAACACCTTCTTTTCTCTTTTGGGTAATGAGTTCTTCCATAGATTGATCGCTGGATGCTCCCACATTAAAATCACCATCTGTAGCCAAAATAATGCGGTTGTTTCCTTCCTTTTGAAAATACTTGGCTGCAGTGCTGTAGGCTAAGTTGATTCCTGCGCCACCAGCTGTTGAGCCACCCGCACTCAAACGATCAAGTGCTGCAATAATTTTTTCTTTTTCATCACCAGGTGTGCTCTCCAATACGAGACCTGCAGCCCCAGCATACACAACAATGGCTACTCTATCTTGCTTGCGCAATTGTTGCACCAGCATTTTCAATCCACTTTTAAGCAATGGCAGCTTATTTGGTGCGCTCATCGAACCAGAAACATCCAACAAAAAAACCAAGTTTGATGGTGGTAAATTGTCTTTATCAATGTCTCTTGCTTTAATACCAACATGTAAAAGCTGATGCTCTTTATTCCAAGGAGCTGGCGCCATTTCGGTAAAAATTTTTACTGGATCGCTTCCTGATGGACTTTCGTAATCATAATCGAAATAGTTAATCATTTCTTCTATGCGCACTGCATCTACTGGCGGTAATGAGCCATTATTAATAAATCGTCTGATGTTTGAATACGAAGCACGGTCAACATCAATCGAAAAAGTATTCAAAGGTTCTTGGGCAGCCCATTTAAAGCCATTTTCAGCGATTGAACTATAAGATTCGGTAGAAGTTTGACTTTGCACTACTTGATTTACACTCCAATTAAGAGAGAAATTTCCAGCACTGATAGGAGCCGAAACGGCATCAAATGAATAACTCAAATCCATTTTGATTTCTTCTGTTTTCGCAACCGTTTTATCCTTAAATCTAACGTCCACTGCAGGCTTCAAACTATCCATTTTAACAGAATTAAGGCCCAAACTCACTTCTACAAATGTTTTCCCGTTAACATTCACCCTAGTGGTAACAAAACCCTGACGAATCACCTCAATTTCAGATACTTGAACTAAAGTTGACAGCCTAAATAATCCATCAAAATCAGAGATCGCTTTTTCTGATGTATTGCTCACATTAACCACAAGTGCATTGGCTAAAGGCTTACCTTCAGGGTCGCTTACAGCGCCTTTTAATATGTAAGGTTTGCTTTGCGCGAAGGCCTGAACAACAATGAGTAGACCTAATAAAAACGTTTGAATTACTTTAAACATGACTTTTAAATTTTACGGTTAATAGATATTGATTGGAAAGTGTGCGTCATTTTTCTAGATTTTTTCTCTGACCAATCGTTAGACTTTTATTTTTGGAATCCATCAGCAGGATGCCAAGGCAAAAGATTTTCCATAAACACCACAAAAAATTTTGATCCAAACCAAAATCATTGATATCGTGAACGCACCTGCACAGAGTGATGAAGTATTGTATGCATCTTATGTTGCCGAGCGAGATCGAGAAGTGCTTGGAAGTCTGTTTAAAAAATACATGGCACTGGTTTTTGGAGTTAGTCTTAAATATCTTTCAGACAAAGCAGCAGCTCAAGACGCTACTATGGAAATATTTGAAAAGCTTATTGAATACACTCCAACCAGCGAAATCAAAAATTTCAAGGCTTACCTATACGTAATGGCCCGAAACCACAGTTTGATGAAACAGCGTGGTGAAAAAGTGTATACCGTAGAAATTTCTGATCGAGATATGGAAATGGCTTCTGAAACGCATCCAATAGATGAGGTAGAAGAAAAACACGCCATGCTAGACAAGTGTATCCAACTTTTAAAGGATCATCAGAAGCAATGTGTAGAAGCTTTCTATCTCAACAAGAAAAGCTATTCTGAAATTAGTGCTGAGCTAAGCATGGCGATAACGGCCGTTAAAAGCCATATTCAGAACGGAAAACGTAATTTAAAAATCTGTATCGAAGGCAAATAATGAAACACGAAAGCGAAATAATAAAGCAAGTAAAAACCTACTTCATGCGAAGGAAAAACGCTGCTGAAGCGTATGACTTTGAGCGTGAAATAGAGCGGGATGCTTTTTTATACGAAGCAGTTGAAGGTTTCGAAAACTTGCATGTGTCTGAAATACAACAAGCGCTTGACGAACTTGAATTAAGAGTACACTCAAAAGCCAAAGCAAGCATTTTTGAAGGCATAAACTGGCGCGTGGCTGCCACCGTTTTAGCTGTTATAGTGGGCGGAGCCACGCTCATCACCATTGGCATTAATCAGTTTGGTGAGCAGAGTCTGGCAAAAAGTGAAGAAGGCAACAATGCCTACCAGCCGCGCACAGAAGAAATGGAATACACCGCAATTCCAGACAGCATGAACATTATCAATTTTGATATTGCAGCTGATACTAAAGAAACAGCTTGGGCCCAGCAAGAGAATCAAGATCAAGAAGAGCCCGCAGTTGCAGTAGAAGAAGAAAAAAGAGACGATAATCGCTTAAAAAGCGAACTAGAAAAAGACAAAAAATCAATTCAAAAACCAGCCGCCACCGCAGATTCATATGCTTTTGAAGATACGGCTGAAGAAAATACGAAGCTTAAAGAAGCCATGAGTCCTGAGTTTGTTATTTCAGAAGAAGTTCAGCAAAATGTTCAATATTCAAGCCCGCAAACAATCTCAGCTGACGAAGTAAGTCGCATACCTAGTAACAACTACAAAAGTGTAGAAAAGTCAGCTGGTAAAAACTTAGATGTTACACCAAAACCAGCAGCGCCCTCTGTAGGAAATAGCGCTTACAAAACCTATGTAGCAAATAATCTTCAGAAAACTGAAGAAATGGTTTCTGGTAGCGTAACGCTTTCGTTTGAGTTTGACAAAAATGGACAACCGAAGAAGGCAACAGTGGTAAAATCGCTTTGCGAAGCTTGTGATCAAGAGGCAATTCGCTTAATAGAAAACGGTCCAGTCTGGAATGTAGAAGACCGCAAAGAGCGAGCGACCTACACCATCACAATTCCTTAATTAATAAGACCTTATTGTTTATTTCTTTAAGTTTTACGCTGAAAATTTTAAATTACAATTCAAATTTTCAGGGTAAAAGAGTTTTGAGTCGTTGCCTTCAAAATATACAAACTCCATTTTATCGGACAAAAAAAATCCCGAACCAACCGATTCGGGATTTCAACTAAATTTCTAAGCTCTTAGAGCTTTAATATTCTAGCAATTCTATTCTCGCCTTTGATAAGGTAAAGACCACTTGGCAAGTTCGCTATGTTCACTTTTCCATTATCAGAAACTGTTTCTGAAACTTTCGCCCCACTCAAAGAATAAATTTCAATTGAAGTTCTACTCGAAATTCCTTCAATAGTGATTACATCTTGCGCTGGATTTGGAAAAACAGAAAGCTTTTCGAAGGCTATATCAAAAATTCCATCTGGCTCATCTCCTACAGCTTCTTGAAAAGTAACATCTGTTAAAACCGCGTTATCGCCATTAGTAGCATTATTTCCATTTACAGCGTTAGCGCCAAAGTAAAACGTAACAGCACCGCTTGCAGCGGCTGGCGCTGTCCATTCGCAAGTAAACTCATTCGTTGTACTTGTATTATTATGTTCAAAGTATTTTCTACCAGACAATGTCATTATCTGAGCATTAGCACTTGGATTAGTAAAATCACCCGCATTGTTATTGTCTGAGTCTTTCAAAGCAACAGCCTGTAAGCCATATCCAGCGGGAGTTCCACTTGCGTTATTTACACGAGCATTAAGTGTGTAGGTGGCTCCAGGAGTATATTCAGTTACAGCAATTCCAGAATCTGAAATCATTGAAAAATCTACTGTAACAGCTCCGAAACTTCCACCACCATGGCATGAAGTACATTTGTTTGCACTGCTACCTGGCGCGCCCGTAGCTTGTGTATTGTTTTCAGCTGGTCCGTTTTTATAGGACTGTAATGTGGTAAGCGCCACAACCGATAGCGCAGACAGTGTTAAGAGTAAGGGTCTTTTCATAGCATTTATTTACGCGAATAAAGCGAAAATAGATGTTGCTACATTTAGTTTATTCTAGAAAAATAGGATTGCTAAAGAATCCTGAGGCACAGATACAAAGTCAGGACTCCTAACAAAATTTATTCACCTACCTTTGCGGCCGCAAAAAAACAGGAGGAAATATGATAGCTGCACACAATGTATCGCTCGCTTTTGGAAAGCAAAAATTATTTGACGAAGTGAACGTAAACTTCACTGAAGGAAACTGTTACGGTGTAATTGGCGCCAACGGAGCAGGAAAATCTACTTTCCTAAAAATTCTTGCTGGCGAGATCGAAGCAAATACGGGGCATATCACCATTGAACCTGGCAAGCGCTTTTCCTTCTTAAAGCAAAATCACTTTGAGTTTGATGAAGTTACTGTGCTTGAAACTGTAATCCGCGGCCACAAGCGCTTGTATGAAATCATGCAAGAAAAAGATGCGATTTACGCAAAGCCTGATTTTAGCGATGCTGACGGAATTAAAGCATCAGAATTGGAAGGCGAATTTGCTGAAATGGAAGGCTGGAATGCAGAAAGTGATGCAGCCATTCTTTTAAGCGGTTTGAGAATTTCGGAAGACAAGCATTACAGTTTGATGAAAGACATCAACGGTAGCGAAAAAGTACGTGTGCTTTTGGCTCAGGCCATTTTTGGAAATCCTGACATCTTGATTTTGGATGAGCCTACCAACGACTTAGACATACTTTCTATTCGCTGGTTAGAAGATTTCTTACTTGATTTTAAAAACACAGTGATTGTAGTTTCTCACGACCGTCACTTCCTTGATACGGTCTGTACACACATTGCTGATATTGACCGCAGCAAGCTTCAGTTGTTTTCTGGTAACTACACCTTTTGGTACGAGAGCAGCCAACTTGCCCTGAGACAACAAGCTCAAGCAAACAAAAAGGCCGAAGCCAGAAAGAAAGAATTGCAAGAATTCGTGATGCGATTTAGTGCAAATGCATCAAAATCAAAGCAAGCAACGAGTCGTAAAAAGCTGATTGAAAAGATCAACATCGACCAGATTCAACCATCTACCAGAAGATATCCTGGTATCATTTTCCAACAAGGTCGCGAAGCGGGTAACGACATTCTCAAAATTGAAGGATTGAGCTACAGCAATGATGGTAAAAAGCTTTTCCATGACTTAAATCTCACCATCGAAAAAGGAGATAAAGTGGCTTTCTTGAGTCGAAACAGCATGGCAATGACGGCTTTGTTCAGAATTTTGATGGGCGAAATCAAGGCTGAAGCAGGCGAGTTCACCTTTGGCCAAACCATCACAACGGCTTATTTACCAGTAAACAACGAAGAATATTTCAACACCAATAAAGACCTTTTAGATTGGCTGCACCAATACACTGCAGCAGAAATGGATGACACCGATGTAAGAGGCTTCTTGGGCAAAATGCTTTTCACTGGAGACGAAATCAAGAAGAAAGCCAACGTGCTTTCTGGAGGCGAAAAAGTGCGCTGTATGGTTTCTAGAATGATGATTGCAGGCGCCAATGTTTTGATCGTAGACGAACCCACAAACCACTTAGACCTTGAATCAATACAAGCGTTCAACAACGCGTTGATCAACTTCCCGGGCACAGTTCTTTTCACATCACATGACCACACGTTTACCGAAACTGTAGCCACAAGAATTGTAGAATTAACTCCAAACGGTTGCGTTGATAAAATGATGCGATACGATGACTACATCGATTCAGAGAAAATTCAAGCCCAGGTTGATGAAATGTATGCTTAGGAGCTAGTACAGAGATTATTAGTATGAAGTATTAAGACTGAAAACGTAGACTTTAGACATTAAAAGGGCGAATTTCTTTTCGAGTTCGCCCTTTTTATATGCCTTATTATTTGGGCACCAAACGCGCTTTCCGCTTCAATCTTTTCCATAAAATACCACAAACTGCAAAGCCTTGGTCAAGAGCTTCCTACGGTCGCTTTGCCCAAGGCAGCAGATTTGTAATGCATTTCATGTTCAAAGGATTTACGCTGCAATCACGGGTGCAACAACCTGCTGCGTTAAAACGTAATCCGATAAGTCGGCACCACAAACAAGCCAAGTTGATTCACCAC
>JANRBI010000122.1 GCA_030727625.1 Salibacteraceae bacterium
CCTGCAAATTCACCGTCTTTTTTCGCCCAAATTTTAATGGCAATTCCTGCAAAAGCAATGAGTAATAAAGCCGAAGCGAGTAGAATAAGTTTCATGGTGCGAAGGTAAAGTTTGAAAATAATCAAATGAATTATTTAAGGAAAAAAGGCATTTAATTTCGCTTTTGTACTAATCAAAATGGATGGACCATATTCGGTTCAAAAAGCTATGCAATGAGTTGAAATTAGTGCGTGTCATTTCATTTTATACCCTCATTTTTGCGCCATGAGACCAGAACTTCAGGCTTTTGAAAGATTAGTGACCATTATCTCTGAATTGCGTTTGCAATGCCCGTGGGATAAGAAACAAACCATAGAATCTTTGCGCTATTTGACGATAGAAGAAACGTATGAATTGAGCGATGCGATTATTGATGGCGACCTAGAAGAAGTGAAGAAAGAACTGGGCGACATCATAATGCACATGGTGTTCTATTCGCAAATTGGCTACGAAAAAGGCGCATTTACCATTGCAGATGTGCTTGATAGTGTGTGCGATAAATTGGTTCGCAGACATCCTCACATTTATGGCGATGTTACCGTTGAAAACGAAGAAGACGTCAAGCGAAACTGGGAGCAAATCAAATTGGCTGAAGGCAATAAATCGGTTTTGGGTGGCGTGCCAAAAAGTTTACCAGCCATGGTAAAGGCCAATCGCATTCAAGAAAAGGCCAGAGGCATTGGCTTTGATTGGGATGAACAAGCGCAAGTTTGGGCAAAGGTGAAAGAAGAGTTGCAAGAACTTCAAGATGAAGTAGAGCAAAATGCCAGCAAAGAAAAGATTGAAGAAGAATTTGGAGATGTGCTTTTTAGCATGATCAATTATGCACGATTCATAGATGTGAATCCAGAAGATGCGTTGGAGCGAACCAATAAGAAATTCATCAAGAGATTCCAGTTTTTGGAAGAAGAAGCGGCAAAACTCAACAAGCCGATGGCAGATATGACCTTGGGCGAAATGGAAGCTATTTGGCAAAGAGCCAAAACGGAAGCTTAAGACATCAAACCAAGAGCGAGGCCGATGGTAATCACGGCAATGCGCTTGGGAGTGAGTTTGTGATTGTCGCTGCTTTCAAATAGAATGGTAGTAGAAACGTGAAATAAAATTCCGATGGTCAAGCCAAGGCTGTAAAACATATTTACTTCTGCTTGTTCGGCAAATTGGTGTCCAATTACCATTTGTAAGCCACTGCCCAAAACGGTGCAAGCGATAAACACAAATAGGAAAATAAACGCCTTGTTTTTTGAGAGGCCACTTTTCAAAAGCATGGTTGCCAAAGTAATGGCTACTGGCACTTTGTGAAGCATGATTCCTGTCGCTAATTGTTGGTTAAACCCAATTCCGTTGCCCGAAATAAGCGATGCCAAAGGCATACCTTCTACCAAGGCGTGAATACACAGTGCAACAAATGAAATGATCAAGCCCTGGTTGTTATGCGATCCATGTGCATGGCCATGTTCTATGCCCTTTGAATAGTTTTCTAGTAAGATTTGGAGTAAGAATCCGATGAGCAAAACCAAGCCTGCTTTTTCAGGTAAAACCTCAAATAGCTCAGGTAGTATGTGCGTGAAAATAATAGCAATAAGATAGGCGCCACCAGCTGAAAGCAGCAGGTAGATCCACTTATTGTTTTTTGGCGGATTGAAAATAAATAGCGAACCAGCCGCTAAACTCACTATTAAACCTAGAATGTAAGTGATCATGAATTGTTTTGTGCAATAATGATAACCCGCGGTCTGTCTTCAGATGTAGGGTTTAAATCATAATCTCCGAATGTAGCATCTATTTTAAAGCCAGCTTCAGAAACCATAGTTGCTAAGTCTTCGCCAGTAAAGGCTTTCACTCTTTCTTGAAATTCGAAATGAGCGTCACCATCAATTACGTGGATAGATTTATTTATAAATCCATTGGTGATTTCTCGATTTATTCTGAATTCAACGCCTTCGTGAATTTGAATTTCTTCTTCAATTAAATGCTTCTTTACAAATGCGAGATTCAGGTAGTCAATGACGAATTTACCTTCTTCTTTAAGTGTTTCTCGCACATTGATAAGCGCTTCTACATGTTCTTCATTTGTATCGAAATATCCAAAGCTGGTAAACATATTTAGCGCAAAATCTACGTCAGAAACCATCAACGGCTCACGTATATCTCTAACGAAAAAAGAGAGTCCTTTCTCTGCTGATTTGCTGGCGATAGAAATGGAGTTACTTGATAAATCGACACCCGTAGCGGCAAAGCCTTGCGAGTGCAGATAAATGGAATGACGGCCTTTGCCACATGCCACATCTAAGAAATGACTATCTGCCTTTGGCTGTAAATAGCGAAGAAGCGCATCAATAAATTGACGCGCTTCATTTTCATCTCTATTTTTATACAGTAGGTGATAGTAATTGGTATCAAACCAAGTTTCAAACCATTCTTCTGCCATTCTTATTTTGATGATTTCAAAATAGTTTGTGTGCTTTTAACTTCAGTTGCTGTTGCGTCTAAAGGTGCTGGTCTCTCTGTTACTGGAGTAGAAACTATTTTCAATTCATCAATTATGTTTTGAGCTCCAGCGTATTTGTCGATAATAAACAACACATATCTAATGTCAACAGCAATGGTTCTTTGAAGCGTTGGTTCGAAAGCGATATCACCGCTCATTGCTTCCCAGTTGCCATCAAATGCACAACCAATTAATTCGCCTTTGCCATTAATTACGGGGCTTCCAGAGTTACCTCCAGTAATATCAGTATTGGTCAAGAAACAAACTCTTAGTGTGCCGTCTTCACCATATCTGCCATAGTCTTTTGCATTGTAAAGTTCTTTCAACTTCGCAGGAACAATAAATTCATCATTGGTTGGATCTTCTTTTTCCATGATACCATCAATGGTGGTGAAGTAGTTGTAATACATTGCATCAGCAGGGTAGTAGTCAAGTACGTTACCGTATGTCAAGCGCATGGTTGAGTTTGCATTTGGGTAATACGTTTTGTCAACATTCATTTTTCTTAGACCATTTACAAATAGTCTGTTTGAAGTTTCAATTTTATCTTGATTTTCTCCAGACATTGGTGCAACAGTACCTCTGTAGAATGCGATAAAGTCTTTCATCAAATTGAATACAGGGTCTTTGTCCAACGCTTTTGCAGATGGGTTTGCCAAGAATTCGTTCAATCTTTCTTCTGAAGTGAAAATCGACTTATCGTACATCTTGTCGATCATCGCACTAAAATCGCTCTTGTTTTTACTTACCAAATTCTTGAATGATTCTGGTTGTAAATCTTTAGGAACGTCATTGTAGAAAATTTCGAAGAGTGCCGCGCTTACTTTTTTATCAGTAGGCATGTTGTAGTCTTTGAAAAACTTGTCGGCTCTGTTTTTTAAATCAGCGGTAAGTTGATCTACTTTTTCTTGATTAACTTCTTCTGCGCTGAGCACCATCTCTAAGCTAGAAGCTCTGTATGACATTAAAAGTGCTTCGCTTCCAGAGAAAATACACTCATTAAAATAGGTGAAGAACATCGCAGTTTCGTTGGATGATTCGAAAGCTGTTTTCCAGTTTTCAAGCACATTTCCGTAGATTTCTTTACGACTAGCATCAGCATTCACCCAATTTTGAAATTCTGCTTCAAGCGCTTCTTTTTTACCTTTTACGTTTAGTCTTTTCAAACCACGTTGCTGACCAATGAAGTATTTCCAATAGTTACTTGTTTGAGCGTATTTAGATGCATACTTAATACGAACTTCAGAACTCGCGTTCATGTCTTCTTTCAATAGAGCCAATTTCTTTTCGCGGATTTTCACTGTATTTGGTTGTTTTACAGTAAGTTCTTGTTGAACACCGTAAGAACTCAAATAACGATCTGTGCTACCTGGGTAACCCATGATCATTGCAAAATCACCTTTGTCAACTCCATCAATAGACACAGGTAAAAAGTGTTTTGGAGAGTAAGGAACATTATCTGCTGAATAATCAGCTGGTTTGCCATCAGCACCCATGTATACTCTCATCAATGAGAAATCACCAGTGTGACGCGGCCACATCCAGTTGTCTGTGTCTCCTCCATATTTACCGATGCTTGATGGTGGCGCACCAACCAATCTAACATCTCTAAACGTTTCGTAAACAAAAGCATAGTATTCGTTTCCTTCAAAAAAGCTTCTGATTTTAATGTCATAATGCGCTTCTACCTCTCCTTTTATTTTTTCTGAAGTAGCAGCAATTGCTGCGCTGATAGCTTTTTCTCTTTCGGGGCCAGTAAGCGAGATACTTACGTCACCTAAAATAGCATCAGTAACATCACGCATTTCTACCAAAAATCCAGCAGTCATGCCTTTTGCTTGAAGTTCTTCACCTTTTGCATAAGCCCAAAAGCCATCTGTTAGGTAATCGTGTTCTGTAGAGCTATTATCCTGAATAGAACCATACGCACAGTGGTGGTTGGTCAAGAATAAACCTTGGCCGCTTATCATTTCAGCCGTGCAAGAACCGCCATTTAAAACAACAATGGCATCTTTAAGACTGGCATTGTTTACATCATAGATTTCGTCAGCGCTGAGTTGTAAACCATGAGCTTTCATGTCTTGGTAATTCAATCTTTTTACCAAAAGAGGAAGCCACATTCCCTCGTCTGCGCGTGTAGTCGTTGGTAAAAGCATTACCAAGCCTACAAATACACTTATTAGTCTCTTCATATTTGCTGTATTTCTGTTTTTGAGGGCGCAAAAATAACAAAGCAATCAAGCTTATTGAAAGTGGGAAGTGTTCAACGTTCTAAGTTTTGATGAATAGTTAGCATAAATTCGTATTGAAAGGAAATGTTATTCTGATATATTTGTCGCATTAAAGCCGAAAATTGGAAACCTCAACACTCATCGAATTCAAGGAAGAGATTAATAGTCAAGAGCTATTGATCTCATTTGAGGGCGAAATTACAGAAGCAGAGGTGAGCAATATTCTGCAGTCTGTTGAAAGCAGATTAGAGTCTGAAGATGAGAATCCTAAAAAACTGCGAAAGGTTTACAACATTCTTGTAGAGGCACTTCAAAATTTATATCATCACACAGATAAGTATCAAGATAAATCCCTTGGCAATGGAAATAAGGTGAAATCTGTGGCTTTCTATTTGTCTCGACATGATGATGAATACTTCATTCTTGCGGCTAACTATATTTCTACTGAAAATATAGCTTCATTAAAGGCTAAACTTGATAAAATCAACAGTCTAGACAAGGATGGATTGCGTGATTATTACAAAGAAGTTCTCGACAACGGCCAATACAGCGTTCATGGCGGTGGAGGTCTTGGCATAATAGATATAGCAAGAAAATCTGGAAATAAATTAGAATACTCCTTTCAAGAGGTTACTACTGAGTTTGGAGTATTCGTACTGAAAATAAAAGTCTAACCTGAAATTACTACTAAATAGATTAGAAATGGATCCAATCAAAATCGAAGGAACACCGAAAACACCAACTGTGAATTTTAATGCTGAAACAGGTGTTTTGGAAGTAAAAGGTCGCTCAATCCCTGAAAACGCTGTTGAATTCTACAAGCCGCTTGTAGATTGGATTGGTAGCTATGGTGATACAGCGAAGGAAGCCACTGAAGTAAACATTCAACTAGAGTATTTCAATACAAGTTCTTCTAAATGTATTCTTGATGTGTTCAAGAAGCTAGAATCAATCAATGGTAAATCAAACATTACCATCAATTGGCATTATGAAGAAGATGATGAGGATATGCTAGAAGCTGGTGAAGATTACCAAGCGATTATCAATATTCCTTTCAAAATGATTGAAATGGAGGAGATGTAATCATCTCATAAATAAAAATTTAAGGAAGCCAGTTCGGAAATATTTTCGGCTGGCTTTTTTGTTTGATTGCTCTGCTCAAAACTGTGTTAAAGTTATCAGCCATGAGATGCGTCAAGAAAACGAGAAACAATTATTTCTCATCACTTGGCTTGCGAATGTTGCTGTAAAGACTGAATATGGTGAAATTCTAGTTTTCAGATGTTAGGGAACGCCACAAATGCACGATTGAGCTGCAACAGTAAAAATGGCATTGGCGCGCTTTGCCCAATCTCTTAGCCTTTGCGGGATAGTCTCTGTGTAAATCTCCTTTCTCTGAGGCAAAATATG
>JANRBI010000123.1 GCA_030727625.1 Salibacteraceae bacterium
AATGACTTTGCTGATAGCCAATTAAGGCGATTGTACCAGAAGCTGAATCGTATGCAGCGCCTGTTATAAGTCCATCTACATTGTATTCTTCAACCGGATTTACTGCGTAGCTGCCTGTATCTTTTGGAAGGTGATAAACCTTTGTTCTTGCGTTTGCTCGATTTTTTGTGAAAATGAAAAGCGAGTCGCCCACGCTGATCAAGGCTTCACAATCAAAATCATGGTTTTTTCTGCTTTGAAAATTGCTTTGATCGGCATAAGAAAAACGAATTTCTTCTGCTACCACATCCACTTCTACGGAAGAATTATTGATGAATTGAGCCTTTGAAATTTTGAGGATTTTCAAATTTTGACGATCGCCATCGTTGTTGCCAAAATCACCGATGTAGATGTATTCATCATCATGAGTGATGTCTTCCCAATCATTATTAGCGGCATTAACTACCGTCAATCGTTGAATTACTGATCCATTTTGCGGATTGATTTTAAAGAACTTATTCGGATTTCCAGAGTCGTTGTGAGACCAAATAAAACCATCAGAAAAGGTCAAGCCAGACGATTCACCCAAATAGCCAGAAATGGAGCCAATTGGGCTTAAAACCTGTTGCGTTTTTTGATACGTGCAGCTGCCATCATTAACAGTGGCTGAAGCATTGTAGTTATCTGCTAAAGGATCGGTGCAACCGCTTTGCGCGATGACTGACGAAGTAAGCATGATGATGCTCAAAGTTGCTTTTAGCGATTTAATCATAATTGAAGCACGTTGCTAACAAAGAAGGGGTTTACTCGAAAGTAAACCCCTTTTTAAAATATAAATCTGAAATAAAATTAGTTTGCTCCGAAAGCTCCGATGAAAGAAGCTGGGCTAGGAGCAGAGTAGCTAGTACCGTTAGCTGAAATGCTTGGCATAATTGTGAAGCTTGTTTTACCAGCAGAAATACCTGGAGCACCACTTTGAAGGCTGAAATCAGAACCCTCAGGCATGTAGCCTAATGACAATGGATCAACTGGGTAAGCTGACGTGTAATTTGAAACAGTGTAGCTTTTAAACATTGGATCGTATTGACCTGGAGTTCCAGCAATGTCGCTTGCAGTTTCTTTATCACCAGCAACCATAATTCCATCTTTAGGATAGAATTGATTAGACATCACGGTGTCTGTTCCATAGTAATGAGAATAACCAATGCTTAAGTTAGAAAAATCGGCATCACCAACTACTTTAAGACCAAAACGACAGTTTACAATCAAGTTGTTGTAGGCTGTTCCTCTTGCACCTTTTTCAATGTTGATTGATCCACCTCTACCAGTTTTTGTTTGTCTCCAACCACCATCTACAGCAGTGTTGTTGTAGCAAGCTATATCTGTTTGTGGGTTTGGTGAAGTTCCGCTTGAGTTAGACCATTTGTATGCGTTAGTTGCCGCTCTGTATGACATGTTAAATGCAACAGTTCCAGTAACACCACTTTTGATATTTACTGATTCACCACCATTTTTACCATTCAGTACGAAGGTGTTGTTTGAAATCAGGATTGTTCCACCAACTATTCTCATTCCGTCATCTGCAGTATAAGAGATAGAAGAGTGTTGCATTACAAATTTACCGTCAGTGTTAGAAAACAAAACACCATATCTTGGATCTCCATCATCGTAAGGACTTCCAGAGTATAATGATGAATTTCCTGGGCCAGTTGGAGCACCAACATATTCAATGTTAGTGTATTGCAATACCATTTCAGAAGCATCTGGTAAACCTTGGATACCACCCCAAATTCCAGCAAAAATGTTTGCTTGAGTTCTTTTTGCAGAAGGAACAGTAATTAAGATTGGGTTGTTTTCAGTTCCCATGCAGTATAAGCTTCCTGAAACAGCAAGTTCAGGAGCTGCAGAAGAGCCATCGCCATCAAAAATGATAGTAACACCTTCTTCAATAGTCAATGACTTGCCAGCAGGAACCAACAATGCGCCTTGAGCTATGTAAGTGGTGTTGGCGTCCCAAGTACCTGAAACTTCACCTGCAGGCACGTTAACCGCTGGTTTTGCAGCCACGCTTACAGAGATAGTTTTAGTACCAGTTTGCATTAAGTTGTCTACCGCAGATAGCGTGATGGTATAATTACCTTCTGCATCTGGAGCAGTATACGTTAAGGTTGCAGAACCAGACTCAGTATCTGTTCCACTGATAGCAGATAATACAGCAGTGCCTTGATCTGCAGAAACAGTAAGTGAAGTAAATGAGCCAGGAGCAACAACAGTAATGCTTGCTGTTTCTGTTTGACCTGGTACTAAGTTAAAAGAGGTTGGGTCTGAGCTAACCTGAGGTGCAGGTTTAGTTTCATCGTCTTTCTTACAAGAAGAAAAGACAGATAGTGCCATTGCAATCATGCCAACAGCAGCAAATAATCTAAAGTTCATAAACGTTTTCATTTTGATTTTGAATTGATTACTAATTAAGGTTTGAGAAAAATTGATATTTATATATTTAGTTTTAAGCCTAGGCGATAGGTCTGAAAGAATTGATCTCTTCGCACCAATGTTGAGTTGGGAGAATCTTGCAGGATATAATCTTTTGAAGGATAGGCGTGAGGTTGTTTAATAATTACCTCATATGGCGCATTCAGTAAGTTTTGAATTTTTAGCGTTGCTACAAAGCGCTTTCCTATTTTCTTTTCTGCCGAAAAACCCACTTGCGTAAATGGTTTAGACCACGCATCGGTATCTAAAAATGGCGAAATGCTCACAATGTGTTCACCAGTATAAACTACTGATAACTGCAGGTTTAATCCAGCTTTTTGATCTTTATAAAGCAGAGAAAGGTTTCCGATATTCTGCGCTTGGCCTTGCAACGGTCTGGTTTGTTCCACATTCGTTGTCACCAATTGCGAAGTGGAATCACCAGCAATTTCTCTAACAATAATTGCCTTGGTAGTAGTGATTCTAGAGTGGGTGAAGGTGTAGTTTACCTTAATTCCAAACTTGTTGAAAAACTTGGTGAAGTCAGCTTCAAAACCCCAATTGTTTGCTGTGCCGTAATTGCCTGGCTGATTTGCTAAGCTATTGGATGAAGTAAACACTGCGGCATATTCAATAGGATCGTTGATTTTCTTGTAGAAAGCTCCGAGTAAAATTTGATCCGTTGCATTTGGAAAATACTCATACCTAAAATCTAGATTATGAGCTTTAGCTCGCTTCAGGTCAGGATTTCCAATTTCAGAGTAGCCTTCATTTTGAGTGCTATTTTGAAACGGAACTATTTCATAATAACTTGGTCTTGAGATGCTTTTGAAATAAGAAGCTCTCAGGTTTGTTTTCTGATTTAGCTTGTGTTTGAGGTTTGCGCTTGGCAAAGGATCTACATAAACCTGATCCATGCTCGCAGCTATATTTGGGTCAATCGGATTGGTCAATTCATAGCCTTGATTGGTATGTTCAAACCTAATTCCGCCCACAATTTCGGTTTTTGTGAAAAAGAGGTATTTGAATTGGATGTAATAATCCAATAGATTTTCGTGCGCTGTGTAGTTTAATGGATTTGCGGTTGAACCAAGCGGATTGAGCACCGTTTGTGTCACTTGCTCATAGTTTTCCCAATCAACTCCATAGGTCTGCGTAGTTGGTGATGGATCAAATGAGTATTGATTAAAGAAGTTTGTCCTCTTCTTATCTCGGTACATGCCACCAACAGCAATTTCTCCTTTATCATAAAAAAAAGAAGGCTTAAAGATTAAGTTGAGATAAGCTGTGGCATCATTGTCTGAATTGTGTTGCCAAGTGCGAGGCATGTGTCGCTCTATGGTAACCGGCCCGAGTTCAAATCCGGTTAATCCAGTGTTTCTTTCAAACTCAATGATGTCTGGTTCATCATTGGTTGCTAAAGATTTTACCACCGACCAATTCACGTTAAACCAGCGCGCAAACTCATGTTCGCCTTGCAAAGTTCCAGTTAGAATGTTTTGATTGATGTAGCGGGTTCTAGTTTTAAGAGAAACGATTGCATTTCCTTTTTCAGCGTTATAATAACGCGCATCTAGCTGAGAAACAAAATCATCGCGCGTTTCAGCACTTTGCAATACGTAGTCGCCCACATATAATTTAAGCTTGTGTCTCTTGTTAAATTTATAATCAATTCGTGTGTGAATAGCATAGCGCGTTTGCTGGGTAGAGTAGGTGCGCTCGTGCAATTCATCTAGAATAGGTGAGTTAGAACCCAAGAAATCGAGTAGTGTTTTGAACCAAATACTGTTGCTTCCGCGATAGGTATTTTGATAGCTGCCAGCAACCAAAACACCAAGTTTTCCATTCAAAAATCTATTTCCAATAGAAACGCTGCCTAGTACATCTGGCAAAGGCTGAATTGGTTTTACTACGCCATTAGATTTACTGAAATCTGAAAATTGCGCTTGATATAGCGGACCATACAATTCGAGCGGTGAAGCTTTGTTGATGTCGCTTCTATCAAATTGTAAAAACTTTCTATTGAGATTGATTTGGTTGTAACCCAACTGTAAATCAGCATTTACCATAAACTTGTTGGGTGCGTCCTTCATTACCATATTGATCACACCGCCCACTGCATCGCCTTCCATGCTTGGAATAAGCACCTTGTGTACTTCTAATTTTTCGAGCAGCGTTGCAGGAAATATATCAAGTGGAACAAATCTGTTTTTGTTGTCAGGACTCGGAATTTTCACTCCATTAACCATCGTGTAGTTATACCTTTTGTCCATGCCTCTCACGATAGCATACTGCTGATCTCCATTGCTATTTCGGGTAATAGTAACGCCTGAAACTCTCTGGGCTAGGTTTGCTACAGTAATATCGGGCAGTAGCTCAATGGTTTTAGCCGAAATTACATTCATCACATTTGGAGCGTTTTTTTCAGCTTGGCGGGCTTCGGCAACCGAACCTTTTTCATGCTCTCCGATCACTTCAAACTCAGTCAAGAGTTGCAAGTCTGGCTTCAAGCCGATATCAAGCACAACAACCTGTTTTTCTTGGGAAATAGCAACTTCTCGTTCTTCTGTTAAGTAACCAATAAACGAGGCGATTAGCTTATAACTCCCAACAGGTACATTGTTGATTTCATACTGACCGTTCAAACCTACAATGGCATATTTATCAGTACCCGTAACTATCACATGCGCACCAATCATCGGGGCATTATTCTCATCAAGCATTTTTCCCTTGATGGTTGCAGCAAAAACACATTGCACCGAAAGGATGAGTGAAAGAATCGATAATAGGAGTTTTTTCATCATTTGTTTGATTTGGATAAATCGTTGGCCATGATGTCTTTCCAACTATAATAATGGAATGTTTTATTTGTGGACATGGCTACAAATAACCCTTGCGGGAAATGCTTATTCAATGGAATATTAGTCACATCAGAACCATCGCTTTCCATAGTAGAAACGTCCACTATTTTGATCAATGAGTGGGAGTGTGGGTTGTTTGTTTCGCCTTCTCTTGAGAATATCTGAAAGCGATTGGCACCTTGATCTGAAACCAAAATGTAACCGGTATTTTTTGAAGACTTGTAAATGGAAATGCCCTCATTATCTTCGGCAAACCCGGTGGTTGCGAACAGCGCAAGTTCTACATTGCCTTTTTCAGGATCTGCGTAGTATTTTCTTACGCCAACTTGTTCATCAGAATAATAGATGTAGCCTAGTTCATTGTCAACTGCGATCGATTCAATTTCTTTCTTTCCACTGAAGGCACCGAATTTTCTGACCAAAGTGGCGGTTACAAATCCCGAATCTCCATTCAATAGATATTGCCATAAGTAAGAACCATCGGTAGGACCCGATTTTCGACCTACAATGGCATAAATACTATCAGTTTCGGGTTTTTTGTAAGCAGCAATTCCCATCAAATCTCTGAAGTCATCTGCTGTTTCGCCTTTAAACATTTCAATGCCTCCATTATCTACGGGCAACAAATCGGGTAAAGTGAACACTCTTAGTTTATGAGTCATTCTCTCCGTTACCAAGGCAATGTCTCTTAATGTATCACCGAGTAAAATGCCATAAGCAATGTCCACGTTATTTGGGCGTTGAAGGCCACGCACCACCAAGGAGTCAATTGTTTTACCTTCTAAATTGAATACATATAAAGCACCGTCTTTGTCTTTGTCCGTGCCAATGAT
>JANRBI010000124.1 GCA_030727625.1 Salibacteraceae bacterium
GCCTTGTAATGATGATCGCTATGGCGAGTAAGTTCAAACAAAACCAATCTGCCCAAAACCTGATCACTGTTCCAAGAATGGTGAGGTTGCACACGCTCGTATTTTCCAGGCGAAATTTCTTTTCGGAGTAAGCCATAGTGTTCAACATAATTTACCGTTTCGAGCAATAAAATGCCGATAAGAGCACTGCTTGCAAAACAAATAACACCCGAGATGCCTGCAAATAAGTAGGCTAAAATGGTCAGGACGAGTTGCAGAAAAATGAACTGTAACATTTGATTATTCAAGCTCCAAATCGATTTATTGTGCTTTGCCAATTCTGTTTTTTCAATGTGCCATGCACTTAAAAAGCTGCCAATAATAGATCGAAACCAAAACCGATAAACTGTCTCATTGAGCCTTGCTGTTGCTGGATCTTTAGGTGTAGAAACATACCTGTGATGACCGCGATTATGCTCGATAAAAAAGTGCATGTAAAGCGAAGTCAACAAGAGCGCTTTAGCAAAAAACTGCTCAAACTTGCTTGAGCGATGGCCGAGCTCATGCGCCACATTTATGCCTATTGCTCCGTTTTGAATACCGACACTAATTACTAAACCGATTATTTCATAAAGCGCCAAATCTGATGAAGTTAAGACAAACATGAAATAGCCCAAAATCCCGTATTGTATGGGCACCATGGCATATAGTAATAGGTCATAAATCCGCAGACTTAGCAATGCTGGCTCGTTTTCCTCAGCTATGTTTTGAGCATTGCTCGGAATCACCAATTCGAGCAATGGAATAATACCAAAAGCCACAACCAATGTAGCATAGCTATATGAGCCTTTAAAATACAATGCAACCACCGTTGAGGCTGGAATGATGTATGCTAACAAATACTTCAGTTCTTTCATTGATCAGAAAATGAGATGAAAAGGTAAAAGAATTTCGAAACACATTCATCGCTACCATCATTAAAAAACAAGCTACTTTTCCAGCCAAAACAAACACTGCATGGACAATTACATGATTGGGATGATTTTTCTGTTGGTGGCCATTCTCGTGTCCAGCGTGATGAATAAAAAAGCCAACCTAAAGCTGAGCGAAGAGAAAAAGGCCGAACTGATCACGCTGTTTTCAGCTGGAAAAAATGCTAAATACATCATTCTTGTCGCGATACTTTGCTTGTATTTCATCAACCTCAAATACAACTTGCTCGACCCAAGTTTGAGCATTGGTTTATACATCTTTTTCTTGGCTGCATTTCT
>JANRBI010000125.1 GCA_030727625.1 Salibacteraceae bacterium
GATGCGTGATGAAAATACTCTTTACGCTTTGGTTCCATAACCCAAAGCGTGAGTCGGAAATCACTTTGGTGATTTGATGCTTCTGAATCAAGGTTTTTAGAATTCGATGCTCTTGCCAAATGCTGTGCAATAATCTAGGTCCGGCTAGTGTAAAGTGACGTACCATGTTGCCATCTTTTGGATACGTAATTTCCATAAATGGCATTTCCACGAAAGTGGCAGCGGGAAAATGCTCTTGCAGCAATGCTTTTTGACCGCCAGTGGCAGCAATATAAACCACGTTGCCCGCTTGCATTTCATTGTAAATAATGGGAATGCAGCGGGCAGCGTGACCTAAACCCCAATGCAATGGGGCTATTAATGTGCGTTCGGCTTTCATTGAGCCGCCAAAGTAAGTTAGTTCTTGGCCAAAACGGTAAACGGAATTACGGATGTGCCAACATTTGTCTCAATAGAGATAAAATAGTTGCCAGCACTCAGTTCGCTTACGTTGATGCTATGTTCAGGATTTGAAATTTGCTTTACCAAAGCACTGTTCACATCTCTGATGATTACATTTTTGAGTACATCATTCGCGTCAAGCGAAATGTTCAATACTTCTGATGTTGGGTTTGGATAAAGCTTGATGTTGCTTTCTGCAATTTTATTGATTCCTACTCCCGAATAGCCAGCTTCATTGCTGTAGTTTGATTGACCTACATTGTTTTTTGCGTAAACACGATAAACGTATTCTGTACCAAACATGGTAACGTTTTGATCAGCATAAAAAACAGTGTTTGTAATCACGCTATCGATCACTGCGAAATTGTTGTTACCTGCCACAGAACGCTCGATGATCCAAAGGTTTTCGTTGTTGAAACTATCGTTCCAGTTTAGCTCGATGGTGCCGTTGTTGTAGTTTGGTAAAGCGGTAAGCTCTATACCGAAATCGCCAGGCACGGTTGGTTCGGTAATTATAAATGCTCCAGGATTAATGTTGAAGAAGATGTTATCGGCAGCTTCAACTCTTACTCTGTGCTGACCGCCAAGTGTGTTTGGTATTTGCACCGCATAGCTTCCTGTATTTGGCACACCTAAGGCTAGTGTGTCTGAAATGATAAGACCATTATTGATGCATAAATAGATGTTTACCGCTTGGCAATTGATAGGTGATTGGTCTGTAATAGCCACATCCCAATTGATGAAGTATGTGCTTCCAGCTTCTACACTTTCACCAGATGCTGGAGTAAGCACCTCAAAAGGAC
>JANRBI010000126.1 GCA_030727625.1 Salibacteraceae bacterium
GTCCTTTTGAGGTGCTTACTCCAGCATCTGGTGAAAGTGTAGAAGCTGGAAGCACCTACTTCATCAATTGGGATGTGGCTATTACAGACCAAGCTCCCATCAATTGCCAAACAGTAAATATTTATTTATGTATCAATAATGGCCTCGAAATTTCTGACACATTAGCACTAGGTGTGCCCAACACAGGCAGCTACGCAGTGCAAATACCCAACACACTTGGCGGTCAACATAGAGTGCGAGTTGAAGCGGCTGACAATATTTTCTTTAACATAAATCCAGGTGCATTTGTGATTACCGAACCAACCGCGCCAGACGATTTTGAAATCACTTTATCAGCTACGCCAAATTATAATACTGGTACGATAGAGTTAAACTGGACCGATAGTTTCAACAACGAAAACCTTTGGATCATCGAGCGATCTGTTGCAGGAAACAACAGTTTCGTGGTGATAGATAGCGCAATTACAAACACCGTTTTTTATGCTGATCAAAACGTAACTATGTTTGGTACAGAATACATTTATCGTGTTTATGCAAAAAACAATGTAGGTCAATCAAACTACAGTAATGAAGCAGGTTATAATGGAGTTGGAATTAATAAAATTGCAGAAAGCAACATCAAACTATATCCAAATCCTACCTCAGATGTTTTAAACATTGTGCTTGACGCGAATGATGTACTAAGGAATGTAATTATAAGAGATGTGAACAGCGCTTTGGTAAAGCAAATTTCAAATCCTGAACACAACATCAACGTAAGCGAACTGAGTGCCGGCAACTATTTTATCTCTATTGAGACAAATGTTGGCACATCCGTAATTCCGTTTACCGTTTTGGCCAAGAACTAACTTACTTTGGCGGCTCAATGAAAGCCGAACGCACATTAATAGCCCCATTGCATTGGGGTTTAGGTCACGCTGCCCGCTGCATTCCCATTATTTACAATGAAATGCAAGCGGGCAATGTGGTTTACATTGCTGCCACTGGCGGTCAAAAAGCATTGTTGCAAGAGCATTTTCCCGCTGCCACTTTCGTGGAAATTCCATTTATGGAAATTACGTATCCGAAAGATGGCAACATGGTACGTCACTTTACACTAACCGGACCAAGATTATTGCACAGCATTTGGCGAGAGCATGGAGTGCTAAAAACCTTGATTCAGAAGCATCAAATTACCAAAGCGATTTCTGACTCACGCTTTGGGTTATGGAACCAAAGCGTAAAGAGTATTTTCATCACGCATC
>JANRBI010000127.1 GCA_030727625.1 Salibacteraceae bacterium
TAAAATACCAAGAGCAAACACTTGAATTAAAACGCCCAACTCTTTTTACCAATGAAGTAGCTACGCTTAAACTCAGATATAAGGAACCTGATGCTGATCAAAGTAAGTTAATGACTACCACTGTCAAAACTTCTGATCGTAAGAATCATATGGAATCGGATAATTTGAAATGGAGCGCATCTATGGCTCAGTTTGGTATGTTGTTGAGAAACTCAGAATACAAAGGCACAACAACTTATGAAGCAGCTATTTCATTAGCTCAATCAGCTGTGGGTAAGGATGCGGAAGGTTACAGAAGAGAGTGTGTGCAATTAATGAAAAATGCGCAAGCCATGAGCGATAATGGTGTGGCTCGCAGATAGCAAAAAAAAATCCCCGGCCAATCAGGTCGGGGATTTCATTTATTTATGCTTCAGCATCATCATCTGGATCTGGAGTATCAAGATCTACCTTGATGTGGCCCCAGTTTTGACCAGTTTTAATTCTGTGAAGTTGCATTTCTGAAACACCAAATTGCTTAGCAAGAATTTTCAATCTTGTTTTTCTGTTTGGATCCAAAAGCTTCTTCTTAAGTCTGATTACTTGAGCTTCGTTTAGCTTTCTATAACCTTGAATGTGAAGTTCAATTCTTCTTTTTCTTGCAGCTATTACAAGTGGACTGCTTTGTTGGTGAATTTCCATTTCGCGTTTCGTTGCCCAGCGAAGGTTAGAAATGTGATTATTCAACTTGTTGTAGTCCATGTGAAGAATATAAGTATGATCTTCAGTTGGTTTTGGGCCAAGATGATATTCACCCACCAATCGGTGAATGTAGATTTGAGAACTTTTTGGTTTAGTTCCTTCGTCTGTTTTTACGAATTGACGGTATCTAAAAGCAGCATAACCATTGATGTCGGTCGCTTTTAGGATTTTACCATCTTCCATTTTTTCTTTGTAGCTGATAATACGTCCATAGTTAGATATGGAGTATTTCTTTCTGAGATTTAAGTGGCTAAGGTCTACCGTTTCCCACTTTTCATCCCAATACTTTTTTAGTCCCATAAAATAAAATATTGCGATTAATTAAAAATTTGCCCTAACAGTAAATTACTGCTACATCAAATGTAGAATAATTTATTTCTATAGCAAAGCGTTATAAAAATCCGCAACAATAAAAGTGCTGCCACCTACATATAATGTATCGTTTTTCTTTAGTTGAGGTACTGAATTTGCCAAGGCATCAGCTACATCAGTATATTTTTTGAAGGATGCTTTTTTGTTAAAAAAATAGTTTTCAAGCTCATTTGCAGGTAGTGCGCGTGGAACAGAAGCTTGTGTGAGATGGTAAAATGCGTTTTCAGGAAATAAATCAATGATTTCTCCAATTTCTTTATCATTGACAAAGCCAAGCAAGAAGTGTAAATCACCTTGGGTTGTGCTTTGCAGTTGCCGTATGTTTTGAATTAAACCTTCCTTGTTATGACCAACATCACATATTATTCTTGGGTCTGATTGTACAATATCCCATCGACCTTTTAATTGTGTGTTTTTCAATACATTTTGAAATCCCTTTTGAATATTGGATGAAGTTAGTTTAAACCCTAGATGCTGCAATTTCTTGCATGCGGTTAGCACAGTTTTAAAGTTCTCTTCTTGGTAGTTTCCAAGAAGTGGTGACGAAGGAATTACGTCAAACTCTTGTTGATCTGCAAATATGATTTCGGCCTTTTTATCATTAGCAATAGATTGAAAAACTGTCACAGTTTCATCTTGCGTTTTTCCGATGATTACAGGAATACTTTCTTTAATAATACCGGCTTTTTCTGCTGCGATTTTGTCAAGTGTGTTTCCCAAAAACTGAACGTGATCATAGCCAATATTGGTAATGATACTGAGCTCGGGTAAAATCACATTTGTGCTATCAAGTCTTCCGCCTAAACCAACCTCTACAATGGCTATGTCAACATTTTCTTTTGCGAAATGATCAAATGCAAGGCCAACTGTCCATTCAAAAAATGAAAGTCCTTGGTTGGCAAAAGTGTCTTTGTAGTTTTGGGTGAACGCGATGACAGATTGCTCTGAAATCATTTCACCATTTACTCGAATTCGCTCCCTAAAATCCACCAAGTGGGGAGATGTGTATAAACCCGTTTTAAATCCAGCTTCTTGAAAAATAGAGGCAAGTAGGTGAGAGGTGCTGCCTTTACCATTTGTTCCAGCAACATGAATGCTTTTAAACTTTTTGTGTGGCGCATTCAATTGCTCCATTAGCCACCAAGTATTGTCTAGGTTAGCTTTATAAGCTGCCTTTCCAATGCGTTGATACATCGGTAGCTGGGCAAAAAGATAGTCCAGCGTTTGCTGATAGGTCATTCTAAAATGAAAATGTACTCGAGTGTTCCAGGCTGTTCGGTAGCAGCATTTTCGCTTGGCGAGAATTTCGCTTTTCTAGCCGATTCTAAAACTCTGGCAGTTAGTGCTGCATTGGTAATGGTAGTTCCGCGTCCACCAGGTGTAGCACGCACCACATTGCCTTGTCTGTCTACAATAATGTTGATGACAATCTTGCCACTTTCTTGAAGGTCTGACTGAATTCTTGGCGCACCTTGAAAAGACCTTCCCGCTAAATTTCCTCTAACACCTTTATTCGGACCGCCAGTGAGTGATGTTCCTCCATCAACTCCATCGGGTTTTCCATGGTCACCCGCTTGATTACTGCTTCCTTGGCCTTCACTAGTGTTGTCTTTAGCACTTTGAAATGGATTGCTTTTGATCACATTTTTTAAGCGTGAGTCTAATTCTGGCTTAGGTTTTTCTTTCGGTTGTTCCTTTGGTTTTTGCTGTTCAATTGGCTTTACCACTTCGTATGATGATGGCTCGTCTTGAGTAGCAATTGGGTCAGGTGTGCTGGTTACTTCTTCTACAACTTCTTGTTCCTGAGGTTCAACTTCCTCTGGCTCTTCAGTGCTTTGAGGTTGTTCGTCTCCTGAGCCCAAATCAGTATTACCCAAATCAAGCTGAACTGAAAGTGCAATTTCTTCAGGCATTGGATCAGGCATGGAAAGACCATAAAAAACAAATACAATCATCAGTAATGCATGAAATATTACCGATGCAATAAAGCTCTGACGCTTGTTTTTATTTTTAATAAGTTCCATTATTTAGGTGTTGTTGCAATAACGATTTCTAATCCAAATTCTTTTGCCATTGACAAAATTTCAATGGTTTCTCCTGTCGGAATGGTTTTATCTACATGTAAAACCACTTTTTCTGTACCTCCTTTATACCTGCGCAATCCTTCTCTAAGTTCAGACTTTGTAAGGTAAGAACCGTTTAAGCTGTACTGTAAATCACTTGTGATACTTACATCTATCTTGGGATGTTCGGTAGTTCTACTTTTACCTGTAGGCAAGTCCACTTTCACACCAAATGGAGACACTAGTGTGGATAGAATAATGAAGAAGATCAGCAATAGGAACACGATATCTGTCATGCTCGACATGCTAAAACTTACTTCAACTTTATTTCTTGATCTGATGCTCATTATTCAGCAGGCTCTTGAAGTAAATCCATGAATTCTATCGTAGTAGCTTCCATTTTGTAAACTACTTTTTCAACTCGTGCAACAAGCACGTTGTAAGCTATGTAAGCAATAATCCCGATTACTAAACCAGCAACGGTTGTTACCATCGCTTGCATGATTCCTCCCGAAAGCGCTTCGATTTCAATACCGCTATCGCTGATTCTCATTTCGTGAAAAACGATGATCATCCCGATTACTGTTCCCAAGAAACCGATCATTGGTGCAGCACCAGCAATGGTTGCTAATGTAGAAAGGCTTTCTTCTAATTTGAAAACTTCAAGCTTGCCCACATTTTCTACTGCAGCACTAATATCACCTAACGGTTTGCCAATTCTTTTCACTCCTTTTTCAATCATGCGAGCATAAGTTGTGTCGGTTTGCTTACATAGATGATTTGCGGCATCAATTTTACCATCATGAATGAAATCTTTTATTTGATTCATGAATTGTGGATCTTCTTTCGATGCTTTTCTGATCGCTATAAATCGTTCTATAAATATATAAACGGCTACAACTGAAAGTATTCCGAGTGGAATCATGATGTACCAACCACCATTGGCGATAAGCTCTAATATAGAAAGCGTTTTTTCGGTTGGAACTACTTCAGTAGAACCTTCAGCACCTGTTTCGCCAGCACCTTGTAACAACAGATTTAATAGCATATAATTATGGAATTTGAATGCACTAATGTAATGTGCTCCTGCTGCTAAACGTGGCTATGCTCGCTGAATTGTAAAGATGTGAGTGTTAATTGACGAAGACCCCAATTTTTTAGATGAACGCAAAAAAAAGCGGTCTTAAGAAATCTCAAGACCGCTTTTTGGGAAAAATTGAAAAAAGCTTTTAATGCAAGAATAAATCAGATAAAATGAAAACTGCGGCTCCTGAAACATAGCCGATAAAGGCTAACCAAGAGATCTTTTTCAAATACCATATAAAGTCTACGCTTAATATTCCCATTACAGCTACACCTGCTGCAGAACCAATGATGAGGATACTTCCTCCGGTTCCAGCACAGTAAGCTAAAAATTCCCAAAATGAGTGATCTACAGGATAAGCAGTGCCCGCAATGGCAGCAGCGCCTTCAGGTAAAAGGTCATACATACCCATAGCTCCAGCCACAAGAGGTACGTTATCTACAATAGAACTCAACACACCGATAACCATGTTTATCGCATACATGTCTCCAATAGATTCTTCTAGAAATTTAGCCAAAACAGTAAGGTGACCAGCAGATTGCAGAGAGCCTACTGCAGCAAGAATTCCTAAGAAGAAAAGCACACTTGGGGTGTCGATTTTTTGAAGTACACCAATTACTGATAGCTTGGTTTTATCTGATTTGTTTTTAGATCGGTGCATGATTTCGGTTACTGTCCAAAGCACACCAAGTCCTAAAAGAATTCCCATAAAAGGAGGTAAGTGAGTCACTGTTTTAAACACAGGAACAAATAAGAGAGCGCCAACTCCTAAGAATAGCACTGTCTTTTGCTCTAATGGTGTTGTGCGATCTTCAAGGTGTTCTCTTTCAACCATGCCAAGTTTGCGTTCCACATCGCCTTTCATTCTGAAACTTAAAACAACCAATGGAACAATCAAACATGTTAATGAAGGAAGCAAAAGTTTAAGTACAATATTGGCAGCGGTAACTTGGCCACCAATCCAAAGCATAATGGTAGTAACATCGCCAATCGGAGACCATGCACCACCAGCGTTTGCTGAGAGAATAATCATACCTGCATAGAGCCATAAATCTTCTTTGTTTTTCACAAGCTTTTTAAGCAATGCCGACATAACAATTGCTGTTGTAAGATTATCAAGTGCTGCAGACAAAAAGAAAGTTAACAAGCATAAAATCCACATCAGTTTTGTTTTGCTTGTGGTGTTGATTCTATCGGTGATTAATGCAAAACCTTCGTGAGCATCTATTAATTCTACAATGGTCATCGCACCAAGAAGAAAGAAAAGAATTTCTGCAATTTCAGAAATGTGGTGGCTTAATTCGTGGGTTACATAATGTAACGGTGTAGTTGTTTCGCCATTGTTTAGCAAACCATACTCATGCAAGTATTCGGCTAGTTGAGGACTTCCCTCTAAGATAACATCTGCGCCAAGCGCAAAAATTGTCCAAGTAATTGCGCCAATAAGCAATGCGCTAGCTGCTTTGTCGATTTTGATAGGATGTTCTAATGCTATCGCTAGATAACCTAGAACAAATACAACAACCATTAAAATGTACATACGATTCTGTTTTTAACTTTTAGCGAGATGAATTGTTTGAGTAGGAAAGGCAAAATCGGCATTGTTGCGTTTCACAATGCGCATGATTTCAAAGTTTACTTCTTCTTTGATTCTTAAGAAAATGCTGTAATCCATGGTATCAATAAAATAAAGCACCATAATATCTAGCGAACTTGCTCCAAATTCCATAAAATGGATTTCTCCATCTTGATTGGTGTTTGGATGTTCATCAATAAATTTTTGGATTTCTGTTACTATAGCTTTTAGCTGTTGCTCAGATGTGCCATATTCAACACCTATGTTGAAACTCACTCGTCTAAACGTACGCATGCTCAAATTGTCAAGCGTGTTGTCAATCATCTGACGGTTTGGAAGTGTCAAATAGCTTTTTTCGAGTGTTCTAATTCGCGTGCTTCTGAATCCAATTTTTTCAACCGTTCCTACCACACCATTTACTTGCACCAAATCTCCGATTACAAATGGTTTGTCAAAGAAAATGACAAACGATGCTAGCAGGTTTTCGAGACTTTCTTTTGCAGCAAGTGCCAATGCCAAACCACCAATTCCTAAACCAGCAATCAAGGCCCCTATATCTACCTTAAATGCGGCTCCCATCAGGAAAAATATCCCGAAGGTTACCACCAAAACCTTCAAGATTTCGATCATAAATGGAATGAGCTGATCATCAGATTTACTTTCTGTTAACTCAGCTTTTGCCATTAGCATTAGGCCTAAGAATTCAGCAAACTTCAAGCATGCCCATGTAAAACTTAGGATCAGTACTGATAAATAAGCGCGGTGAATCACTAGCCGTAATCCAAATTCGCTTTTTGGAGCAATATCCCATGATGCTGGATATTCTAAGTGTGAAGTACACACAAACAAAACCAATAGGGCAATTATATTCCTTAATGGTTTTGCGATAAGCTTGTAAAGGGTGTCTTTGTCTAAGGTAGTGTTGCGCTTGGTAATTAGCTTGAAAAGTGCATCACTGATTCTGTGAGATAGAAATGCGTTAAGTGATAAGGTTGTAACTAATGCTCCCAAGACGATTAAATAATCTCCAACTGAATTGCCGAGGATTATCTTGCTTAGAAAGTGCTGTAGTTCGTCCACTTTACAATTATTAAACGAGTTGGGTTAAAGCAATTTCGAAAGCTGTTTTGGCAATTTTAGTGTTGGCATTAGACTTAGTATGCACATTGGCCAGTGCATTTTTAATCGTATTAGATGCATCACCAAAAATCGCTTCATCTGTTTGAACATAATCATCGCTCATGCAATAAGCAAAAACGCGAGCCATGCCGCAGTTGGCAATAAAATCCGGTAATAAGCTGATGCGATTGTCAACGTTGTCGCCAATTGGTCCGAAGAAAATTTGTGGATCTGCAAAAGGAACATTTGCACCCGATGAAATTACCTCAAGTCCATTGCTTATCATGGTATCAGCTTGTTCTTGAGTGATAAGCCTTGAAGCAGCGCAAGGCAAGAATACCTCTGCTCCAATACTCCAAATTTTCTCATTTATTTCTTCAAAAGAAAGCATGTTATCTGCCTTCAGCGCATTGCCATCTTTATTTAAGAATAACGTTTTGATTTCGTCATAAGTGAATCCATTCTCATTGATCAATCCACCAACACGGTCTATAATTCCAATAACTTTAGCTCCAGCTTGCGCCATGTAAAATGCCGCTGCCGAACCTACATTACCCCAACCTTGAATAATCACTCGTTTGCCTTGCAAATCTGTATTTTCCCAAATCTGATAATAATGTCTCACCGCTTCAGAAACGCCATAACCAGTGATCATGTCAGCAACTAAATAATTGCGATCAACCTCTGGTGAAAACTTGGCATCAGATAATATTTTAGAAACACCGTCTCTTAGGTGTGTTACTTTTTTTAGGTGAGAAGCTGCATCTGGCTTGAAATGGCCGTTTACAATTCCTTCTTGTGGATGCCAAAGACCATTGCTTTCTGTGATCGGAATCACTTCATGAATTTCATCCACGTTTAAATCTCCACCAGTGCCATAATAGTTTTTGAGCAAAGGATGAACAGCTTTATACCAACGTCTTAAAACGCCATCTTTTCTAGGGTCTTTTGGGTCGAAGTTAATTCCGCTTTTTGCGCCACCAATTGGAGGTCCAGCAACCGTAAATTTCACTTCCATCGTTTTCGCTAACGACTCTACCTCACGTTTATCTAAACCAACGCGCATTCTTGTGCCACCACCAGCGGCTCCACCTCTCAGACTATTGATTACTACCCACCCTTTAGCTTCGGTTTCCGAATCACTCCATTCAAAAACTATTTCAGGAGCTTTATTCTCGAACTTTTCTAATAAATCTTTCATTCTGCGACTTTTTGGCTTTTTGAAGCCGGTGCAAATGTAAAAAAAGCGGTATGCCAGCTAGGTAAATTTTAACCCTGTTTTTGTTCGAAATGTTAAGGCTAATCTGCCAACGGAGGCAAATAAATTGCACCTCCAATTGAGTTTAGTTTTGCGCCTGTTACCGTCTTCGAAATATTTTGTTTTTCAAGTGAGCGGCATAATCCTAGAAAAGCAAAGCAAATTGCTTCTTTGTAGTCAATCATTTCCTTTTCGGGAATAATGATTTCACACTTTGAGTGGTGCTTTATGGCATCTACGAGTGTAAGATTATAAGCTCCACCTCCCGTTACTAAGCATGTTCTTTTACTTTCGTGAAGATGACTCCCAATTTGAATTCCAATATGATCGCAAACGGTTCTCAGTTGGTCATTCATGGAGATTTTTGAGGCTTTCAGGATAGGTGAATATTCTTTTTCAAACCATTCTTTACCTAGAGATTTAGGACCGTGTGCTTTGAAAAAGGTTAGATTATTTAAAGAATTTAAAAGCTCAATGTCCACCTTGCCTTTTCGGGCTTCTGCACCATTATTGTCGAAAGACAAACCTTTTTCAGATATAATTTGGTTGAGAGCCAAATTGCAAACGGTAATATCGAATCCGGCAATTTCGGAGTTCATTGAAGCGATGTTCGCAAATCCGCCAAGATTTAATGTGAAGTCGTAATCACTGAATAAAATACTGTCTGCAAAAGGAACAAGAGGCGCTCCATTTCCTCCAAGAGCAATATCGCTTGTTCTAAAGTCGCAGATGGTTTTGAGTTTTGTGATTGAAGCTATTTCGGCACCACTTCCTATTTGCAACGTAAGTTTATGTTCAGGTTGGTGAAAAATGGTTATTCCATGCGAAGCCACAAAGTTCGGTTTGTATTCTGTTTTGGCGAGTGCTTGATTAACGCAATCACCAAAAAATCGACCGACTGCATTATTTAAAAGACTTAATTCTAATCCGCTTAGTCGTTCAGCCGACTTGAGAGTTAGTGCTAGTTCAAAGGGAATTTCAAAAGCTTGCGTAAGTAAAATGTCAAGTTCAAATCTGGAAGCAGTTGGTGTGAATTTTACCACTGCCAAATCAAGTGCATCTTGCGATGTGCCACACATTAAACCAACTCCTATTATTGCTGTTGAATCCATCTCAAAAGTTACTTTTGTCGTTACCACAAAGTTTAACAGGAAAAATCCGATTTAGATATGTTTTTTGAATTAACCGAAGAGCAAAAAGCGGTAAGAGATGCTGCCCGTGATTTTGCTCAAAATGTATTAAAACCTGGGGTCATCGAACGAGATGAAAAGCAAATTTTCCCAGCTGAAGAAATTAAACAATTAGGCGAACTTGGCTTCATGGGCATGATGGTTTCTCCGGAGTATGGCGGTGGTGGCATGGACACTATTTCGTACGTACTTGCCATGGAAGAAATTTCAAAAGTGGATGCAAGTGCTTCCGTTTGTATGTCTGTCAACAACAGCTTAGTTTGCTGGGGAATTGAGAAGTTTGGTTCCGAAGAACAAAAGCAGAAATACCTTGTGCCATTGGCTAAAGGTGAAATTATTGGTGCTTTTTGTTTAAGCGAGCCTGAAGCGGGTAGCGATGCAACATCCCAACGCACTACTGCACAAGACATGGGAGATTATTATTTACTTAATGGTACAAAGAACTGGATTACCAATGGTGGTAGTGCCTCTGTGTACTTAGTAATAGCTCAGACTGATGTTGAAAAGGGCCATAAAGGAATCAATTGCTTAATCGTAGAGCGCGATATGGCTGGCTTCATTGTTGGTGCAAAGGAGAATAAGCTCGGTATTCGTGGTTCAGATACGCATACCCTGCTGTTCAATGATGTGAAAGTTCCAAAGGAGAATCGAATTGGTGAGGATGGCTTTGGATTCAGCTTCGCTATGAAAACATTAGAGGGCGGAAGAATTGGAATTGCTGCACAAGCGCTCGGAATTGCATCTGGTGCATTCGAATTGGCTTTGGCTTATTCTAAAGAAAGAAAAGCTTTTGGCAAAACCATCAATCAACATCAAGCAATTGCTTTTAAGTTAGCTGACATGGCCGTTGAGATTGAAGCTGCCAGAATGTTGTGTTTTAAAGCGGCTTGGTGTAAAGATCAAAAGAAGCCGTTTGGGAAAGAAAGTGCTATGGCTAAACTTAAGGCCTCAGAAGTAGCTATGGCCGTTACGGTTGAAGCCGTTCAGGTTCACGGAGGTTATGGATTCGTTAAAGAATACCATGTTGAGCGCTTAATGCGTGACGCAAAAATTACTCAGATTTATGAAGGTACTAGCGAAGTACAGCGTATTGTTATAAGCAGGGCAGTTATTACAGAATAAGCTCTGTCAGTCATGGTGATTTTAGAGAAGCTCGAGCATTTGTTCGAGCTTCATTTTTCTAGATCCTTTCAAAAGCACAAGTGATTGTGTAATCGGATTCTCTGAAATGAAAGCTTTGAGCGATTCGGTCTTTTCAAAATGAGAAGCTTTTCCATCTGATACCTTACCGAATTCAGGGCCGACCAAAAACGTTTTAGTGTTGACTATCTCATTAGCCTTAACCAATATTTCTCGATGTTTTGACTCGGATAGATCTCCAATTTCAAGCATGTCTCCAAGAATCAGGAATTTTTTTGAATCTGTTCGCAACTCAACATTTTCAAGTGCAGCTAACATGCTACTCGGATTTGCATTGTAGCAGTCCACGATTACCGTGTTTCCAAGTTCTGTTTTGATTACTTGAGAGCGATTATTCGTTGGAATATATTCTTCAATACCGGCTTTGATTTTTTCTGGCGACACTCCGTAATATCTTGCCACAGCAACCGCGGACAAAACATTGCTGAAATTGTAGCTTCCGGTTAAGTTCGTTTGAATTTCGTGAACCAATTGTTTATCATTATTTCTCCACCAAAAAACTTTCAATCCTTCCTGGTTAAGCTCAAAATTCCCTTGATAAATAGATGTAGCTGATTTTCCGTAACCTATTGTTTTAAGATTGCTTACTGCTCTAACCACTTTTGGGTCATCTTCATTTACAAAAATGGTGGAACCGTTTTCTGAAAGAAAGTCAAACAACTCTTTTTTGCCCTTGTACACACCTTCTTCACCACCGAAACCTTCCAAATGAGCGAGTCCTATATTAGTAATATATCCTGAATCAGGAGTGCAGATAGAACAAAGCAATTCTATTTCTTTCTGATGATTGGCTCCCATTTCAATGACTGCTATTTCGTGATTCACGTTGATTTCTAGAACCGATAGTGGTACACCAATATGATTGTTTAAGTTGCCTTTTGTAGCGTAGCAATTGTAATGCTTGCTCAGAGCTGCTTTCAGCAGTTCTTTGGAAGTTGTTTTTCCGTTGCTTCCAGTCAATCCAATTATTGGAATTTTGAGATGGATTCGATGGTGATGAGCGAGTTGTTGAAGTGTTTTAAGAACACTTTCAACTACGATAATATTCTTTTCTGACTTGAATTCTATACGATCTTCATCTGCTACAACATAGCTGCATCCTTCATTTAGAGCTTTAATGGCGAAGTCATTTCCATTAAAATTATCTCCTTTCAAGGCAAAGAATATTTGTCCTGGTTTCAGGGTTCTCGTATCAGTATTTATTCCAGAGGATTGTAGAAAGGCTCGATAAATATTTTGAATTGAATTCATTTGCCTAAAATAAAAAAGGCCTTAATTGAGGCCTTTTTTATTTTGTTTTTTTTTAGTCTATTTATTAACGAGACCCACCCAATCCTACTGGGCTTCCTACTCTGTCCATTGCACATCTAAATCCAATGGTAGGTGTAGATTGTCTTTCATCTAGAAATCTTCTTGTGCCAGGAACCATCCAATATGCTCTGTCATTCCAAGAGGCACCTTTGTAAACCCTAGCATGGTCATTTACCATCGATGCAAAGTCGTCTGCACTTTGACCTTGACCGGGATAAACATACATGCTTCCTGATTCTGTTTTATCACTATCTTCAAAAGAAGACCAATGCGGTTCGTCTAAGTGTGATTTTGGATCACCATCAAGATAATTAATGTTGTCTGATCTTTTGTAGTTTCTTCTATCAATGTTTTCCTCAACTTTCGTTTCTCGATATCTAATTTCTCCAGGACGAATAACGATATAAGAAGAATAATCTTTCAAAAGAATAGGTGCAATTTTTACCGACTCATCAGACCCCTTAATAGCTTCAATAGATTCTTCAACAATAACTACGTTAGCTTCATATTTTTGATCGTCAGCTAGGAGTTCCAACGCTCTTTCAATTTGTTCTGTTAATGTTGTCAATAATTCTCCTTCTTGATCATTAGCGCCATCAAATGTTTGATCATAAAAATCGTTCAAATAGCTTTGTAGGCCTTTGAGATCGTAAATTGGAATATCATATTTATCGAGTAGAAGTCCTTCGTTATCTCTTTGCTTCGTTTGGAAAACATTACCTCTGAATGGTCTGAAATCATCAACATCTTCCATTGACAATGGGCGATAAACGTCCATAACCCACTCGCTTACATTTCCAGCCATGTTGTATAAACCATAATCATTTGGCCAGTAAGAAAAAACAGGCGCAGTAATGTCGGCATTATCATTTAAGTTTCCGGCTACACCCATGTTGTCTCCTCGTCCTCTTTTGAAGTTTGCAAGCATCATTCCTATGTACGCCTCATCTGGATTCCTTACTGCGTGACCATTCCATGGGTAAAGTCTTTTTTCAACAATTCTTTCGCCCACACTATTACCAATCAACCCAAATGCAGCGAATTCCCATTCAGCTTCTGTCGGCAGGCGATATTTTGGAAGTAAGATTCCGTCTTCCATTTTTACGTTTCGATAACCAGTTCCGTTTGGGTTTAGATCAGCGAGCCCTTCAATTCTTTTTCCTGAATTGTACTGGTTTGAATAATATGCGTCTGTATTAAAATTGTCTTCACCAATTTGGTCAACGTTATGAACCAATAGACCTTCACGAATCAAAATATATTCATTAACTCTGTCTGATCTCCATCCACAAAAGTCAGTAGCTTGAAGCCAGTTTACTCCAACAACTGGATAATCTCTGTATGCGGGGTGTCTTAAATAGTAATCTACATAAGGTTCATTGTATGCCAATTTTGACCTCCAAACCAAAGTGTCAGGAAGTGCTTTCTTGTATAATTCTGGATAATCAATTCCATAAACCCTTTTGGTCCAATACAAGTACTCGAGCCAGTGAAAATTTGAAATTTCAGTTTGATCGATATAGTAAGAAGAAACGGTGACCCTTCTTGGCACGTTGTTCCAATCATACATAAAATCTTGCTCAACCCGTCCCATTGTGAAAGTTCCGCCTTCAACAAGAACTAAGTTTGGACCTGTTTCTTGTTCTTCGAAAGCGTATTTTTGAAAACCTCCGTTATCAGGGTCGTTGTAATTCCAGCCTGTAATAGATGATTTTTCATTGCCGCATGATGCCAAAAATAAAATGGCGATCAGCAGAAAGAGTGAATTCCTGAATTTCATATCTAGATGATTAAATTCCTAAAATTTTAGAGGAAACGAAGATAGAGAAATAATTATTGCTCAGACAAAGCAGTTGAAAGACTCAAGTCTTAGAACTGTGGACATTTCATTTGTCGTAATCTCGGAGATTTTTTAGGACAAGGGAAATTGAAAGTAATGGATATTTCGTGAGAACCTAGGGTTTGAGTTCCTAATGATGATGTCGTGATGTCATAACTATATCCGAATCTGAACTCATCCGTGTAAAGTCCCACTAAGAAAATCAATGCATCATCCCATCTGTACCAAATACCGCCAGTTATAGGTCCTTTGTTTACATACATCCCAAGATTAAGTTCAGTAAATTGACCTTGGCTTTTGAGAACTATATTGGGGCTGATGCTCCCGTCTTCTGGGTTTCTTTTATCCAAAGGAATGAGCGCTCCTGCGTGAGCAGTATACCTTCGGGGTAATCTACTTTCTGTATTCTTGAAAAATGATTCGTCAGGTTGGGTAAGGTGGTGAGCTGAAAAGCCAGCATAAACTTTGTCCGTAAAAATAAGAGCGCCTGCACTAAAATCTAGCTTGTTGACGTTGTTGTTTATCGGTGTTTCAGCTGTACTAAAAATAAAACCATATCGAGGATCTATTTGATCACCAAAGGTTAATTGATCCCAAGCAATGCTTCTCTGATAGTAGGTTGCTTGAAAACCTGCCTTGATGCTTACATTTTTGTCAAGTGCTGTTTGATAGGCATACATGCCGCTTACACTATTCGTGTTTATTATACCGTTACCTGCCCTGTCATGATAGGCCTGTAATCCAATTCCGCCTTTGATTCCTGGCACATATTGATCATACGATGCCGCATATGTAACATAGGTTGATGCTATTCCAGGCCATTGATTTCTGTAATTCAATATAGCTCTCGGACATACAGCTGATCCTGCGAGGGCAGGATTTAGATAAATCGGATTTGCATAAAACTGACTGAATGCGGGATCTTGCGCCTGCGCAGTTTGGCAAATTGTACCTATAAGTATCGTTATTAGTAACCCTAGTCTTCTCATTATGTGGTTCGTTCCTAGCCCCGCAATTATACGAATATATTTATCCTGCAAACCTTATAGGTTATTTAATCGTTATTCTGCTGTAGCAATAAGTTTTTAAGACCTTCGTTTTTCAGGCAAAACAAGTGAACAAATATAACTACAAAAAACATTGATTTGTCGAAAAGAATATAAGATTAGTATGAAGAATGTTTTGAAATTTAATTATCGACTTGGAATTTTATTACTCCTTTTCGTGCTGGTTTACTCAAAGACTAATGCTCAAATTGGTTCGATTATATCTGAAAATGAGGTGCTTTCTAAATCTAATTATTCTGAGAGTATTACCTTAACTTGGGTTGATCCCAAGGAATTTCATGAGGCCAATGAAATTGTTAAAATTCAAATTTCTTTTGAGGGTGCTCAAATAGAACCCGAAAGTTATCTACCGGTTTATACTCGAAATTTTCAGATTGGAACTGGCTTTGCCGATGCAAAGGCGTTTTTAAGAGTTGGCAAAAGCCGGCTTGCTAGTGCTCAAGAACTTTTATTTCTAAAGGATTTAAAACTACCCACTAAATTTTCGTTGCAAAGTGCAGTGAAAACCTCGCGACAGTCTAGATTTCTTTATTTAACTGTTAACTCAGTTGCGATGATTGATGGCAGAGTTTATTTACTGGAAGAGTTCCAATACTCGATTGTATTAATCGAAGGAAATAATCGCGATGGACGAGATGCTAATAACTGGGCTTTAAGTAGTGTTTTGGAAAGTGGTCAGTGGTATAAAATTGCAACCGGAGAGGATGCGGTTTATAAAGTGGACTATAAATTTTTAGAAGAATGTGGATTTGAAATGACTTCTGTATCTTCTAATTCAATAAGGTTATTTGGAACCAAGAGTGGTGTTTTGAGTTTAGAGAATGATATCGAAAAAACGGACGACTTAATAGAAGTGGCCATCGAAGTTGTGGATGGAGGGGATGGCATATTTGATAATGGAGATTATTTCCTGTTTTACGGTGAAGATCAGGATAATTGGTCAGAGGCAGGGGCCAAATTTGTCCACGAAAAAAGTCCATATGCTGATTCGAATGCGTATTTTCTTACGATTAATGCTTCCTTGCCTTCGGCTAAGAGAATTACCGAACAAACTGATTTGATTTCGAATTATACTACGAGTATTTATGATTTCGTAGATTTTCATGAAGTTGATCTTTTCAATTTAATTAAATCAGGTAGGCAATGGTATGGAGAGCAACTGGGGCAAGTTCCTTTCTATGATTTTGGTTTTTCTGTACCTGATATTGTAAATACTGAGCAAGCTTATCTTTCCGTTAGCTATGCAGCTAGGTCGGTTTCGTTGAGCGGGACCTCAATGAAGGTGTCAATTCCGAATCAAGGAATAACGGCCAAAACGAATAGTATAAGCCCTGTGCCGAGTGGGTATGCTTCTGAATACGCTAAAGGAGGGAGTTTTCAGTTTGAGTTTATGCCTGTGGGATCGAATTTTTTAACCAAGATCGAATTTTTGAATAGTTCAAACCCTCAAGCTGTCGGTTGGGTTGATGAATTAGAGTTGAATGCAAAACGCTCCTTGAAAATTCGAGATTCATTTATGTCATTTAGAGACCGGGAGACTGTTGGAGCTAATAGGATTACGAAATTTAATTTATCGGCTATTGATGATAATTTCCAGGTTTGGGATGTTACTGACCTTGGCCAAGTTAAAAGAATGAGACTTAACGGAAGTGTTACGTCAGGTTTTTGGTTTACTCAAATCACCGATACTTTGCGCGAATTTATTGCATTTGAAATTGGAAGCTATAAAATACCCACAAAGGTGAAACCAGTTGAAAATCAAAATCTGCATTCGCTAAGGAATATTGACTATGTGATCCTGACTCATCCCCTTTTTAAAACTTATGCTGAGCAAATAGCAGATTTACACAGGCAATCAGATGATTTTGAAGTTGCAGTAATTGAAATTGAAAAAGTTTACAATGAGTTTTCAGGAGGTGTTCAGGATATTACTGCTATAAAAGAACTAATGCGCATGCTTTACAAAAGAGCGATTGCAGAGAATGGAACTCTTCCCGGCTATTTACTTCTGTTTGGAGATGCATCTTATGATTATAAGAACAGAATATCTGGCAACTCTAATTTTATTCCATCCTACCAGACTAGTAATAGTTTGTCGCCTACTTCATCTATTGTTTCTGATGACTATTTTGGACTTCTTGACGATGATGAAGGTCAAGCGATGAATGACCTTGTAGATATAGGTGTTGGTAGATTGCCGGCCCGAAGCAGAGCAGAAGCAGAAGCTATGGTAAATAAAACCATAGCCTATTCATCATCAAGATCTTTCGGTGAATGGCGCAATTGGTTAGCATTTGTTGCTGATGATTCAGAGTCTAACGGTAATCCTTTTGTTTTTATGAATGATGCGGATGATCTTGATAAAATAGTTGCGGATAGTGCTTCTCGCATGAATATTCAAAAGCTCTTCATGGATTCTTACACCCAAGTATCTGGATCTGGCGGTCAACGTTATCCTGATGGGGCAGCAGCTATTTCTGAAAGGGTTGAAAAAGGAGCCTTAATGATGTATTACATTGGTCATGGAGGTGAGTTGGGTTGGGCACATGAACGAGTCTTGGAAGTAGGAACAATAAATAAATGGTCTAATAGCCCTAGACTGCCTGTGTTTGTGACGGCTACATGTGAATTTACAAGATATGATGATCCAAGGCGAACTTCTGCTGGTGAATACGTAATGCTAAATCCGGATGGTGGAGGTGTTGCTTTACTCACAACGACAAGAGCGGTTTATGGTAGTCCAAACCTTACGCTTACTACTCGTTTCACTGAAGCTGCTTTCTCATCAATAGCAAGTGGTCAACAAAGACTTGGCGATTTAACTCGATTGACGAAAGTAAGAAGTTTGGCCGTGGGAGATACTGGGACAGCAGGTGCGGGAAGCTTAATAGCCAATAATACGCGGTGTTTTACTTTACTTGGAGATCCTGCGTTGAAATTGGCTTATCCAGAATATGATGTGATTATTACTCAGATGCCAGATACTATAAAGGCTCTAGATAAAGTCAAAATTACTGGTCGTGTTGCGGATCAAAATGGAAATACTTTGGGGGATTTCAATGGAATTGTGATCCCAGTGGTATTTGATAAAGAATCCAATCTAAGAACCCAAAACAACGATGGAAAAGGAGCGTATGATTACACAGAGCGAAGGAGTATTGTCTTTAGAGGCAAAGTGAGGGCAGTAAATGGATTGTTTGAAGTAGAATTTATAGTGCCAAAGGATATAGAAAAAGAGTATGGAATTGGAAAAGTGAGTGCCTACGCCTATGACGAGGCTCGAGATGCAAGCGGAAGTTATTTTGAGTTCATAATAGGAGGTTTGTCAAGTAATCCAGTTGTTGATGAAGATGGACCAGAAATTGACTTATATATGAATAATACCAAGTTTGTTTTTGGAGGGTTGACAGATCAAGATCCTGATTTGTTTGCAATTCTTCAAGATTTTTCTGGAATTAATATGGTCGGCACTGGTATTGGTCATGATTTGATTGCAGTGCTAGACGGTAATTCTAGTAATACCTTAGTTATGAATGATTACTACGAGGCTGACATCAACTCTTATCAAAGCGGTAAAGTACTTTATCCTTTTAATGATTTAAAAGAGGGATTACATACGCTCAAATTTCAAGCTTGGGATGTTCATAATAACCCATCAGAAGCTTACACCGAGTTTGTTGTTGCAAACAGTGAAGAATTTGCTCTAGACCATATTTTAAACTATCCGAATCCTTTTACAACAAAAACTAATTTTTATTTCGAACACAACAAGCCGGGGCAAAGTCTTGATGTCAACATTGAAGTTTTTACTGTAAGTGGGAAGTTAGTTAAATCTTTACGAGGGGCTTATTTCTCTGATGGATATCGCGTTGGTCCGATCCAATGGGATGGTTTAGATGAATATGGAGATAACATTGGTAAAGGAGTCTACTTATACAAGCTAAACGTAAAAACGCCTCAAGGTCAAACGGCCGAAGAGTTTGAACGTCTAGTAATTTTAAACTAATCCATTAATTGGCGTTAACTATATTCGCAAGCTTCTTTAAAACATACTGCCTATAGATTCTAATTCTACTTTTGTTAAGACAATTATGAAAAAGCAAATACTAGTAGCCGCTCTATTTTTAATGGGTGCAAGCAGTGTATTTAGTCAAACTACGGCAGGAGCTTATTGGCTAAACTATTTGAATACGATCACCACAGCGGTACCTTTTTTAAATATTAATCCAGAAACCCGTGGTGGTGGAATGGGCGATGTAGGCGTTGCAACATCAGCTGATGGCGCTTCTATGCATTGGAATGTTTCTAAAATAGCTTTTATTGAGGATAACTCAGGTGTGAGTATAAGTTATACGCCATGGTTAAGATCTTTGGTTCCTGACATATCGTTATCTTACCTTTCAGGTTATTATAAGATTGATAAAATGAGTGCTGTAACGGGAAGTTTACGGTATTTTTCATTAGGATCTATTCAATTTACTAATACATTCGGGCAAAATACGGTATCGTTTACACCAAATGAATTTGCACTTGATTTAGGTTATGCCCGAAAGCTTGCCGAAAAATTTTCAGTTGGTTTGGCTGCCAGATATGTTAACTCGAATCTCACAGGCGGCCAGCAGGTAGTTGGTGCTAACTCAAAACCAGGGCGAACGTTTGCAGTTGATCTTTCTGCCTTTTACGAAAACAAAGACATTGTCTTATTCGACAGAGATGCTGAGTTTGCATGGGGACTTAATGTAAGCAATTTAGGGGGTAAGATTTCCTATACAAATGCAACCAATAGAGACTATTTGCCGATCAATTTAAGAGTTGGGCCAAGGGTTTCTGTGAATTTAGATGATTACAATTCGCTCTCGTTTTCTGTAGATTTAAACAAGTATTTGGTGCCTACTCCTCCAGTCTATTTAATAGATTCGACTGGGGGGTTTGTTAAAGATGAAAACGGCAATAACCTCATTGCCTCTGGACTTGACCCAGATCGTCCGGTTGCAGCCGGTGTTATCGGCTCCTTTTATGACGCTCCAGGTCTTGTTACTTACGATGAAAACAATAATCCTATAGTAGCTCCAGGTTCACGTTTTGGCGAAGAACTTAGGGAAATAACTATTGGTACAGGTGTAGAATATTGGTACGATAAACAATTTGCTGCACGTGTTGGCTATTTCTATGAGCATTTAAGTAAAGGAAATCGTAAATATTTGACGGTAGGTTTAGGGTTAAGATTAAATGTTTTCGCATTAGACTTTAGTTATTTGGTTCCAACCAATTTCAACAGAAATATTGTTGCAAACGCATCACCACTTGCGCGAACATTAAGATTTACGCTTGCCTTCAATTTTAATGATATGAAGAAGGGCGATACTACTACTGAATGAGAATAAGAGTTGGCTTTGGGTATGATGTACACCAATTAAAGGAAGGCCGCTTGTGCCGCCTTGGTGGTGTAGAAATACCTTCAGATTTAGGCCCAGATGGGCATAGTGATGCAGATGTTTTATTACATGCAATATGCGATGCACTGCTTGGCGCGGCAGGTTTAAGAGATATAGGCTTTTATTTTCCAAACACGAGTGCTGATTACAAAGGAGCAGATAGCCGTGAACTTTTACGTGAGGTGATGCGGTTGATTACCGAAAAGGGTTTTACCCTTGGAAATATTGATGCAACTTTGATTTCGGAAACGCCTAAAATTTCTCCCTACATCGGTCAAATCAAGAATTCTATCGCAACTATATGTGGAATAGGAGATGACGAGGTAGGGGTAAAGGCTACGACAGCCGAAAAAATGGGCTTTGTCGGAAGACGCGAAGGAATCGAAGCGCATGCTGTGGTTTTAATAGAGAAGATTTCTTTGTAATGTATACACACAAACACATTGGTATTGATTTTAAAACAGTTGAATCTGTTGGTCAATTAGAGCCTCATCATTATAAGTTAGTTTTGAAAGCACGTGAAGCAGCTTGGAAAGCCTATGCTCCTTATTCAAAATTTTACGTTGGTGCGGCTGTCGAACTTGATAATGGCGAAATAGTGCTTGGTAGTAATAAAGAAAACGCTTCTTTTCCTGCTGGAATTTGTGCAGAACGTAATGCTTTAAATTATGTTTCAGACCATTTTCCAGACCAAAAAATAGTGAGAATAGCGGTTACCGCAAACCCTCAAGAATTCAGACTTATCGAACCAGTATCACCCTGCGGTGTTTGCAGACAGGTAATGGCTGAGTATGAACGAGTACAAAAACAACCGTTCGAAATTCTACTCACAGCGCAAGAAGGAGAGGTGCTTATATTAAACAGTGCGGTAGATCTTTTACCCTTTCATTTTTACTTATCACAACTAAAGAAATAAGCAACTGAATTTATTGCCTTGTGCTTAGGTATCAAGTTATAAATTTGCCGCCCATTCAATAAATGATTATGGCCAAGAAAAAAGCAACAGAAAATTTAGCTTTCACTAAGGAGCAATATATAAAGTGGTATAGAGATATGCTACTCATGAGAAGATTTGAAGAAACATGCGGTAACCTGTATTTACAGCAAAAATTTGGTGGTTTTTGTCACCTATATATAGGACAAGAAGCTATTGCTGCTGGTTTTGCTTCGGCAATGCAAAAAGGGGATAAGATTATTACTGCTTATCGCGATCACGCGCACCCTTTAGCAATGGGCATGCATCCAAACATTGTGATGGCAGAGCTTTATGGTAAGAGTACTGGCTGTTCAAAAGGTAAAGGCGGTTCTATGCACATGTTCGATAAAGAGTTGAACATGATGGGAGGTCATGGTATTGTTGGTGCTCAAATACCTATGGGAGCTGGTATCGCTTTCGCTGAAAAGTATAACGGCACAAGCAATGTTTGTTTGACCTTCATGGGTGATGGTGCAGTTCGTCAAGGCGCACTTCACGAAACATTCAATATGGCAATGCTTTGGAAGCTGCCAGTGATATTCATCGTTGAGAATAACAATTATGCAATGGGAACCTCTGTTGCAAGAACTACAAACGTTACAGATCTTTCAAAACTTGGTTTGAGCTATGATTTGCCAGGCGAAAGTGTTGATGGAATGAATGTAGAAAGCGTTCATGAAGCAATTGCAAAGGCAGCACAGCATTGTAGAGACGGAAAAGGTCCTTATTTGTTAGATATCAAAACATATCGTTACAAAGGCCACTCTATGAGTGATCCTCAGAAGTATAGAACTAAGGACGAGGTTAACGAATATAAAGAGAAGGATCCTATTGCTCAAGTATTGAATACGATCATGGAGCAAAAGTTCCTTTCGGAAAAAGAAATAGCAGACATCGAAGCAGAAGTAAAAGAATTGGTAGCTGGATCAGTAAAATTTGCAGAAGAATCTCCAGAACCAGCTTTGGAAGAGCTTTATAAAGATGTTTACTCGGAAGACTATCCATACATAATGGACTAATACAATAGAAAGAATGGCTGAAGTAATTAAAATGCCAAAGCTTAGCGACACCATGACTGAAGGTGTAATAGCTAACTGGCAGAAAAAAGTTGGAGAAAAGGTAGGTTCTGGAGATGTGTTGGCTGAGATTGAATCAGACAAGGCAACGTTAGAATTTGAATCCTTTCATGACGGTTTTTTGCTTCATATTGAAGTAGAAGCAGGTAAATCCACTGAAGTTGACAATGTAATTGCTATAATTGGCGAAAAGGGTGAAGACGTAGCTTCAATTCTTAAAGCAGCAAAAGAGGCTTTCGCAAATGAATCTTCAGCTCCCATCGCAGAAAAAGCGGCTTCACAAAAAGAAGAACCTAAGAAGGTGGCTACTGCATCTGCACCTGTAGTTGCAGAGAAAAAGGCACAACCTCGTCCAGTGACCAAAGAAGCTCCAATAGCTGACACTGCTGACGAGCGCACTAAAATTTCACCATTAGCTAGAAAGTTAGCTGAAGAAAAAGGAGTGAGCCTAAGAGCAATAAGAGGTTCTGGTGAAAACGGGCGTATCGTGAAACGCGATATAGAGAACTTTGGTGGGGCAAGTTCGGTTTCGCAAATAGAGCGATATAGAGATGTTCAGGTTTCTCAAATGCGTAAAATAATTGCTCGTAGACTGGGCGAAAGCAAATTTACGGCACCACACTTCTACCTTACCATTGATTTGGATATGGATAGAGCAATGGATGCAAGAACTGCAATCAACAGCGTAATTGCTCCAGAAAAAGTAAGCTTTAATGACTTAGTTGTAAAGGCTGCTGCGGTAGCTCTGCAAGACCATCCGGCAGTAAACGCGGGTTGGTATGGTGATTTTATTCGTTATAACGATCACGTACATATGGGTGTAGCTGTTGCAGTAGACGAAGGTTTACTTGTGCCTGTAGTTAAGTTTGCCGCAGGTAAAACGCTTACTCAAATCTCAGGTGAAGTAAGAGATTATGCCAAAAGAGCGAAGGCAAAAAAAATACAGCCGCAAGAGATGGAAGGAAGCACATTTACTATTTCAAATCTTGGTATGTTCGGTATTGAAGATTTCACTGCAATCATAAATCCACCAAATAGTTGTATTATGGCTATTGGGTCTATTAGACAAGAGCCTGTAGTAAAAGACGGAGCAATTGTAATTGGCAACAGAATGAAAGTAACACTAAGTTGCGACCACAGAGTGGTAGATGGAGCTTTAGGCGCGCAATTCCTTCAAACATTTAAGAAATACATGGAAAACCCAATTGTATTGTTGGGTATGGCTTCTATTTAAGAACCACTTAAAGAAGCCACTTCACGTTTAGTATCATGAGCCAGACCGATGTTATCGAGTCTGGCTTTTTCTTTTGCAAGAAGCATTTCAAAGGCTTCTTTGAATTCAGCCTTGATCGGTTCACTAGGGGGGATTTTTTCATTGCGATGATCTACCTGTGTTCCGTTTTTCCAAAACCTGAAACAAACATGAGGACCAGTTGCCAATCCTGTGCTGCCCACGTAACCTATAACTTGCCCTTGTTTAACCCTTGTGCCTGTTTTTACATTACTAGCAATTTTACTCATATGCAAGTATTGAGTGGTGTAAGTTTGATTGTGTTTGACTTTAACGTAATTACCATTATACTGGCTATACTTTGCTTCTAGCACAACGCCATCACCCACGGTCATAATGGGTGTTCCTGTTGGCGCTGCATAATCTGTTCCTAAGTGTGCCTTCCAGCGTTTTTGCACAGGGTGAAACCTCCGTTGGGTATATCCTGAGCTTATGCGGCTAAACTTTAGAGGAGCTTGTAAAAACGCTTTTCGAAGGCTCAAGCCTTGTTCATCAAAATAGTCGGGTCCTTCGTTTTGCGAAAATTGAAATGCATAAAATGGAACATCTTGATGTTGGAATAGCGCAGCCGTTATCTCATCCACACCAACTACTTGGTTATTTACTTTTTTGACTTGATAAATGACCTTGAAAAAGTCACCTTTTTGAATTCTATAAAAGTCAATGCTCCAAGCGTAAATATCTGCCAACTCCATAGCTAGAGCTGGACTTAATTCTTGATCAATTAAAGTTTGATAGAGCGAAGAATTAATAAGCCCAGCGGCAGTTCTTTCTTCTAGAACAACTGGACGTGCACCATGATACACCCTCATGGTATCTCTAAGATCGTAAACTACATAGTCTATTGCAGAAACTTCGTAAATGAAAAACTGAGCTTTCTGAAGGCTATCATCGGTAGAGATTAGTGTGTAGTTTTTTCCAGCATTGAGTTTTCTTATGTCAAAAATAGTTTTAGCCTTGCTAGCCAGCTTAGTTATTTCTTGATAGTCGATATTATATGGCAAGAGAATTTCGGCTAGGAATTGATTCGGCTGTATTTTGCCTTTTTCAACATGAAATCCTTTTAAGTCAATTCCAAACTCTTCGGTGCATTCTTCTGCATTGAGATGGTCAACTTTTTCTAGCATTTGAGTTTCGTTGGTAAACTCTTGGCTAGAAATATATGTGTTTACAACACCAAATAATACTATTGCAGTCGCTAGTGCGATGATTGTCTTTTTAAACAAAATGTTAAGCTCCTTTAACGTTAAGTGATGATGCGAAAACTTCTTCAACCCAGCCACGGCCCCAATTATCGAGTTCGTCTTGAGACCAAAGTGTAGGATAAAAAACTCTCAGTTGTAATCTTGGAGGTAAGTATTTCTGCCAATTGGTGCCACCGGTTGCGGGTGCGTCTCCATCTTTACTAGATAAGTAACGAACTGCGCTTTTGTAGTGCATTAGCGGCCAATTGATGTTTACGTTTACATCAAGCTGACGCAATTGAATGAGTAATTCTTGATTTTTTTGTTCGTCAGTTGTAAGCTGCTTGTATTTTTCCCAAACGTTGCAGTCTTTAAAGCGCTGAGCCATTTCTAAAAGTGGCTTAGTGTATTTCTGTTCAAATTGTTCTAATGTAAGGGTCTTTTTACCTGTTTCTGATTCAGTAGCTCCTTGTTTCCAATAGATGTATTGAAACAGTTCTTCAATGCTGCGATCATCATTTTCTGGCTGCTCATTTCTGTGCGCTTTCTGGACCAAGTTCGCCATACTCGTTGATGCAATTTCAATCATTCGGTATTGAGCTGATTGAAATCCACTTGCTGGAAGAAGAGCCATTCTGAATCTCAAAAATTGCTCCTTTTCCATGCCTTGAACCATTATTTCAAAGCTTTTGGTTAAAGATTCGAAGTAGCTGTTTACCCGTTTTATTCGAGCAGTTAAAAAGTCAACTTCGATTTTTTCTTTCCAACCCTGGTCTTTACCGTTTTCGCCAATTTCTTTTCCATTTTTCGAAATCTGTTCAAGTTCATGCAAGCTCAGTTTGAAATAGAGCTCCGTGATTTGATGATAAATGATGAAAATTTGCTCATCAGGAAAATCTGTTTTAGGACTTTGAAGTGTAAGGAGTGTATCCAAATGAATATAATCCCAGTAGGTTAGGTAGTTCGAAAGCAAAAGACCCCCGAGGTAAGCGTTAATGTCTTGCCCCATCGATTCGTATTTTGCTTTTAGCTTTTCGAGTTGATCGTTTAGGTTGTCCAATGCTGAAAAATTATCCTCCGAAAATAGGGCTATATATTTAAAAGATAAACCACAATTCGATCAGTTTCTAACAGTGGAGGTTCAACCCAAATTAGTCTTCGATTATAGCAATGGGATTGGCTAATCCACTATAGTTTACCAATTGCATTTTTATTGAACCAACCAAAATATGAGCTTCGGCCATAACTGGAATTTTGTTTTTATCCCTTGTAATCCAAACTTTCAAATCTTCTTCTTTTTTGAAAATTCGTCCGGTTTGCACTACAGGCGAAAAAACCATGCAATCATATATTTTATCGTTTACCTCTTTTTTCTCAACGCCTAAATACTTGATTTTTAATGGCCATATTTCGTTGTCTACGAAAGCTTTAAATTCAAAAACATCTCCTGGTTTTGCCTTGCTATAATCATTAGCTCGAGCTCTATAGAAACTTGATATCATATCCTGAACACCAATTGGAACCTCAAATTCCTTCTTTTTCTCAGTTACTACTTTTTGTTCATATGGATTGAATGTGTAGTACTGTTGAAGATTGAATCCACCTTCGTGAATATCTCTCACAAAAATCCATGGGAAAACGCCATTCTTGTCTAAATAGGTCTCGTATCGGTCTCGAACTTTAAAAAACCAATTGAACGTGCCGGTGCTGTTTCCTAAGCCTACAATGTGATAGACTTCGCGATCGGCAATGGTGTGATTTTCTTTTTTTATTTCGATACTGGCTTCACCCGCGTCAAGCCATCCGTATGATATTTCATAGTTCAATTTTTCGCCTTTGGCAAACGCTTGATGTTTTAAGGTTGGTAAAATGATGGTTTTGTTTTCTGCAGGCGGAGTTTGTTGAGCTCCGGCACTAAAAAACAAAAGGCTAGATAAGATGAATGATAAACTCATTTGGATCTGTTTTCTTGGAAGTTCCAAACGCTGTGCCATTCTAATTATTCTTATAATCTGCGGGTTTTTCTTTTTTTGAAATAACGCCAAGATTCAGCAATAGCTGCCCCGATAATACTTTTAATAACCGCGCCAGGCAAAAATGGGCTCACGTTTACATTAAAACTTACATCCATACTATTTATAACTAACCATCCTATTCCTAAAACAGTGAGTATGGCATGCATAAATATGAAAATGAGGAAGGTAATGACGAACCCACTTTGACCTTTAATGTAGTTTTTTGAAAGACTTGTTAAGAATGCGATCACTAAGAAACCAACCAAATAGCCTCCACTGGTTGAATAGAAATAGTTCCATCCACCGAGGCCACCAGCAAATACGGGTACACCCAATGCGCCAATTACTAAATAAAGGCCAATTGCTGCAATACCAACCTTGCTTCTAAAGATTAATGGAATCAATATCGCCATCATGCTTTGCAAAGAAATAGGCAATACAATTCCACTAAAGTTGATGGAAATAAGACTGCTTAGCCACATGAGCAAGGTGGCTAATAAAAGCTGACCTGATATTTTTAACAAATCCAGCAATCCGCAGTTTGTTTAAATTACAATGTTTACAATCTTACTTGGAACAATGATAACTTTTTTGGGAGTCTTACCTTCAAGCCATTTAACAGATTGCTCATGATCCATTACTATTTTTTCTATTTCTTCTTTTTTCATGTCTGTGGGTAGTTCGATTGTAAATCTCATTTTACCATTGAACGAAACAGGATAATTGTGTGTGTCTGATTTTAAGTACTCTGGTTTGAAAGTTGGCCAAGCTGCATTGGTAATGCTTTCAGTGTTTCCAAGTTTTTGCCAAAGTTCTTCAGCAATGTGTGGAGCATGACAGCTAATCAAAATGGAAAGCGGTTGGATGATCGATCGTTTATTGCATTTCAATTCACCAAGTTCGTTCACAGCAACCATAAATGCGCTTACCGAAGTATTGAACGAAAAACGTTCCATATCATCAGAAACCTTTTGGATACACTTGTGCAAAGCCTTTAATTCGTCATTATTCGGCACTTCATCACTAATGGTGAAGTTTCCATGTTCGTTATGAACCAAACGCCAAAGCTTTCGAATAAAGCGAGAAACACCTTCAATCCCTTTTGTGTTCCAAGGCTTGTGCATTTCAATAGGCCCTAAAAACATTTCATGCAAGCGCAAAGCATCGGCTCCGTGTTCGGCCACTACATCATCAGGGTTTACTACGTTTCCATAGCGTTTGCTCATTTTTTGACCATCTTCAGCTTGAATCATTCCTTGATTGATCAGTTTTTTTGCGGGCTCATCAAAAGGAATGTATCCTAAATCGTGGAGCACTTTGGTCCAAAATCTGAAATAAAGTAAATGGCCTGTAGCATGTTCTGCACCGCCAAGGTATAGGTCAACTTGGCCCCAATATTTAACCGCTTCATCTGCTATAAAATCCTTAGCTCTTGCTTCTGGATTGCCTTCCATCATATAGCGTAAGTAGTACCAGCTGCTACCGGCCCATCCTGGCATGGTGCTTAATTCCATTGGGTAGCCGCTTCCGTTTTCTACAAGTTTACCAGCTTCGCGATCCCAATTCCAAGAGGCAGCTCGACCAAGAGGTGGCTCACCTGTTGAGGTGGGTAAGTATTCGTCTATCTCAGGCAGGGTAATTGGTAATTTATCTTCGTCTATGGTGTAAGGAATTCCGTCTCTGTAATAAATTGGAAAAGGCTCGCCCCAATAGCGTTGTCTGCTGAAAACAGCATCGCGCAGTTTGTAATTTACTTTTCGAGTGCCAAGCGCTTCTGATTCTAATTTTTCGAGAATAACTTGGATGGCCTCTTTTACAGATTTTCCATTTAGAAAATCTGAGTTCATGAGAATTCCGTCTTTTCTCTCGTCAGCGGCAGCACTTACATCTTGACCTTCAATTACAGGAATGATTGGTAAATTAAAATGCGTTGCAAAATCCCAGTCTCTTTGATCACCAGCAGGCACTGCCATTATTGCTCCGGTGCCATAGCCAGCCAAAACATAATCACCAATCCATATTTGTATTTCATCACCCGTGATAGGGTTAATGGCGTATGCACCAGTAAAAGCGCCTGTCACCGTTTTGGTTTCAGACATTCGTTCACGCTCTGAGCGACCTTTTACATAGTTGAGATAGGATTCAACTGACTGCGTCTGTTCTTGACTTGTTATCTCCTTTGTTAATTCATGCTCTGGTGCAATTACCATATATGTAGCCCCGAAGATTGTATCGGGTCTGGTTGTGAAAACCTTAATGGAACTGTTTTGATCTTTGATTTTAAAATCTATCTCAGCACCTTCACTTCTCCCAATCCAGTTTCTCTGAATTTCTTTTAAAGAATCTGACCATTCTATTTCATTTAGACCATCAAGCAATCGTTGTGCATAGGCCGTTATTCTTAGCGACCATTGCATCATTTTTTTCTGAATTACAGGATGTCCGCCACGTTCGCTCACTCCATTTACAACTTCATCATTAGCTAACACAGTACCTAGCTCAGGGCACCAGTTTACGATGGTTTCGGCACGGTAAGCAAGTCTAAAGTTTAGTAAAGTCTCTCTTTTTTGTTGGTCAGAAAATGCAGCCCAATCTGCAGCTGTGAAATCGTTGATTGGTTCTGCTGCTGCATGAATATTTTTCAATCCATTTTTTTCAAAAGCAACAATCAAAGTTTCTATCGGCTCTGCCTTGTTGGTCGCTATGTTATACCAGCTGTGAAATAGTTTTACAAAGATCCACTGTGTCCATTTATAAAAGCTAGGCTCTGATGTTTTCACCTGTCGATCCCAATCAAATGAAAACCCAATTTTATTTAGCTGCTCTCGATATCTTTTAATGTTTTGCTCAGTAGTAATAGCGGGATGTTGACCTGTTTGTATGGCATACTGCTCAGCAGGTAAGCCAAAAGCATCGTAGCCCATAGGGTGCAACACATTGTAGCCTTGGTGTCTTTTGAAACGGGCGTAAATATCAGATGCAATATAACCAAGTGGGTGCCCCACATGAAGTCCAGATCCTGATGGATAGGGAAACATATCTAGAACATAGTATTTAGGCTTATCACTCTTGTTGGTTACTGCGTAGGTTTTGGAAGCTTCCCAATATGCCTGCCATTTCTGCTCTACTTCCGGAAAATTGTAATCCATTTCTTTTCTCAAAATAAGCGGCAAAAGTAATTTGATTTAATGGCTTAATTAATGAGTGGGTAAAAGTTCTATTTGAATAAGTGATTATTAGTTATTGAAAAAATAGGTGATTTGCGTACTTATTAACAATAGTATATTTGAAAAAATTTTTTAAAAATTGAAAAGTTATATCCCCCAAATGTGCCTAGGCCGAAAGCTTAAGGCTTCATTTCTATTTTTAATTATATCGATAATTTTTCAGACTAATGCTTTTTCGGAAGGTACTCCATCCGTCTGGAAAAACTACTCAGGCGTTGCGCTGGGCGATGAAAGCGGTGGTTTGATCATTCACTTCAGAACCGATCCTG
>JANRBI010000128.1 GCA_030727625.1 Salibacteraceae bacterium
GATGAGGTAAAAATTGCCGCGCAATCTGGCATTGGAAAATCAATTACCGAAAAGGGACAAATAGTACAAGGATCACCTGCATTGCCAATTGGCGACTACAAGCGCTCTTATGTACATTTCAGAAAACTGCATAAAATGGCTGATGAAATAGATCAGCTTAAAAAGAAACTATTGAAATCTCACGACAATGGCTGAAAAGCAGAAAACGCTAAAATCGTCATTTACCATTGAAGGTGTGGGCCTACACACAGGTAAAATCACCAAGTTAACGGTTCACCCAGCTGAACCAAATACTTGGTATGTATTTAAAAGAATGGACATCGAAAATCAGCCTTCAATTAAGGCAGATGTCGACAATGTAATCAGCACCCAACGCGGCACCACATTAGGTAACGACAAAATGCAAGTGCATACTACCGAGCACCTTTTGGCTGCTTTGTACGGCATGGGCGTAGATAATGCCTTGATCGAATTAGATGGGCCAGAGATTCCGATTCTTGATGGTAGCTCAAGCTATTTTATTGATGCCATTGAATCTGTTGGAATTCAAGAACAAGATGCTGTAAAAGAATATTTTGTCTTGAAAGACAACTTGGCTTTTGAAGATCCAGAGCGTGAAGTTGAAATGTTGGCTGTGCCTAGTGATGAATATCGCATAACGGTAATGGTTGATTACAGATCTCCGTTACTTGGGACGCAGCATGCCAGTATGTATAAACTCACTGAGTTTAAGGACGAATTTTCACGCTGCCGCACCTTTGTTTTCTTGCGCGAATTGATGCAATTGGTAAACAATGGTTTGGTAAAAGGTGGTGATGCTGACAATGCTATTGTGATGGTTGATACCGACACGTCACTGATGAGCGAAGATGATAAAGACAAGCTTGCAAGTGCTTTTAATCGCGATAAAAGCGAACTAGACATTGTTGGAATTGGGATTTTGAACAACGTAAAACTGCATTTTCCGAATGAACCAGCACGTCACAAATTGCTAGACATTGTAGGCGATTTAGCGTTGATCGGCAAACCAATTCAAGGACATATTTTAGCGGCTAGACCTGGCCACACCACCAATATTGCTTTTGGTAAAATGATCAAAGATTTGATCAAAAAAGAAGCGAAAGCTTCGCCAAAATTTGATGTGAATGCTGATGCGATATACGGTATTACCGAAATCAGCGAAATGCTTCCACACCGCTACCCTTTCTTGTTGGTAGACAAGATTATTGAAATGAGCGAAACGCACGTGGTTGGCGTGAAAAACGTAACCATGAACGAAGAGTTTTTCCAAGGTCACTTTCCAGGAAACCCCGTAATGCCAGGTGTGCTTCAAATTGAAGCTATGGCTCAAACAGGTGGAATTTTAACCTTGAGCGGAATTGAAGATCCTTGGAATTATGAAACACTTTTCGTGAAGATTGATAAGGTGAAATTCAAGCGAAAGGTTGTTCCTGGCGACACATTGGTTTTCAGACTAGAAATAACCGCACCAGCAAGACGCGGACTCATCACCATGAAAGGTGAAGCCTTCGTTAGAAATCAATTAGTTTCGGAAGGTGAACTAATGGCACAAATCATTAAGGTAAGAAACGATGAGCGAGTTGAGAGCAAACATTCATCCTAAGGCTAAGCTTGGTGCAAACGTGGTTGTTGAACCTTTTTCTACCGTTTATGACGATGTTGAGATTGGCGATGGCACTTGGATTGGACCAAACGTAACCATCATGAATGGTGCGCGCATTGGTAAAAACTGCAAGATTTTTCCTGGAGCAGTAATTTCTGCTGATCCACAAGATTTGAAATACGCTGGCGAAGACACCAAAACCATTATTGGTGACAATACCGTGATTCGCGAATGCGTAACGATAAACAAAGGAACGTCTGACCGTTGGAGCACTGAAGTAGGCGCGAACTGCTTACTTATGGCTTATGTACACGTGGCGCACGATTGCAAAATTGGAAACAATGTAATCCTTGCTAACTGTGTGAATTTGGCGGGACATATCACCATTAACGATTTTGCCATTTTAGAAGGTATGGTTGCTGTTCAGCAATTCTTAACCATAGGTGCACATTCATTTATTGCAGGTGGAAGCTTGGTTCGTAAAAATGTACCGCCTTATGTGAAAGCCGCACGCGAGCCTTTGAGTTATGTCGGCATCAACAGTATCGGACTCAAGCGCAGAGGTTTTAGTGATGAAACCGTGCTTGAAATTGAATCTATTTATCGCACACTTTACGTAAGAAATGTGAACACTGCAAAGGCTTTGGCAGAGATTAAAGATTCGTTCGCGCAAAGCGTAACAAAGGACGAAATTGTGGCTTTTATTGAAGCTTCAGAGAAAGGCATCATGCGCGGAGCAAACTAGCATCAATGACCATTGAACTTTCAGATGTAGGTAAAAAATACGGTAAGCTTTGGATTTTCAAAGGCATTACTGCCACGTTTGAAAGCAATCATATTTATGGTTTAATTGGTTTTAACGGAAGCGGCAAGTCTACCCTTCTCCAACTTATTTCTGGTTACACCACTGCAAACCAAGGTCAGGTTTCATTTCGCGAAAGCGAGAAAGAAATAGACGTAGACCAGCGATACCAAAAACTAGCGATTGCAGCGCCCTATTTAGACTTGTTTGACGAGTTTTCGGTGCGCGAAACCATTGCGCTTCATGCCAAGTTTAAGCCGCTGGCTCATGGCGTATCACATAGTGATTTATTGGAAGAAATAGACTTGGCTAAGCACCAAGACAAATTGCTAAACCAATTGAGTTCAGGAATGCGTCAACGTTTGAAATTGGCTTTGGCCATTTACAGCAAAACGCCCGTTTTGTTGCTTGACGAACCTAGCGCTAATTTGGACAGCCGCTGGAGCGATTGGTTTAACGAGAGCCTTTCAAATCAATCAAAAAACCGCTTGGTAATCATCTGCACCAACAGCCAAGAAAGCGAAATGCGTTGCATCAACAGTGCAATCTTAAACGTAAGCGATTACCAGCACTAACGTTTGCCGTTGATGATGGTAACATCACCGCGCTGTTCTGGAAATTCATCCGAAGAAAGAATGTAATAATAAGTACCCGAAGCAAGATCTCTTGGAGACCAATCGTTGAGGTAGTTTCTACTTTCAAATACTTTCATTCCCCATCTGTTGTACACGGACAAACGTGCCTCCGAGAAATTGGTCACATTGCTGATTTCGAAATTATCATTCAATCCGTCACCATTTGGAGTAATGATGTTTGGAATAAAAACACAAGGATTAACAGTAATTCTGAGTGAATCGGTGAAAATATTACCACAAAAATCTTGAACACGAATAAGGTGCACACCCGAAGTTTTAGCAACCAAGTTGAACACATTACTATCTAGTTTCTCAACTGAAGAAATATTTGCGGGATCGCTTGGCAAAATCCATTCGTAAGAATAATCGCCTGCGCCACCAATACCCAAGGCTTCTACCACAAACGCATCGCCATAGCAAACTTCACCGTCTTCTGTAATCAACAGATCAAGCGTTGGAAATTCAGGTGTATTGATAATTGCATTTTCACTGATGGTTCTGCCACAAAAATCAGTAACCGTGAGCGTTATAGATTGATCAACATTTACTGTAAAGGCCAAAATAGAATCATTTGAACCAGTAGACCAATTAAAAGAATACGGCACGCTTCCGCCCGAAATAAATGGAGGAATGGTCACATCTACTCCACTGCAAGCAACTTCTTGATCAAAAATATCAAGAGACATGGGGTCTACTTTAGTTACAAATAAATAAGCACTATCACTCGCCATTCTGCCGCAAGCATCTCTGAAAGAGAAAATAGCGAATGAATCATTCTGAACGGTGAACGCTAAAAATGATGAATCGTCAAAAACAGGATTAATGCTATCCCATGAGAAGGTAAAATCTGCTACTCCGCCAGAAACAAAACCAGTGATCAACACAGAATCACCTGGGCAATAAACTACAGAATCATCAATACTTGCAACAAGTGGAATAAATGGTGCAATAGAAATATCAAGTGTATCAATGAACATTCTAGCGCAGCTATCTACCATAGTAATTGTAAATAAATCGCCTGCGTTAACCGTAGTTTCCAAACTTGGAACGGTATCGTTGGTATGCCAATAAAGAGTGCTAACTCCAGCACCAAAATTTTGAATATAAGACAGCTGAACAGTATCGCCATCGCAGCTCACTACCGTGTCTGGCAAGCCTTGCACTTGAGGAAAGGGCGCGACATTTCGTCTATAAATCAACGTATCATGTAAGGTAAACAGGGCACAACTGTCTTGAACTGTGATGTACAATGTGTCATAGCCATTCGATTGAGTCGGCAAATAGTTAATATTTGGCCCAGACTGACCTGTACTCCAATCGATAATGTATGGTGGCGGTCCACCACTGAGCACATTCGCGAAAAGCGGAATAGAATCTGTTTCGGGACAAGTTATAGTAGTATCTGTGAGACTAATATTAAGATTGGGCACATCAAAAAAGTAAAGCGTGCCAGAGCTGTAAAAAGTATCTCCACAAGGGTTTATACTCACTGCGGTAATGGTAATAAACTCCATGCCTTCATTTATTCCATCATTGAACGGATCAATTACAATCACTGTATCAGTTTGTCCTGGAAGCATCACAATGGTATCAGGAACAAGAGTAAAATCTACTCCATTTGTGGCCGTACCTACAATGATGATTGGAGTGTAAGATGTGTCGATGGTATCTGATCTAAAAAATTGAATTTCGGCAGTACCGCAACCTTCGTTAATAGTTGAATCACCATTTACAGAAGTAATATTTACTTCAACCACATTAGATGAAAAGCTGCCTCCTTCAAGAAACACATAGCTATCTAATGATCCATCACCAGCATCGGCAATAGCTAATTTGATATGATAGGTATCACCGCAATTTACAGCATACTCAGCTTTAAGGCTAATGGTAAGACCCGGAATGTTGTTATTGGTATCTGTGGGGGCGGTATAATTGTTCACAAAAAAGCTGCTATTACACGGACAACCGGGAGCCGCGCAACTTGCACCACCCGGAACATCATTAATGGTATTGATCGCAACTGGAGTGCTAGTTCCTGGTATCACAGCTAGGTTCACAGCTGCATTTGAAAACGGACCAGCAATACCCGGTCCACTTAAGAAAAAGCCAAAAGCATCATTAAAATTACTACAGACATAAAATGGATATTCTTGACTTCCAAATACGTAATCAAATTTCACAGAATCACCTTGCGGTACAAAATCAAATTCGAGAATCGCTCGGTTGTGTGTGCCAAATGTCCCTACAATTTGATCCAAATCTGGATCGCCAGCGTTATCACTTACCCCAGGACCATTTGGAGGGTTAATGGAACTTGAAGTCGCTTGCTCTGCACTGCCTGTAGACAAGAGCACACCATAAGGAATTTGAACCGTTGGTGTTGTTGATACAAATTCACCAATTTGATTTGAATCAACTCCAACTCCGTTTACCGTTGTATCGCAACCAGTAAATGTGATGTTAAAAGCCGTTACCCCTGCTCCTAACAAGACGTTATTCACATAGTAGTCTGCCCAATTTCCTGAAGTTCGCGCGCTAGTAATAGCTAGTTGCGACTTAGCCTGAATTGCTGATAAAGTCAAACCTAAAATCAAGAAGAAGTACTTAAATAATCTCATAAAAGGGGATAATATAAAGGACAGACGAGGAATACTTTAAAATAGTTGTGCTTACAAATCGCGCACTTCACGTGACATTTGAGCTACTTTTTCTTTTAATGATTCTTTATAATCAATCATTTTTTGAGTGAGCACATCATTACCCGAAGCAACAATTTGTGCAGCCAAAATTCCCGCATTTTTAGCTCCATTTAGGGCTACCGTTGCTACAGGCACTCCGCCAGGCATTTGAAGAATGCTCAAAACTGAATCCCAACCATCAATTGAGTTAGAAGACTTTACTGGAACCCCAATCAC
>JANRBI010000129.1 GCA_030727625.1 Salibacteraceae bacterium
TGAAAAGTGGAGTTACTTCAAAAATGACTTTCTCAGTAAGGTATTGCACTTCTGTATTTTGCCATTGCATATAGCTAAGCCAAGAAGTAGCAAATGAAAACGCTGGATTTGGGTTAGAAATCTTAACACTGAAATGCTCTCTTTTAGCGGGAATGGTGCCTTTTGCATAAATGTCATTAGACCCCGGAGCACCAAAAAACCAAGCATTATCGCGGTTGTTGTCGGCTGCAGTCAACTGCAAATCAATATTAAAAGGAAACGCTGGTGAGAGTTTGCTGGCTAGCAAAACTGGAGTGCCAACTTGGGCAGATCTTAAGTCGAGTTTCACCATATTGTTTTGCCACATGAGCGAAGTTGGTGTGGCTCCAAAATAATTTCCCATGTCTTCCCAAAGCATTCCACGTGGCGTGTTGTGGGCATTATAGTAGGTCAGGTCAAACACGATTTTTCCATTGATTTGACTGATTTTTTTGTCGGACAACTCCTTTTTGATTTTCGCGAAAAGCGCTTCTTCGGTCAAGCCTGAATTATCTGAACCAAAAGTTGGATCGCCCATGGGAGTGATGATCAAGTTTCCATTCAGAATGCCATCGTTTGAGATTACTCCTGTATGCGCAAACGAAGTTTCGAAGGTGTGATCAGCACCTAGTTTTTCTAGCGCTGCGCCAGTAGTTATCAGTTTTTGAACCGATGCAGGAATCATTGCTCGTTGGCTGTTGTGCTCCGCAATCACTTTTCCGTTGTCAAGGTTTACGGCCAAAAAAGCGACTTCGCCATGCTTAAAAGCTACGTCTTGTAGTAGTTTTTGAAGCTCTAATTCTGTTGGACCCATCGTTTTGTTTTGTGCAAACAGTAGCGGTGAAATGGCCAACATGATGCAGAGTAAAAAGACAGCAAAACGAGATTCTAAAAGGCTTTTCATGAAAGATGTAATTTGATTTGTGTAGCACTTCAATGTTAAGCATTCGAGACGCAAAAAGTAGAAGTGAAGTGTGAATGAGTTTTAAATCAGCAAGAATTTGGAAGTGAACAAATAATCCTGTTTTAGGTTGTATGTCTCTGTGAGACATATTCTTAGCATATTCATCTTATTGGCAAATGTGTGCTGCATTGCCCAATGTCCTGCAGATGGATTGCAGAATGGAAGTTTCAATGGATGGAATAGGTTTGTGAGATCAAATGTTTTGCCTGGAACGGATATTTCAAGTATTAACGCT
>JANRBI010000130.1 GCA_030727625.1 Salibacteraceae bacterium
AGCGTTAATACTTGAAATATCCGTTCCAGGCAAAACATTTGATCTCACAAACCTACTCCATCCACTAAAACTTCCATCTTGCAATCCATCTGCAGGGCATTGTGCAAAACAGTGCATTGATACAAGTATGATGGATATGCTAAGAATATGTCTCACAGAGACATGCAACCAAAAAAAAGCCTATTTGTTCACTTTCAAATGCTTTCTGATTTAAAACTCATTCACACTTCACTTCACATTTTTGCGTCTCGAATGCTTAACATTGAAGTGCTACACAAACCAAATTACATTTTTCATGAAAAGTCTTTTAGAATCTCGCTTCGCTGTCTTTTTATTATGCATCATGTTGGCCATATCACCGCTGTTGTTTGCTCAAAACAAAACGATGGGTCCAACAGAATTAGAGCTTCAAAAACTACTGCAAGACGTAGCTTTTAAGCATGGCGAAGTCGCTTTTTTTGCGGTAAACCTTGACAACGGAAAAGTGATTGCGGAGCACAACAGCCAACGAGCAATGATTCCTGCATCGGTTCAAAAACTGATAACTACTGGCGCAGCGCTAGAAAAACTAGGTGCTGATCACACCTTCGAAACTTCGTTTGCGCATACAGGAGTAATCTCAAACGATGGCATTCTGAATGGAAACTTGATCATCACTCCCATGGGCGATCCAACTTTTGGTTCAGAAAATTCAGGCTTGACCGAAGAAGCGCTTTTCGCGAAAATCAAAAAAGAACTGACCGACAAAAAAATCAGTCAAATCAATGGCAAAATTGTTTTAGATCTGACCTACTATAATGCCCACAACACTCCACGTGGAATGCTTTGGGAAGACATGGGGAATTATTTTGGAGCCACACCAACTTCGCTCATGTGGCAAAACAATATGGTAAAACTCGACCTAAGATCTGCCCAAATTGGAACTCCAGTTTTGCTAGCCAGCAAACTATCACCATCGTTTCCTTTCAACATTGATTTGCAGCTGACCGCAGCCGACAACAACCGCGACAACGCTTGGTTTTTTGGTGCTCCAGGATCTAATAATATTTATGCAAAAGGCACTATTCCTGCTAAACGTGAGCATTTCAGCGTAAAAATTTCAAACCCAAATCCAGCGTTTTCATTTGCTACTTCTTGGCTCAGCTACATGCAATGGCAAAACACAGAAGTGCAATACCTTACTGAGAAAGTCATTTTTGAAGTAACTCCACTTTTCA
>JANRBI010000131.1:0-1540 GCA_030727625.1 Salibacteraceae bacterium
GTAAGTGGCAACACTACAGGAATTGACATCAACTTATTGACTGGAACTAACCTTGGTGGTCCCGGATTTATTGGTGGTGCAGTTTCTCAAGGTGCTAACCGTGGCGAAGGTGATCCAGTAATTGGAGCTCAAGTTATTTTGCTTGACGCAAACGGTAATGTTTCAGCATTCACTACTACTGATGCTAACGGAGAATACAGCTTCGAAAACTTGGCTTATGGAAACTACAGTGTATATGTTGAAATGATCAATTTTGATGCTTTCCCATTCGAAGTAGTAGTTAGCGCAGACAACGAAGAAGTTCAAAATAGAAACTTTGTGGTAGAAGGTGGAAAAATCAAGCCAGTTACTCCACTAGGTGTGAATGCTCTTTCTGCAGTTTCTTTCGAAATGTATCCTAACCCTGCAAATGGTTTGGTAACATTTACTGGAACTGTTGATCAAGTTGAAATCATCAATATTTTAGGTGAAACAGTACTTGTAAAATCAAACAACGGTGCTGCTAACATGAACCTTGACATTACATCACTTACTAGCGGTCAATACATCGTTAGTGTGAAGCAAGGTGAGCAAAACAGCTTTGTTAAGTTGATTGTGCAATAATTAAAAATCAGCCATTGAGACAAACCGCGGGATTACTGTTATGTAACCCGCGGTTTATTTTAATCTTCACGCTTTGTAACAAGAAGTTTTGTGAACATAGACAAATCGTTGATTGATAAATGCATAAAGCAAGAACGCAGAGCTCAATTTGAACTCTACAAACAATGCTATGCCTTTATGATGAAGATTTGTTTGAGATACCAAAAGAATGATGATGATGCCAAGGCTATCGTAAATCAGTCTTTTTTAAAAGTGTGTGACAAACTCGATACGTATGAATCCAAAGCTCCTTTTAGTCTTTGGGTGAGAAGAATTACTATAAATACAGTAATTGACGAGTTTAGAAAAAACAAGAAACACAAAGAGAACTTAGATTATGCAGATTTTGATTATTTCCCACCGGCAAACGATCATGTATCGTTTAACGAAGGCGCTCAGCAACTAGATGCTGAAACGCTAAGAGAAATGATCAGAACCTTGTCCGAAACAAGTCAACAAGTGTTTAACCTCTGCGTGCTTGACGGATATAGCTATGAAGAAGTAGCAGACATGCTTCAAATTACTGAAGCCACTTGCCGATGGCATGTTTTCAATTCGAGGAAACTATTGAAAGAATTGATTGAAAGCGCTTCTATAACCGATAAAAAACTAGTGTCATGAGCAATGATAATGACCAAATAAAAGATTTATTCAAATCTGCTTTCGCTGCTGAAAACGTTCCGTTTTCTGCCGCTGCTTGGGAAAGTATGAACGCAGCTCTAGATCAGCAGCAAAGCAAAAAAACAGGTTGGTTTTGGTCTTCTACCATAGCAGCTACTATTGCTATTGTGCTTGCTTCTTTGCCATTCACCATTAATCATTCTGAAAACACCTACTCTCCAAGAAACACCGATCAATCTTTCTTATCAAACACGCAGCTTGAAGTAGAGCCGATCGA
>JANRBI010000131.1:1640-4039 GCA_030727625.1 Salibacteraceae bacterium
ACCAAAACACAAATAGAACAGCAAACACTTACTTCTGAATTGTTGTACATCAACATTCCTGTCATTGCTCAATATCGAGCCAACAGATTTCTGTTTGGTGCTGGACCTGTGCTTAACTATTTGACTGGAGTAAAAAATATTGAAACTAGATTAACCGAATCTGGCAATAACGATCTGCAAACAGAGGAGCTACAGCGTGGTTACTTCACTTGGGACAATTACAATAGATTAAATGTTGGTTTGTTACTTGATGCTCAATATCAAATTAGCGAACTATTGCACATTGGACTAAGATCTCAATACGGTTTCAATGATCTTTTGAAGGATCAAACCTTGAAAAGAGTACAATTTGAGTTCTACATAAAATTAAACTTGCCATGAATAAGCTTCTAGCTATATCATTATTGTCTGTTTTATGGCTCACTGGTTGCAAACCATTTACACCAGAAGAAACCCCAGAGGCCAACACACCCATATTTGTGGCAACAGGTTCTATTGACGGTGTTTCTAGCAGCTTTGCCGCTGATGGTGAATCATTTAATGCAGAAAGCACCCAAGAAAATGATTCATTAAATGTTCTGACACATCAAGGATTATTAGAAAATGCACAAAGCAACACACCTGCTTTAGAAGTTATATTCCGCTCATTTTCAAATACTAATACAGACTTAATTGCTATATTGAACAAAGAAGACATTCCTGTAAGACACGTTTCGGCCATTGACTCGAAAGCGTTTTATCTTGTGTTGTTGTCAGCAGATTTTATTGGTGATCCTCAATCTATTTCTTGGGAAGTATTAGGCGAAACCTATTCAGGAAACAACATTGAAATAGAAGTAGAAACGGATCCAAGCATCACTAGAATTCCTGTTTCGATTTTCGCATCTTTTGTGGACGGTTGTCAAAGCACGCTTATCGATACCGTTTATTTACCCAACCATGGTTGCGATGCACACATTGCGGCAAACATGATTGACAGTGCTGTAATGGAATATAGTGCGAATGCGATTGGCGGCACAGGTTATACTTATGCATGGGAGTTTATCGGAGGCCAAAAAGCGCTTTCAAGAGATGTAAAACTCTTCTATGCTCAACCCATCATCGATAAAGAATCGGTGCTATTAAAAGTCAGCAATGAGAATAATACTGTTTTCAAAAAACTCAATTTCGCTCTTACAGGAAACGCCTCTTGTGCAATCAACTTGAATTATAGTGTTACACCTTTCTTAAAAAGTGTTCCTGGAGTTGCGCAAGCAGATTATGGCCAAGTGGTGATTAATTACTACGTGAACAGCACGCGTTTTTCATCTGAAAACATTGTTCAGCCTAGCGATAGGGAGTTTAAGGTAATCAGCTACGAAGAATATGTAGATGAGTTTGCGCCAGAAAAAACCTACTTGAAAGTAAACATGAAATTCACAGGTTTACTGTCTGACGGAGGCCGAACAATCATTGTAAAAGACTTGGTATTGACGCTGCCTTTCGAGCTTTAATAGCCGTAGCGCTTCAGCTTGCGATCGTCATTTCTCCAGTCTTTATCCACCTTTACAAAGGTTTCTAAAAACACTTTTTTACCGTAGTATTTCTCCATGTCTTTGCGGGCATCGGTACCCACGCGCTTGATCATTGAGCCTGCTCTACCAATAATGATATTCTTTTGAGAATCGCGCGTAACAATAATTACCGCTCTGATTCTGATAATAGCTTCTTCTTCCTTAAAAGCTTCTATTTCAACCTGAACAGAATAGGGAATCTCTTGCTGGAAATGCGTCAAAATCTTTTCGCGGATGATTTCACTCACCACAAAACGATCACTTTTATCGGTCAATTGATCTTTTGGAAACCATTCTGGACCTTCAGGAATTTCTTCTTTAATTGCTCTAAAAAGTTCGTTTACATTAAACTTTTCTTGCACAGAAATTGGAAAAATCTTCTTCGCATTAGGGAACGTTTCTGACCAATAAGCCATTTCCGCTTCAAGCGATTCTTGCGTAGCCAAATCCATTTTGTTGATGGCTACAAACAACGGAGTTTCTGTCTTTTGCAGCTTGGCTAAAATATTCTCGTCTTTAAATTCACGATCACCATGCTCGGCCATAAACAAGAACAAATCAGCATCTTGTAAAGCTTCCTTTACAAAATCCATCATGTTTTCTTGCATTTTGTAGGCCGGTTTGATCACACCTGGCAAATCAGAAAAAACCACTTGGTAGTTTTCGTCATTGTAAATACCAAAAATGCGATGACGTGTAGTTTGCGCTTTTGCGTTTATAATGGCCAGTTTCTCACCAATTAGCGCATTGAGCAACGAGCTCTTACCCACATTTGGATTACCGATGATGTTTACAAAACCTGAATAATGCATGAAATAAAGTTTGGTGCAAAGATGAGGATTTAGA
>JANRBI010000131.1:4139-5918 GCA_030727625.1 Salibacteraceae bacterium
GTAGTGGATGTTTTTGATTGCCGTCAAAATCCTGAGAAAATTTTAAATCCACATAAATAGCAAGCGTTTGTCTTGTGGTATGTTATCATAAGCTGCCCTTCGACCATTGCTCAGAGCTCAGAATTGAAGTACAGAGTAATTAGTATTAAGTATTGAGACAGAGTATTAAGACAGTTAGTACAAACACCGGTAGTCTTAATACTCAATACTACTTGTCTAACATCTCTCAATAATAGTAGCATACCCTTGGCCAACGCCAATGCACATGGCAACTAAAGCGTATTTCTTGTTTTGCTTGTGTAATTCGATGGCGGCTGATTGTAAGATTCTTGAACCTGTCATACCAAGTGGATGACCGATGGCAATAGCGCCACCATTAGGGTTGATTCTCGCATCGTCATCTGCTACACCAAGCTCACGTGTGCATGCCAAAGTTTGTACCGCAAAAGCTTCGTTAAATTCTAGGATATCCATATCAGCCATGGTTAAACCAGCACGTTTCAAAGCCAACTTAGACGCTTTTACTGGACCAATTCCCATGATTCTTGGTTCAACGCCAGAAACACCAGAAGAAACAATACGCGCCATCGGTGTCAAGTTGTGCTGTTTCATTCCATCTTCACTCGCAATAAGCATTGCCCCTGCTCCATCGTTCAATCCAGAAGCATTTCCTGCTGTAACGCTTCCACCTTCTTTTTTGAACGCTCCGCGCAGCTTTGCCAAACCTTCCATGGTGCTGCCTGGCTTAATAAATTCATCTTGATCAAAAATCAAGGCATCTTGCTTTCTGCGCGGAATTTCAACCGCTACAATCTCTTCGGCCAATCTGCCGCTAGCTTGTGCAGCACTGGCTTTTTGCTGGCTCCAAAGCGCAAACTTATCTTGATCTTCGCGGCTCACGCCAAATTTCGCTACCAAATTTTCGGCTGTTTCGCCCATGGCATCTACGCCATACATTTCTTTCATTTTCGGGTTTACGAATCGCCAACCAAAGCTTGAATCATACAGTTTGCTATCGTTTCCAAATGCGGTTGCTGATTTACTCATCACCCAAGGTCCGCGGGTCATGTTTTCTACTCCACCGGTCACAAACAAATCGCCTTCGTTGGCTGCAATAGCTCTTCGGGCATGAATGGCCGCGCTCATTCCTGAGCTGCACAATCTGTTCACCGTTTCGCCTGGCACCGTGTGTGGCATTCCTGCTAAAAGCAAAGCCATACGCGCCACGTTTCTGTTGTCTTCACCCGCTTGATTTGCGCAACCTAAAATCACATCATCCACCGCGCTCCAATCCACATTTGCATTTCGCTGCATCAGCGCTTTAATCACCAAAGCCGCTAAATCATCGGTTCTTACAGCTGAGAGTGTGCCTTGAAATTTTCCAATTGGTGTTCTTATTGCGTCAATTATATATGCTTGTTTCATGACTAGTAGTTAGTGTTTAGTATTTCGTAGCTAGTTGAAGAGAAAAAAGTTTAAGGTAAACTCACTTACCCACCTTCAACAGCGCTGCAAAACTGTATATTTTCTTGGTAATGAAAACGGACGGCTTTATACCACAGAGAAAAGGAGTTTCACACAGAGAACGCAGAGGTTTCATTAAACACGAATCATTTCCGCTGAAGCGGAATTAGTTTTACCGCAAAGGCTCAAAAATTTCGCAAAAGACGCGAAGGTTTTCATCTGGAGACTGAACGAAGCCGAATTGGAACCGAAGGTGGAAGTAGAAATACTTTTTTTTGCCACGAATGCCACGAATTTCACCAATGATTTTTCTGA
>JANRBI010000132.1:0-4339 GCA_030727625.1 Salibacteraceae bacterium
AAGCACGTTTGCGGTGATCAACGATAGTACCTATCGCTATTTTGACACAGTAGATTTAATCATTCCAGAAAATATGCTGGAGTCTTTTCAGAAAGTACTCTTGCCAGCATCAAGCGCACAAGGTGAGTTCAGAGTAATTAATTCATCCACTCTTGAGCTAATTATGCTGCAGTAGTCGTAGCTTGAATTTGTTGCACTTGATTTGAGTTTATTAAATCGTAAGTGCTTTCATCTATACCCAAGTTTCTCATGGCATCCTCTAAGCTGCTGGTGATATAGATGTTCATTAATTTGCTCATTTTAGACTTGAAAATGAAGCTTTTTGCAATGCTTTGATGGCTATCGGCCAATATAACCATGAAGCCTTTGGTAGTTTTAGCACTTTTGAAAAAGAAGGAAGTGAGTTGGGGAATATCTTTCAGTCCTATTTCTATTTTACAACCTCTAACATCCACTAACCCTTTCAGGTAAATATCATAAGCTGCATGGCTCCAAATAGCGTGTGATGCACTCACTAAAAGATCAAGAGATACCACTTTATGAAAGCGTTCGATAACAAGCTTTTTTTCTGCAGAAACGATGAACTCCACCATGCTAATGCTATTTTGAACCTATTGTTTTTCGATTATGTCAGACTTCAATGTCTGCAATAGCTTCAATCGTAGTGCTTACGGCTTTGTCAGAATTGATCAAATTATAAAAAGACTCATCTATTTCTAATACTTCTAATGCTTCGTTAAAGTCACTCATTACATGCAAGTGCATCAGTTTGCTCACATTAGATTTAAATAAAAAGCTTTTTGCAATGCTCTGATTATTGTTTGCTAAGATTATGGCAAAACCGACTGAACTTTTTGAGTTTTAAGAAAGAAACTAGCCATTCTTGGTATGTCTTTAAATCCAATTTTCACTTCGCAGTTTCTGATATCAATAAGCACTTTGTGTTTTGTGTCGTAGTTTGAATTTGCCCAAATAGCTAATGAAGCGCTTTGAATTAAGTCGAAGGTTACTTCATCCTCAAATTTCTCAATGACTAGTTTGTTTTCTTTTGAAATAAGATATTTCACCATGGTCATATCTTTTGAGTTGACTCTGCACAAGGCAAACTCATTTTAAAAGTAGTTCCTTTTCCAAGTTCAGATTCTACTGCAATGTTTCCACCCATTAATTCTACAAATTTTTGAGTGATAGACAGACCCAATCCTGTCCCTGTATGTTTTGCTGTATGGTGTGTTGTTTCTCGCTCAAATGGCTCAAAAATTCGATTCAAATAATCGGGAGAAATACCAATGCCTGTATCAATTACCGAAAGTAAAATAGTGCGAGTTGGCAGTTTTTCAAGCCGAATTTCTACGGTGCCACCGCTATTAGTGAATTTGATCGCATTGTTTATAATGTTGCTAATCGCTTGATAAGTTATGGTCTCATCCACATTTACAATCGCAAAATCAGTCTTGATGTTTTGAATAAGACGAATGTTTTGCAATTCGGCAATTACTCTTTGGTTATCAGCTACTTCTCGAATTACTTGAACTAAGTCAATTATCTGCAATTTGAAATATTCCTTATTCACCTCTAATCTTGAGAGGTTTAAAATACCATCTATTGTGTTAAGTAGTCTGTATCCACTCTTGTGCTGAATATCTAAATATTCACGGACTTCAGCATCAGTAATGGTTTCTTTTAGAATCTCGTTTATGCCTAAAACTCCGTTTAGAGGGGTTCTAATTTCATGACTCATATTTGCCAAAAAGCGAGACTTGAGTTGGTTCATTTCTTCGGCCACCGTTTTAGCATCTTCTAGATCGCGAAGAGATTTTAATAACTGGTCTGAGGCTTGTTGATGCGCATTTCTGTAGAGTGTAATCAGTGAAATGAAAATGAAGAGCATTGCAAATGACGCCAAACTCTTTTCGAAATTAGTTTGAATAATGTTTTGACTATATGGGTTTTCTATTTCATAAGCAGTCAAAAACAGAGAAAGTCCGATAACAAAAACATGAAAAAGCACTGTTACTATTCGCCATCTTTTACCAAGCATGTTCAGGCAGAAAACTATGTTGATTGCTAAGTGAAGTCCATTAACTAATGCGTCAAAATCAGGGTAGATTAGAATATCAATTGCAAATATTAATGCACTGAAAGTGATTATTACTTGCGCGGGTCCTTGAACGCTTTGTTTCCATCGCATGTAAAAAAGACTGGAAATGTAGAAGACAATGCTGCCGCAAATGGTGATAAGTTGATTGAAGTTAATCTCTGTCTTAAAAAAGTTGATGATTAGATAGGGTATTAGTAAAACCAGAGAGAATGCACAGCTGAAGAAAATGACTTTTAAGTTTGATTTTTGAACCAAATCAGATTCTTCTTCAAGCGCAGCACCTATAAAGTAATTCTTAAAATTGGAGATTAACGGGATGTTATTGAACACGTTCACTGGTGCGGAATATCTAGATTTTTCTTCTACGTAAAGAATCAACATTTGTTGATTCGAATGCAATTTAATTATTCTTGAGACCGAATGCAGGAGTGGTTGAAAAAAGGTTTTCAGTGACCACTTTTATCATGTCAAAAGTCAAATTTTGGCCAACTTTGCAGCATGACAAAAGACACTTTTGAGTTGGGCACTGAACATGAATTTATTGCCTTGGATAAATTATTGAAACTGATAAGCATGGTCGGCTCAGGTGGCGAAGCGCATGCTGTGATAGAAGATGGAATGGTGACCGTGAATGGCGAAGTGGAACTTCAGAAACGTAAAAAGCTACGTACAGGTGACGTAATGGTTTTTGAAGGAACCGAAATCACCATACAATGACAGACGGAACGCTGAGGGCAAACATGCAAGTGGGTTCTGAAGTCAATATTGTTTTGAAAAAGGATCAACGCAGCGGATTGCTAACCCACGGGTTTATCAAAGATTTTTTGACGAAAGTGCCAAAGCATCATCGCGGCATAAAAGTGAGACTACAAGATGGGCAGATTGGTCGTGTGCACGAGGTGCTTGATGCAGACGAAGAAGCATAACGTCCATTTGCTTAAAGCGCTATTTTTAGCACATGACTGAACTTGACGATTTCGCAGAAAAGTCTGCCACAAACAATAGATTTTCTTGGCTTTGGAAGATTGAACGCGTACTGATTGGGATTGCCATTTTTGGTGTTCTCTTCAAAATTCAGCATTATCCAGGTGCAGGATTAATGCTGGTGATTAGCCTTACATGCCTTTCACTGATTAGCATGTTGCGCACTGCAATGCCGAGTGGCGCAACAAGTAAACTCAGTAAAATAGCCAACGCTGCTGGCTCTTTTGGCGGCAGTATTGCCTTTGTTGGTTTGCTGTTTAAGATTCAGCACTATCCTGGCGCAAGTGTTATGATGATAAATGCAATCATTCTTTTAAGTGCAGCATTCATCCTTAGTTTTATCAAATCGGACAAAACGGCTCTTTTAAAAGATCGAAGCCTTAAAAGGTTTGGAACATTAATCATTGCATGGCTACTTGTGCAGTTTAATCTAGTGCTGCCAGCGCGCGTGTTTTGGGCTGCTAATAATGAGCCACCTTATGCTTCTTTCAGATTAGAAAGCAATGGCGAATGTTTTTTTAGAGACATAAAAGAGGATGTTTCTGCCGGAACGGCCGTCATAAAAGACAGAACAATTACCGGAACGGTGAACACAGAGCGTTTTGGTGAAATTCCTTTTCATGTGAATATCATGCAAGAATCGGCTGTATTTACTTTGGCCGATACCACGTTTATACTCGATGTTCGATACATCAACGACAAGTATATCCAATAGTGAAAACTGTTAAATAAGTTTTAAAACTGAAAAAACAGTTTATCAACTGAAAATTCAGTTTATGTTTGCGCTATGGAACAATTAACGCAGACCGAAGAGCGCATCATGCAAATTGTATGGGAACTTGAATCAGCCTTTGTCAAAGACATTATTGAGCAGATGCCTGAGCCAAAACCGCCATACAACACGATCTCAAGTGTGGTGCGACTGCTCGAAAAAAAGGGCTATGTTTCTCACAAAGCTTATGGCAAAACATACGAGTATTTTCCAGCCATTGCAAAAGCCGATTACTCAAAAGTTACGTTTAGAAAAATGCTCGGTAATTACTTTGAAGGTTCTTATAAGTCGCTGGTTTCATTCATTGTAAACGAAGAAAAACTATCTGAAAAAGAAATTCAAGAGCTGCAAGCTTTGATTGCCGAACAAGCCACAAACAAGTCTAATTCCTAATTTGCACATACTATGACCACCATCAACCCAATCCTTATTATGTTGCTCGAAGCCAATGCGGTGCTTGCAGCGTTTGTGCTTGTTTATCT
>JANRBI010000132.1:4439-5912 GCA_030727625.1 Salibacteraceae bacterium
GCTTTCGTTTCATTGTATCGTCAAATAAAGTCTACCGAAAAACATAGTGAAAATGTATATGTAGGCGAAAACGTTAGCGTGGCTTTTTCGTTCGTTAATCGCATTTATATTCCGAAAAGTTATTTGCAGCTTTCGCCAGAAAAACTAGAAACGGTAATTGCTCATGAGCAAAAGCATTTGACGTTAAAGCACAGTTTCGATACCGTTTTCACGGAAATTTTAAAACCATTTTTTTGGTACAATCCTCTGTATTGGTTCTTGCAAAAAGAGTTGAAAACCATTCATGAGTTTCAAGTAGATGAATGGATTCAAAACCGCATGCCTTCTGCACAATACAGCAAATTGTTGATGGAGCTGACCGTGAAGTCTCCTTATCAAAACCCATTGTATCAATCGTTTTCTATCCACGCCTTGGGGCGAAGAATCAAAACCATGAATCACGGGCATTCGAGCGCAATTCACAAAGTGAAATACTTGTTGCTTTTGCCTCTTGTAGCGAGTTTGGGTTATGCTTTTTCATACCAACATTCGGTAGAATACAGTTTCACAAGTGAACCAACAGAAACGTCAAACTTGTTTCTGTTTCAATTGCCGTTGGCCAAAGAAAGCATTACAAGTGTGAAGCCTTTTGGACCGAGAGTAAATCCTTTGAATAAAACGCGCCATTTGCACAAAGGCGTTGATTTGGTTGCTCCGCTTGGCACACCAATTTTGGCAGCACAAAGTGGTAAGGTGCGCAGCGTGGTTACCGACCAATCAGGCTATGGTATTCGCATTATTATCGATCACAACGACAGCATTTCTACCACTTATTCTCACTTGCAAAAAACCTTTGTAAAACAAGGGCAAGAGGTGCTTGTAGGTGAGCAAATTGCTACGTGTGGCAGCACTGGACGTAGCACGGGTCCACATCTTCATTTTGAAGTAATCTTAAACCAAGAAGTACAAGATCCGAAATCTTATTTCGTAGGAGAATTGATGAATTTAGGGCGAGAAAAAACCATCGAAAATTCAACTGTATTTACTGTGATTTTAGATGCAGGTCATGGTGGAGAAGATGGCGGAATTGTGGCCAATGAACACTTAGAAAAAGACATCAATTTGAAAGCTGTGATGATGCTCAAGCAGAAATTAGAAGCGCAAAAGGTGAACGTTGTTTTAACGCGTTCGGCTGACGAAACCATGTCACTTAAAAAGCGAGTAGATTTCACCATGTTTCATCCAAATGCTGTCTTTATTTCTCTCCACGCTAATTCGGCTGTTGAATCTGCTTCGGGCATAGATTTATACATTCCAAAAGGGGAAGATGCACGTGCTGTTGAGAGTCAAAAATTGGCACAATTGACAGAGATTGAGCTCACAAATCAAAACTTCAAAATGCGTGCAGTGAAACAAGCGCCCTACTTTGTGTTGACAGAAAGCGAAGTTCCTGCCATACTTGTTGAGTTAGGATTCATGACCAATGCTGAAGAT
>JANRBI010000133.1:0-11551 GCA_030727625.1 Salibacteraceae bacterium
GGATAATTGCGGGTCAAGCCCGAAATAAGTACATCAGCCTCACCACTGCGCACCATGGCTGCTCCAAAATAATTGCGTTCGCGCATTATTTTCTGCGCCTCATATCTTGTAAAACCTCTTCTTTTTCGCTTTTCAAACAAAATTTCGGCAAAGCGATTTCTTCTTTCTTCTTGGTCTTTTGAGCGTGTGTCAATGATTTCGATGTCTTCAAGATCAAGCCCGAATTCTTCAATCATTTCTAAAATACGCTCTTTATCTCCGAGCAATACTGGTATAGCAACACCGTCATCACGCGTAATTTGGGCTGCTTTCAATATTTTGAAATTATCTGCCTCAGCAAAAACCACACGTTTTGGATCTTTGCGTGCTCGTTGAGTCATACTTTGAATCAACTTATTATCACGACCTAATCGTTCATCAAGCTCCTCAACGTATTTGTCCCAATCAGTGATTTTTTTTCGTGCAACACCGCTTTCAATGGCAGCTTTTGCAACAGCAGGCGCTACGGTAGTAATCAATCTATAATCAAGTGGTTTCGGTATAATGTATTCTTTACCGAAAACAATATTGCTTTCTCCGTAAGCAATATTTACTTCAACGGGAACGGGTTCTTTTGCCAAAGCTGCCAAGGCTTTTACAGCTGCCAACTTCATCTCTTCGTTGATAGCAGTTGCGCGAACATCAAGCGCACCTCTAAATATGTATGGAAATCCAAGTACATTATTTACCTGGTTAGGATAATCACTTCGTCCGGTTGCCATAATTACATCCTCGCGTGCAGCAATCGCATCAGTATAAGAAATTTCAGGATCAGGATTCGCGCAAGCAAAAACAATAGGATTATTGTTCATGGTTTTGAGCATTTTCTTGGTAACCAAGTTTCCTTTTGATAACCCAAGAAATACATCTGCACCTTTCAGCGCATCATCAACCGATACACAGTCTGTTTCAATTGCAAACTGTTGCTTAGAAGCATCAAGATCTTGTCTTTTAGTCGAAATCACTCCCTTACTGTCTAGCATCATGATGTTTTTGGTTTTCACGCCAAGTGCACAATAAAGCTTTACGCAAGAAATGGCTGCAGCCCCTGCTCCACTTACTACAACACGTACTTCGTCAATTTTCTTTTCGGCAAGTTCAAGTGCATTTAACAAGGCCGCGCTGGTAATGATTGCCGTGCCATGCTGATCGTCATGCATGATCGGAATATCCAGCTCTTCTTTAAGTCTTCTTTCTATTTCAAAAGCTTCTGGAGCCTTTATATCTTCAAGATTTATCCCACCAAAAGTTGGTGAAATAGCCTTCACAGTATCAACAAATTTATCAATATCAGTTGCGTCTATTTCAATGTCAAAAACATCAATATCAGCGAATATTTTAAAGAGCAATCCCTTACCCTCCATTACTGGCTTTGAGGCTTCTGGACCAATATTTCCTAAACCCAACACGGCCGTTCCGTTTGAAATCACAGCCACCAAGTTGCCCTTTGCGGTGTATTTGTAAACGTTCTCCTTGTCTTCAGCAATTTTCAAGCATGGTTCGGCCACGCCTGGAGAATAAGCAAGGCTTAAATCGCGTTGCGAAGAATATGGTTTTGAAGGAATTACCTCAATTTTTCCTGGTCGTCCAGAAGAGTGGTAATCTAACGCTTCTTGCTTTTTTATCTTTATCATAGCTTGGTAAAAAGAGCGGTAAAAGTAGAAATATTGAGCACCTGAGCGCTTTAAACTGTGGGCTTTTATAGCTTTGGTGCCATCTCACCAAAATGAAAAGAATCATTGTGTTTTCTGGAGCAGGCATGAGTGCCGAAAGTGGTCTTAAAACATTTAGAGACTCTGGCGGCCTCTGGGAAGAGCACAAGGTAGAAGATGTTGCCACTCCAGAAGCTTGGAAATCAAACCCTGAGCTGGTTCTCAAGTTTTATAACATGAGAAGAAACCAAGTGCTAAATGCTCAACCAAACAAGGCGCATTTAGCGCTTAAAGAACTTGAAAATGCATATAACGTAATTGTGATTACTCAAAACATAGACGATTTACACGAAAGAGCTGGCAGCACAAATGTGATTCACTTGCATGGAGAAATCCTCAAAGCAAGAAGTGAAAGAAGCCCTTCTATTATTCAAGATCTAAAAGACGATTTAAAAATTGGAGATTTGGCAGAAGATGGGCATCAACTTCGACCTAACATTGTTTGGTTTGGTGAGGAAGTGCCCATGTTTTTTAACGCGAGTTCTCTTATGAATACTGCGGATATTTTGATAATAATCGGCACTAGTTTAAATGTTTATCCAGCTGCAGGCCTTATTTATCAAGTGAAACAAGGTATACCAGTCTATTTTATAGACCCAAGCGATATTAATAATCCTGGGCTCCCTAACTTAAAGATCTTGCAAGAAAATGCAAGCCTTGCTACTCCCAAATTGGTGAATCAGCTATTGCAAGAAGCAGTTTATGAAACAAAGGGAAATTAAATGAAACATTGAACTATAAGGAATTACAGGGATTTTTAATCATCTAGGATTTCAAGGAAACAATGAATACTTAAATCAAAAAATGTGGCACGACAATGGCCTAATGATACATTTGCGAACCTTTAAACAAAATCACACATGAAGTCAGTACTTAGCGTATTTATCCTTTCTACAATCATTTCAACGAGCGTCATTGCTCAAGAATCAGGAAGAAAAATTCCTGCTGTTGATGTAAAAAAGCTTGATCAAACCACTTTTAATACAGGTGACATTTCAAATGATGGTAAACCAATCATCATCAACTTTTGGGCAACGTGGTGCAGCCCATGCAAAAGAGAATTAAACACTATTGCTGAAGTTTATGAAGAATGGCAAGAGGAAACTGGAGTGAAAATAGTAGCCATTTCAATAGATGATGCGCGTAATGTGCCTAAAGTTGAGCCTTATGTAAATGGCCAAGCTTGGGAATATGAAGTTTACATTGATCCAAATTCAGATTTCAAAAGAGCCATGAATGTTAATAATGTGCCTCACACATTTCTCGTAGACGGAAACGGAAACATTGTTTGGCAACACAATAGCTACCAGCCTGGTGATGAAGATGAATTGTATGAATTGGTTCAAAAACTCGCTGCTGGCGAATCGATAGATTAAGCTCATAACCCACATTTTCTAATTAAATCTTAGCTAATGCTTCGTAAAATTAACGTGCTAGCCGCAGTGCTAGTTCTTTCTGCTTTGAATGGTTTTTCTCAAGAGCTATTGGATGGAATTCAAATTCATGGTAACATCGATATTTATGGCCAGACATACAATAAGGATTCTATTATTGGCGCACCAGTAGTACCAGAAAAAGCAGGACTAAACGCGTTCACAAATTTGATCGCAACCAAGGGCGCGTTTACCGCGGGAGTGCGTTTTGAAAGTTATATGCCTCCTATACAAGGTTTTGATAATAGGTATGGAAATCAGAAAGTTGGCATACCCTATCGTTTTGTCAATTTCGTAAAAGAAGGTCTAGATATTACCGTTGGAAATTTTTATGAGCAATTCGGCACTGGAATGATCTTGCGCGCTTATGAAGCCCCTTCATTAGGTTATGACAATGTATTTGATGGTCTTAGAGTAAAATACTCGCCTTTTAGAGGTGTTTACTTAAAAGCACTTGCTGGAAATCAACGTTATTATTGGAATAAGAGTGACGGGATAGTTCGCGCCTTTGACGGTGAGGTTCAGTTAAATGAATTGATTAAGAAGTTCAATGAAAGTAAATTGCGAGTTGCGCTTGGTGGAAGCTTTGTAAGCAAATTTCAATCTGCAGGCATTAGTTCGATAACGTTACCTGAAAACGTTGCTTCTTGGGCATCTCGGGTACAAATGAATTACAAAGGATTTGGCTTTACGGGAGAATATGCCTACAAAATAAACGACCCTTCGTCAGATAACAATTTCATCTACCGACCCGGGCAAGGCTTGTTTTTATCGGGAACGTACTCAACAAAAGGTTTTGGAATTAACGTATCAGCAAAAACGATAGATAATATGGCTTTTAGAAGCGATCGTCAGGCCACAATCAATGACCTGTTCATTAATTATCTTCCCGCACTTACAAGGCAACATACTTACAATTTATCAAGTACTCTCTATCCTTATGCAACCCAACCAAATGGTGAAATTGGCTTGCAAGCTGACATCATTTATAAGGTTAAAAAAGGGACGAAAATTGGAGGGCAATACGGAACAACGATTCAAGTAAACTTATCTGCAATTCAAGGTCATGACACTACAAGACTATCCAATCCAAACGAGTTGCTTACTCAAGAGTACTTAACAAATGACCCAACTAGACAGGGATACAAAACCAGCCTTTTCAGTGTTGGAGATGAAATATTTTACCGTGATTATAACATTGAAATCACTAGAAAAATCAACAAATCCATCAAACTAAAAGGAAGCTACATTCATCAGAACTACAACATTGACCTTGTTCAAGGTACTGCAACAGGAAGTAATGTAATTGCAGATATCGCAGTAATGGAAGGAACTTTTAAGCTGGCTAAAAAGCACAGTATTCGTGCTGAAGCTCAGCACTTATGGACTGCACAAGATCAAGGAAACTGGGCTTTTGCACTGTTAGAATATGGATATTCTCCACATTGGATAGTTTCTTTACTAAATCAATATAACTACGGCAATTCAAATAAGGCATTACGCGTTAATTATCCTACCGCTCAAGTTACCTACATTAAAAATGCAAACCGAATTAGCATTGGATATGGAAGACAAAGAGCTGGTATTTTTTGTGTAGGTGGAGTTTGTAGAAATGTGCCTGCAGCAAACGGTTTAACAGTTGCTATTACCAGTAGCTTCTAACTTTGAATACGAAATGAAAAGGAAAAATTTTATTCTACCAATTGCAATGATTTTACTGGCCACCGCATGTGACATTGTAGATGTGCCAATTGAAGAGCCAATAATCGCAGAAACCGATTCTTACCCGTTGATAGACTCTACTGCGCTGAACGACAGCTTAAGAATGGTTATTGTAGAAGAATTTACTGGTCACAAATGTTCTTTTTGCCCGGGAAATACTATTCAACTATTAGCTCTTCAGAAAGAACACAAAGAAAACATCCTGATTATCAGTGTTCATGCAGGAACCACATTTGCGAAACCTGAGCCGCCAGATTACCCTACAGATTTCAATACAGAATATGGAACTGCTCTCCACGACTTTTATCAGATTGCCACCTTTGCCTACCCTTCTGCATTGGTAAACAGGGCTATCATTGATGGTGAAGAGGTTTTTCCGTCACACGTAAAATGGAAAGATGCAATCAATGCTAGTTTAGATCAACCAGCTACTTTGGCTTTGGGAGTTGCAGCAGACCTTACGGAGAGTGATAACAAACTTTCTATTCGTGTAAGCGCAAGAGCCATAGAACCAATCATTGGCGAACACAGACTAGTTTTGGTTTGTGTGGAAGACAGCGTAATTGCACCTCAAAAAGATGTAAACAGTACCGAACCTGGTGAACGCGTGGTCGACTATGCCCATCGCCATGTGTGTCGCGGTAAGATTAATGCTGGAAATACTTTTGGCGAGGTCTTTTCAAATCAAATTGACGCAGGAGAATGGGCTGAAGCCAAAGTTTTCACTGATTTACCAAGCAATGTTGTAAACCCTGATAAAGTGACTATTGTTGCGCTAATTATCAATGCCTCAACGCAAGAAATCATTCAATCTGCCGAAGTTCATCCGCATATTATTCCTTAGTGTTTTCGCACTCTTTTTTCTTTCTGAAAATCAAGCTCAGGATAAGAACAAGGACTTAAACAAAGGTGAATTCCAAGCTGGATTGAAGTTAGGAGTTTGCACAAGCCAAATCTATGGTGATGATTTTGGTGGTTACAACAAAGTTGGCTTAATGGCTGGTCCTTTTGTAACGACAAAAATAAAGGAGAACCTCAATCTTCAGATAGAGCTGAACTATTGCAATCGAGGTAGTAGAGATCCATCCGATCCAAAAAATGGAAAATTCGATACCTACAGGATATCATTGAACTATGTTGATATACCTGTACTTCTTAAATTTTGGATCTGGAAATTTGAATTCGAAGCTGGATTGAACAATGGAGTATTTATCTCGCAAAGAGAATCTGATAAAAATGGTTTGATACCGCAGGGACAAAGAATATTAAAGTTCACCAAGTATGAGCTAGCTGCAAATCTTGGCGTAAATGTTCCTATAAATGATCAGTGGTTTGGAAACGCAAGGTTTCACTATAGTATGTTACCTGTTAACCCAGGCGGATTGGTCTTCATTCCTAATTATGGCCTTGCGGGTGGCTTGTTCAATAATGCGATAATGATTTCTTTCAATAGGAGGTTTCGTCAAAAGGAGAAATAGGAAGAAACTTGATATTTCGCATTAATCCACTGTATTTGGCCCTGTTCACAGCACTTCCTGCAAACAAATCTTTAAACTTCTCTTCTTTAAAGTTCACCCAATCGGCTGTTGTCATTTCCATCAACTCATTTTTGGGATTAAAGTCTGGTTCAGCGTGAGGTTTGCTGAATCTATTCCATGGACAAACATCTTGGCAGATGTCACAGCCAAACATCCAATTATTCATCTTATCGCTAAAAGCAGATGGCAATTCATTAGCTTTTAACTCAATGGTCGCATAAGAGATACATTTACTCGCATTTAATAAATAAGGAGAAACAATCGCATCTGTTGGACAGGCATCAATGCATGCCGTGCAATTACCGCAGTAATCTGGCACCGCTTCATCTGCCACTAGCTCCAAATCCACAATAAGCACAGCTAGAAAAAAGAATGAGCCTTTTTGTTTTGTTAGAATGTTAGTGTGTTTTCCCATCCAACCCAATCCAGACCTTTTTGCCCAAGCTTTTTCAAGCACAGGGGCGGAATCTACAAAGCCTCGTCCTTCTACTTCTCCAAAGTGCATCACAAGTTCATTTAAGAAGCTTTTTAACTTCTTTCTGATCACTTTATGATAATCTCTACCATAAGCGTACTTAGCCAGTTTTGGCGCATCAGCATTCTGTTTTGACTCAGGGTAATAATTCTGGCTTAGAACGATAACACTTTTGGCTCCAGGAACTAATTTTCTTGGATCTATCCTTAAATCAAAATGATTGGCCATATAGCTCATTTCACCTTGATAATTAAGGTTTAGCCAGCTTTCAAGTTGCTTAGCCTCTTGATTCAAAACATCAGCTTTAGCAATCTTACAATCCATAAAGCCATGCTCCTTGGCAATTTGCTTAATTGTTTCTGTTCTAGCCGAAAGTTTTAAATCATGACTTATCATGCATCAAATAATGAACCTTGAGGACCTTTTGGTAGAGCACGTCCTAAATGGCTAAAAGCTTCAGGAGTCGCAACTCGACCACGCGGAGTGCGGTGCAAAAATCCCTCTTGAATCAAATAGGGCTCATATACCTCTTCAATTGTACCCGCTTGTTCACCAACAGCAGTCGCTATCGTGGTCAAACCCACTGGTCCTCCAGCAAACTTATCTATGATGATCGATAGTATCTTGTTATCCATCTCATCTAGGCCGTGCGTGTCAACATTGAGCGCTTCTAAGCCGTAATCTGCGATAGCTTTATCAATACTACCATTACCCTTTATCTGCGCGAAATCGCGAATTCTACGTAATAATGCATTCGATATCCGGGGGGTTCCTCTGCTTCTTCTGGCAATCTCAACTGCCGCTGAATTTTCAATATCGATATTTAGAATTCCCGAACTTCTCTTGATTATCGAAGCTAGTAAATCTGCATTGTAATAGGAAAGTCTGGAATTGATGCCAAAACGAGCTCGCAATGGAGACGTAAGTAGACCAGATCTTGTAGTTGCACCAATCAAGGTAAATGGTGCTATTTCAATCTTTACACTTCTAGCACTCGGTCCACTGTCTATGAGTATGTCAATATTGAAGTCTTCCATTGCTGAATAAAGAAACTCTTCTACCACAGGACTCAAACGATGAATCTCATCGATGAACAAAACATCGTTCTCTTCAAGATTTGTTAGCAAACCAGCCAAGTCGCCAGGTTTATCCAATACAGGCCCACTTGTCGATTTTATGCCAACTCCAAGCTCATTTGCTATGATATGAGCAAGGGTTGTTTTACCTAATCCTGGAGGTCCGTGCAAGAGCACATGGTCTAATGCCTCGCCTCTTTGAACCGCAGCTTGAACGAATATTTTTAAATTATCTAAAACTGCTTCTTGACCAGTGAAGTCATCAAACATCACAGGTCTTAACACCTTTTCAATGTCTTTATCAGACTGGCTTAGTTGATTTGACTCTGGATCGAGATTAGTATTCATACAATGGCAAATGTAGAAAGAGAAACATGCTTTCAGAAAACAAAAAATCCCGCTTTTAGCGGGATTTTCTTACTTTATCAATTTAGGTTAGTGACCTGCGCCACCATCTAACTCACCTTCTTCTAAAGGAATAGTTTGTGGAACAAAATCCTCTTCTTTTCCAGGCTTTGAATAATCATAGGCCCATCTGTGCACTTCTGGAAGAGCACCTGGCCAGTTGCCATGCACATGCTCTACAGGAGTTGTCCACTCAAGTGTGTTCGAACCCCATGGGTTTGCACTTGCCTTAGGACCACGGAACATTGAATAAAAGAAATTGAACATAAAAACGAACTGCGATAAGGCACCAATTATTGCGAAGATTGAAACCATTTCATTCAATGAAACAAAATCTTCAAATATTGGAAACTCACTATTCGAGTAGTATCGCCTTGGAACACCAGCCAATCCAAGAAAGTGCTGTGGGAAGAAAACTCCATAAGCGGCCACAAAAGTTGTCCAGAAGTGCGCGTAACCCAGTTTTCTATTCAACATTCTTCCATACATTTTCGGAAACCAATGATATACACCTGCATACATCGCTAATACCGCAGACAATCCCATCACAATGTGAAAGTGAGCCACTACGAAATAGGTATCATGCAAATTGATGTCAAGCGCACTATCTGCAAGGATAATACCTGTAACACCACCCGAGATGAATGTTGACACCATACCGATGGAGAACAACATTGCTGGAGTGAATCTTATATTACCCTTCCAGAGAGTTGTGATGTAATTAAAAGCTTTTACAGCTGATGGTATTGCAATTAAGAGTGTTGTAAAAGTGAACACTGCACCCAAGAATGGATTCATTCCGGTTAAGAACATGTGGTGACCCCAAACGATAAATGACAGGAAAGCAATTGCTAAAATTGATCCAATCATCGCACGGTAACCAAAGATCGGTTTACGAGCATTTGTAGAAATAACCTCAGAAGTTATACCTAGTGCTGGAAGTAATACAATATATACTTCTGGGTGACCTAGAAACCAAAATAAGTGTTCATATAAAATTGGACTACCACCCGTTCTTTCCAATGCTTCACCAGCAATGTGTATGTCGGATAAGTAGAAAGATGTACCAAACATTCTATCGAAAATCAATAGCAGGGCAGCTGAAAACAAAACTGGGAATGACAAAACACCCAAAATTGCAGTAACAAAAAGAGCCCAGATGCTGAGAGGCAAACGTGTCATCGTCATACCTTTTGTACGAAGGTTAATTACAGTAACCACATAGTTCAAACCACCCATTAATGATGATACAATGAAAAGTGACATACTAACTAACCAAAGTGTCATACCCATTCCAGAACCAGGCATCGCTTGAGGCAGCGCACTAAGCGGAGGATATACTGTCCAACCACCAGAAGCAGGACCTGTCTCAATGAATAATGAACTTACCATGATAATGCTTGATGCCAAGAAAAACCAGTATGAAAGCATATTCATGAAACCAGATGCCATGTCTCTTGCACCGATTTGCAATGGAATAAGCAAGTTCGCAAACGTTCCACTCAAACCTCCTGTTAAAAGGAAGAATACCATGATGGTACCGTGAATAGTTACTAAAGCCAAATACATGTTAGGATCTAAAATTCCATCTGGAGCCCATTTGTCTCCTAAAAAGAAGTTTAAGATCTTAAACGATTCTCCTTGCCATCCTAGCTGAAGCCTAAATAGGGTTGACATAATCATTCCTATTACAGCCATTAGCATTCCTGTGATGAGGAATTGCTTGGAGATCATCTTGTGATCATGACTAAATAAATACTTTGAAACAAACGTTTCCTTGTGGTGATGATCGTTGTGTGCAGTTGTTGCCATATTACGATTATTGTTCGATCATTGAAATTTCATTATCTACTTCACTCTTTTGCTCAGCAACACCCTCAGCTTCAGCCGTAGTTATTGATTCACTAAAAGTCTCTTGCTCTGATAACCATTTGTTGTACTCATCAAGTTCAACTACTTTAATTACCATTTTCATGTTGTAGTGCGCAGCACCACAAATCTTATTACACAACAAAATGTAGTCAAATTCTGCATTCTGTGTCTTCTCTCTCATTTGCTCAGTAGTGATAGTCGGCTTGAAATGAAATTGAGTTGTCATTCCGGGTACACAGTTCATTTGTGCTCTAAAGTGAGGCATATAAGCACTGTGTATTACATCTCTACTTCTAAACTGAAAACTAACCTCTTGACCCAACGGTATATAGAACTCATTTTTCACCAAAACGTCATCGTCACCTCCAGCGAGTGCCGCAGCATCTAAACCTTCAAACGATTCTATTTTAGCTAACTGACGTTTTCTTTTTGCTATTAACTCAGTGATTTCCTCGTCCTTAATACCACCAGCAGGAACGGTAGTTAATTCTTCTTCAAGAGCAACAATTTCGGCCTTCATATCCGCAATATTCTGTTCTAAAGACCCATTGGTAATTACCCCAAGTGGATTTGTACCAGAGATCATATTGTAATTTGAGGCTCCCAATGTGTTATCAGAACCACCATAACGAGCAGTCCAATCAAATTGTTTAGGATACAACTCAATCATTACAGCATCTTCAGGAGTCTCATCAATTGTTATGTCAATCCATGCACTCAAACCATAAATTACGATTACAGCTAAGAATATTGCTGGAATAATCGTCCAAATCATCTCAAGCTTGCTGCTGTGTGTAAAATACAGCGCCTTTCTATTCTTGTTGTAAACATATTTGAATGCGAAGTAAAACAAGAATATGTGAGTCAAAACCATCACTAGTATGATGATGATAAAATTGAAACCCAATAAAGTGTCTAATCCTACGCCATGTTCCGATGCAGCCTCTGGCAATAGCTTATCACCATATTCTGCATACAACCAAGCGAAAAAGCTTAAATAAGCGAATAAGAATACGAGCATCATTTTGGCTTGGTAGCCATTTTCAGCATCTGTCGGCAGTGGATTCACGCCTCCTTGTAAACGAGCCGTAGACTCGAACACTCTCACTAGCTGAACTACCGCAAGAACAGCTAATACAATTGATATAATTACTAGAATAGTTACCATCTCTTAGTTTGTCTTTGTCAAAAATTAATTGATGTGGTGATGTAAACTTTCATCTAGGTAGGCATGGTTCTTAACAAGCAGTGGTCTCTTAGATAAAGCCCCAAGCACTAC
>JANRBI010000133.1:11651-29470 GCA_030727625.1 Salibacteraceae bacterium
GGTAGGCATGGTTCTTAACAAGCAGTGGTCTCTTAGATAAAGCCCCAAGCACTACAAAAAGAAATAAACCAAGGAAACCCAAAAATGTTCCAACTTCAATCAGACCAACATGTCCTGTTGGCAAGCCATCATGGTGCATTACACCTGGAGTAATTAGCATGAATACATCAAGCCAATGACCGAAGAAGATAATTACACCAACAAAAACCATGAAACCAGCATTTCTCTTGGCATCTTTTGACATCAAAAGAAGCATGGGGAAAATAAAGTTTATCAAAACTGTTCCCCAAAACACCCACGAGTAATCATCGATTCTGGCTTTGAAATATGTAATCTCTTCAGGAATATTAGAATACCAATAAAGCATGAACTGACAAAAGAAAAGATATGTCCACAAGAAACTCGTAGCAAATACCCATTTACCCATGTCATGCATGTGGCTATCATTCACAAAAGACATCAAGCCTTTGCTCTTCATGTATATAGTCAATAGGGTAATCATAACCATACCACTTACCCACATACCAGAGAAAATATACCAACCAAAGATTGTACTGAACCAGTGCGTATCAATACTCATTATCCAATCCCAGCTGAATGTAGTTGAAGTATACCCAAACAATACTAGAAAGATGGCTGCTGTAGTCTGATTCTTCTTGAATCTTCTATTGTCCATTCCCAATTCATCCTCTTCTAGAGACCGCTTTCTGAAAATGTTGGTGAAGATTACATAAATAGCCAAGTAAGCTATTGATCTAGCCCACCAAAACACCTGATTAAGGTATGGTTCTTTGTGTGCAATTAACTGATCATAATTTTCGCTTGTTGGATCCATTAAGCTTGAATCCATCCAGTGAAAAATGTGATGGAAGTGAAGAGATCCTGCAAGAAATACCAACACTAAAGTTGCTGCGCCTACGATAACGTAGGCTGACATTCCCTCCATAATTCTTTTGAAAACCGTTGCCCAACCAGATTCAGCAGCGAATTGAATAGCAACAAAAAATGTTGCCGTTAATCCTATACCAAAAAAGAAAAAGCTACTAATGTAGATGCTAGTCCAAGTGCGATTAGCGGCATGATCTCCGCCAAACAAGAAACCCATCAATATTGACAATGCACCGATCGCCATTAAAATGAATGAATTCCTTTTAGCCTTACTGCTCATTTCATATTCCATAAGTCAGATATCTATTTAGTGGTTTAATGCAGTTTCTTCTACAGAAGCTGTTTCAGCAGGAGTTGCTTCCTCAGCATTCATTTCTTCAGTTGGCTGATCAGCCGCTTTCATCACATCAGGGTTCTGAAGTGTCTGAACGTATCTGATCACTTTCCAACGCTCTTCAACATTAAGTTGAGAAGCATGTGAACCCATCAGATTTTTACCGTATGTAATTGTATGAAACATTTTACCCTCTGGTAGATTAATCAAGGCAGCACTATTGTATGCAGGGGGCGGTGGATGACCACCAGCCGTTACGGTAGCTCCATCACCCATTCCTTTTTCTCCATGACAATGGATACAGAATTTTGAATAGATCACTTTTCCTTCGGCAACCATAGCATCATTCAATGGATAAGGATCTTTCAATAGCGTTCCAGCCATTTCATATCCATCATTTGAATTAGGAATACCATAAGGCAAATATCCTTGAGGTATAGTTCCTGCTACTGGAAGCCTTGCTTCCATGCTGTCTGCATAATTGCTATTGCCTGAGTAAGGCTCTAGTGCTGGTGAACGATACATGTCTGGCATGTATTCCACGCCAGGGCTACTTGGATCTGGGCTACAAGAAATCAAGTAAGCACACATCGATAGCGCAAATGCTTTTGAAACATTATTTCGACTAAAAATTCTCATGCCTATTTTTCAAAAATTTCTACTGGGTTTGTATCCTGTAAAATGGTTCTAATCTCGTCATCTGAAATACCACCATTTTCATCTTTCATAATTTCAATTGCGAAATGATCATCGGTAGTTCTTGGATGTGGGTTACGTGCTGGCATTCCTGGAAACAATCCGTTTCTTACGAAGTAGGTAATTGCCATACCATGAGCTGCACATAATACAGTGAACTCAAAAGTAATTGGAATAAAAGCAGGTAAGTTTTGGTACAAGTTCATGCTCGGTTTACCACCAATGTTCATTGGCCAGTCTTCAATCATAAAGTAGTACATGCCAATTAAAGCGAGTGTTGTAGCAGTCAAACCATACAAGAAAGCAGTAATAGCCAATCTTGTCCATTTAATACCCAACACATTTTCTAAACCGTGAATCGGAAAAGGAGAGTAAACATCCTTAATTCTGATATTCTTTGACAAGATCGACTTGGCGCCTTCCACCATTATTTCATCATCATCATAAAGAGCATAAATAGCCTTACTCATGGTTTTCCTTCTTTTTATAGTTATCACCTGAAGATTTCAAAATCGACTTCAATTCGTTCAATGCCAATACTGGGAAGAATCTACTGAACAATAAGAACAGCGTAAAGAAGATACCGATGGTACCAATGAAGATTCCTATATCTACAAATGTTGGGTGAAACATAGTCCAGTTAGAAGGAATGTAATCGCGGTGAAGGGACGTAACAATGATTACGAAACGCTCGAACCACATACCAATGTTTACGAAAATCGATAGAATAAATGAAGCTACTAAGCTTGTTCGTATTTTCTTAAACCAGAAAAGCTGAGGAGTGATTACGTTACAAGTCATCATAGACCAATAAGCCCACCAGTAAGGACCAGTCGCTCTATTTCTAAAAGCATAACCTTCATACTCTACACCAGAGTACCAAGAAATGAAAAGCTCCGACAAATAAGCAACACCTACGATAGAACCTGTAATCACAATTACGATGTTCATATACTCTCCATGCTTAACAGTGATATAGTTCTCTAGATGTAATAGTTTCCTTACCATCAACAAAAGTGTTTGCACCATTGCGAAACCAGAAAAAATTGCTCCAGCAACGAAGTAAGGAGGGAAAATCGTTGTATGCCATCCCGGGATCACCGAGGTAGCAAAGTCCATACTTACAATTGAGTGAACTGAGAATACAAGTGGTGTAGCCAAACCTGCCAACACTAAAGACACTTCTTCAAATCGAATCCACGCTTTTGCGTTTCCTGTCCAACCAAAGCTTAATACACTGTAAGCCATTTTCGATACAGGCTTAACAGCTCTATCTCTAATTGTTGCAAAATCTGGAATCAAACCGATGTACCAAAAAACTAATGATACAGAGAAGTAAGTAGAGATTGCGAAAACGTCCCAAAGAAGCGGTGAATTAAAGTTTACCCACAATGAACCAAATTGGTTTGGAAGTGGAAATACCCAGTAAGCCATCCAAATTCTTCCCATGTGAATACCAGGGAATAACGCGGCCATCATTACCGCGAAAATGGTCATTGCTTCTGCAGAACGGTTAATAGCCATTCTCCATTTTTGACGGAACAATAACAACACTGCGGATATCAAAGTACCCGCGTGACCGATACCTACCCACCAAACAAAGTTTGTAATATCCCAAGCCCAGTCCACAGTGGTATTTAAACCCCATGTACCAATACCTCTACCAATGGTGTATGTAATACAACCAAGACCCCAAAGGGCAACTACTACGGAAAGACCAAATACCATGTACCAGTATTTGTTCGCTTTCCCTTCGACTGGAGCGCACACATCTTCGGTGATTTGATGGTAAGTCTTATCACCTAGGATTAACGGCTCTCTTATCGCTGATTCTTTTTGCATATGATCTCTGGATAATTCTTTATTATCAAGCAGTGTGACTTGCTTCTGATTCTTCGATGTTTCTAACTTTTGTTTGGTACCAAACATTTGGCTTAACACCAACTTCTTCTAATAAGTGGTATGCACGATCGTTTTTGGCTTCAGATCTAATTCTTGATGCAGGATCGTTAATGTCTCCAAAAGCAATTGCGTTTGTAGGACATGAAGCTGCACAAGCAGTTTGAACTGAACCATCCTTAACAGGAGTGCCATCTTTCTTGGCTTGAAGCTTACCAGCTTGTACTCTTTGTACACACAAGCTACATTTCTCCATTACCCCTCTTGATCTAACTACTACATCTGGATTTAATACCATGCGAGCTAGGTTATCTTGAGAAGGATTAACACCTGTAAATTTGTGATCAGCAACGTAATTAAACCAGTTGAATCTTCTCACTTTATAAGGACAGTTGTTAGCACAATACCTTGTACCAATACATCTGTTGTAAGTCATTTGATTGTAACCCTCGTCACTGTGTGTTGTAGCAGCAACCGGACAAACAGTTTCGCAAGGTGCGTGATTACAATGCTGACACATTACGGGCATGAAACCAACCTCAGGATAATCTGAAGGAACTTCCATTGCGTGGTAGTCTCGAGCTACGTTGATGTCTCCATGAAGCTGAGGATCAGCCTCACTTGAATAATATCTATCGATACGCATCCAACTCATTGAGCGAGTGCGATTTACTTCATCTTTACCTACTACTGGAACGTTGTTTTCTGAGTGACAGGCTGTAACACATGAACCACAACCGATACATGAGTTCAAATCAATTGACAATCCCCAACGGTGACCTAAGTTAATGTCATGTTCTGACCAAAGGTCAAGCTTATCAACAGCTACTTCAGTTCCGTATGAATTTGAAACCGTAACTTCTGGATTCCAGTGCTCTTTGCTATGTGATGTGAAAGATGAAAGCGTAGTTTCATTCAATATCTTTCTACCCATCATCGTGTGTTGGGTTTGCGTTGAAGCAACGTTATATCTACGCTCTAGCTTTTCGATAGATGCCGCAGAAGTATAACGAATATATCCATCAACAACAGGAAGCATTGGGAACACATTTGCTCCAATTGTTCTAACAGTACCGTCCTCATCAACTTCGGCAATACCATATCCTAGTGCAATACCAATAGTTCCTTTTTTCTGACCAGGCATTGCTACTACAGGAAGCTCAACACTAGCACCGTTTACTGTAACTCTGGCTGTATTTGCTTTTTCCTGCTCACCCATCATCGTATTGAAACCATACATTTCTGACTTCATATCAGATGGATTCATCGTGATATAGTTATCCCAAACAACTTTAGTGATAGGATCTGGAAGTTCTTGCAACCAAGGATTGTCAGCGTTTAAACCTACGCCAATTCCTGTCTTAACATAGAAAGCCACTTCTACGTCAGTGCTTCCGCCTTTTATGCTTGACGCAGCAGAGGCAACAGCTTGTGCATTAAATGCAATTGAAGATTCCATAGCTGGAACATCCATCATACCGACACCATCGTGAACAAACTTATTCCACTTGCTAGCAAAAATTACAGAAGGATCATCTTGTGGAGAAACTTCAGAATTCCATTTAGCTTTCAAGTAATCGTAATAGGTTCCTTGAGCACCCGTCCAAGTCAAGAATGCATCTTGCCATTGAACTTTGCTATAAATAGGATTGATAGTCGGCTGTGAGAAACTCACTTCAGCACCCATCGGATTCGCATCATTCCAACTTTCAAGGAAATGTGCAACTGGATAAACATGAGAAGCCGCTGCTGTAGTAGCAGTTGGTTTTTCACAAAACACCACCTGAGCTTTAGCTTTGGCAAATGCTTCAGCAAAACCCCAAGAAGAAGGCATTGTATAAAGAGGGTCAGCGTCCATTACAAAAAGAACATCTACTGAACCTGATTTCAAATCAGAAACTAAGCTTGCAACTTTCTTATCGTCACCTTGTCTTAGTTTTATTGGATTGGCTAAATCTAATGTAGAACCATAGTTACCAAGCATTTCGTTGATACCATTCACAACAGACTGAATTGCTGGATCATTTACACCAGAAACTACAATTGACTTGCCTCTATTAGCAGCTAAACTCGCAGCTGCTTCATTGATCTTAGCTACTACATTATTATCATCATCAGCTAAAGAAGCTGAACCAGCCATGGCACCACCAACTTTGGCAGCAACCGCATTATGAAGCATTACAGCAACTGCACCTAAATCAGAAGGACGAACAGCACCTCTTACATCAGCATTAGAACCTGTAGTACTTAAAACAGTTTCAAATTGAAAATGCTTACTCATTCCACTTTCAGGATTTCTACCTGCAGCGTATTGAGAAGAATAACCCACAGGATTAATTCCGTTCACTAAGAAGTCAGAATCAATGCTTACAATAGATTTTGCTTTTGCAAAGTTGTATGCTGGAACAGCGGCAACTCCATGAGTAGAAGCATGAGCATCCTTAATAGCCGCCAATGAAACTGCATCATACATTGCATGCTCTAAAGAAGCAGCACTCATTTCTTCACCTTCAGCACCAGAACTCAACCAAGATTTTAAATCATTGATTATGCTTAATGAAGAAGGACTAATCATAGTAGAAGAAAGTACTCTTACGTTTCCACCATTCGCTTTAACCGACTCTAACTTAGATTTGATATCAGCATTGATAGAAGCTAAATCAGAAGCTTGACCACCCATCATAGGTGTCATTTCTCTTCTTCTATTGTATAATGAAAGTACAGATGAATTAATACGTGCACTTACACCACCTCTTGTAGCTTTCGAAGCTTTATTTCCTTCAATATGAATTGGACGACCTTCTCTGGTTTTCACCATGATAGATGCGTAATCAAAACCATCAAAGTATGTTGAAGCATAGTAATTAGCAATACCAGGCATTACCTCGTTTGGCTTAACTACATATGGCAAACTTTTGATTACGGGTGTTTCACATGCGGCAAGGGTCGCAGCAGTGATTCCAAAACCCATAAATTTCAAAAAGTCTCTTCTTGAAGTGCTTGTAGAATCGAGTTCCTTTTTACCGAGAAACTGATCAATAGGAAGTTCTTCAGAAAACTCTTTTTGTGCGCCTTTTACAAAAGATGCATCCTTTTCAAGTTCTTCTGTACCTCTCCAATATATCTTATTGTTGCTCATATTGTCCAATCCCTTGAATTAATAGTGACATTTTACGCATTCCAGACCACCGATTTGTTCAACCGTAAACGATTCCAAACCTTCATCTTTATACTTCTCTGTCAATTCAGAATGTATCTCTTCGTAGTAACCATTGTCTTTCATGGTAACTTTAGTTTCTCTGTGGCAGTTAATACACCATCCCATTGTCAATTCTGAGTATTGGTATACTTCATCCATCTCCTGAATTTGACCGTGACATGTTTGACATTCTTGTTTACCTACAACCACGTGTTGACTGTGATTAAAATACACAAAATCTTGAAGATTGTGGATTCTAACCCACTCGATTGGTTTCTGATCGTACCCTTCTATGTACTGATTTTTATCTGGATCCCAACCGATAGCATCGTAAATCTTGGCGATTTCTTTTGTGCCAGATACTTTACCTTCTTGAACACCCATGTGGCAATTCATACAAATATTTACAGAAGGAATACCAGCTGCTTTGCCTTTCTCTACTGAGTTATGACAATAAACGCAGTTGATTCCGTTCTGACCAGCATGAATCTTATGAGAAAACCAAATTGGTTGGGTTGGTTGGTAACCTTGGTAAACACCTATCGAACCTATGGAATCCCAACCTAGAATACTGATATAACCGAAAACCAATAATCCTAGGATAGCAGTAACAACTTTGTATCTTTTAAACAAACCAAGAAAATCAGAGTACATCCCTTTCTCTTCGGAAAGCTCAACTTCTTCTCTCTGACTATTTAATCTATCAAGATTTTTGGATACGCCATATAAAACTCTAAAAACAATGAACAACACAATGGCCGCAACAATTAACCAAAGCGTTGGATCCGATGTTTCTTCTGTTGAAGCAACGGAAACTCCATCACCTGTTACAACGACCGGGCCGCCACCTGTGGGAACCCAGTTGTCCACGTAATCCAAAACTGCGATAACCTCTTCTGAAGTCAAAGCCATTGGCGTCATTAAAGTTTTGTTGTATTCTTCGAAAAGACTGATGGCGTAATCGTCACCAGAGGTTTTCATGTAAGCCGTTGAGTTTTTAACCCAAGAAATAATAGCTTCATCGCTACCCGTTCTTTCAGCCCATTTTGCCTTTGCCCCCTGAAGAGCTGGGCCAATCATCTTTTTATCGATTTTATGACAAGCCGTACAATTAGCCTTAAATAGAGCTTCTCCATCTTGAGCGCTAAGTGGCGATGACGTTAGGAGCAATAAAAGAACAGCCGTAAAGATCATAAGTCTGTTCGATAAGCTCACCCAAGTATTTCGCATAGATTCCTTCAATTTTTGTTAAAAAGGTGGTCAGAAAGCGGTGGCAAATTTAGAAGAAAGCCAATAGGAGTCTTAAGATTTCTTTAAAAATGCACCGGCATAGTTTAATTTAAAATCTATCTAAATAAAAACAATATAAGACTGTTAAACAAATAGTTAGAATTCAAGTACAATTAATTTCAAAATGTAAAATTCTGAACACTAGTAACTTTGGAATATGAATATGAAGACCATTCTAGTTTTGGCTACAAGTTGCATTATCGCATTAAACTCTAATGCTCAGGGAGATAAGTTGAATAAAACTTTACCCGCTGTTGGTGCTCAAGCCGCAAAAGACACAATTTTGGAACGTATTAGCTATACAATGGATGGGAAAGTTGAGCGCTATTTGTCATTTACAGACTCATTGGACCGCGCAAAATTGAAAAACACTGGTTATAGAATTCAGATTTATTCAAACTCAGGACCTGCAGCTAAAGAGGCTGCTGTTAAGCAACAGTCAGAGTTTTTGAAGCTGCATGAAAAAACTCCAAGCTATACTAAATGGAGCTATCCAAATTGGGTAGTAAGAGTTGGTGACTTCCGCACAAAACTAGAAGCTCTCGAAATGCATTTAGCAATCCGAGAGCTCTATCCTGCGTCTTTTATAATTAGTGACGAGATTGTAGTGAAATACTAGTCTCCTAGTTTTCTTGCTACTTCTACTTCTTCAAATCCTTCGATGATGTCACCAACTTCGATGTTGTTGTAATTATCGATATTCAAACCACATTCAAACCCGGCTTTCACTTCTTTCACATCATCTTTGAATCTTTTCAAGGATCCTAATGTTCCTGTGTGTTGAACTATACCACCTCTAATTAAGCGTATTTTAGTATTCCTACCAACTTTTCCGTCAAGTACGTAGCAACCTGCAATGGTTCCAACTTTACTGATCTTGAATGTTTCGCGAACTTCGATATTGCAAACGACCTGCTCTTCGATTTTAGGTTTCAACATACCTTCCATCGCTGCTTTCATTTCATTGATGGCATCGTAGATAATCGAGTACATTCTAATATCTACGCCTTCTGCTTCGGCACGTTTACGAGCTTGACCTGAAGGTCGCACTTGGAAACCAATAATGATCGCCTCAGAGGCTGTAGCAAGCAACACATCTGATTCTGAGATTTGACCTACAGACTTATGAATTACGTTGATTGCAACATTAGAAGTTGACAGTTTTAACATTGAATCTGCAAGAGCTTCAACAGAACCATCCACATCACCTTTGATAATCAAGTTCAACTCGTGATAATCTCCTTTTTGTAGGATTTCACCAATATCTTCTAATGTTCTTCTGCGTTGTGTTCTAATACTTTGCTCACGCTGTAATTGCTGACGTTTATTAGCAATATTTTTCGCTTCACGCTCATCTTCCATTACGATGAATGGATCCCCTGCGCTAGGAGCCCCATTCAAACCAAGTAAGCTAACTGGATGCGAAGGACCTGCTTCAGTAATGTTTTGACCACGCTCATTAAACATCGCCTTAACTTTTCCAAAATAGCTGCCCGCAAGTAGATTATCTCCTATCTTTAGCGTACCTGATTGAACCAATAGAGTGGTGGTATAACCGCGTCCTTTATCTAAAGTTGCTTCAATAATAGAGCCTCTTGCGTTTTTATCTGGATTGGCTTTCAGCTCGAGCAATTCAGCTTCAAGCAATACTTTTTCAAGCAATTCATCAATTCTCAATCCTTTCTTTGCCGAAATTTCTTGACTTTGGTATTTACCTCCCCAATCTTCTACTAAGATATTCATACCGGCTAGCTGCTCACGAATTTTATCCGCATTTGCACCGTCTTTGTCAATTTTATTGAAAGCAAAGATCATTGGAACACCGGCAGCTTGAGCATGGTTGATTGCTTCTTTGGTTTGAGGCATTACCGCATCATCAGCAGCAATTACAATAATTGCAATATCAGTAATTTGAGCACCGCGAGCACGCATAGCGGTAAACGCTTCGTGACCTGGTGTATCTAGGAAAGTGATAACCTTACCATCACCTACTTCTACACTGTAAGCTCCAATGTGCTGGGTAATTCCACCCGCTTCACCCGCAATTACGTTTTCTCTTCTGATGTAATCAAGAAGCGAAGTTTTACCGTGATCTACGTGACCCATTACGGTTACAATTGGTGGACGCGCTATTAAGTCTTCTGCATTTTCTGCTTCTTCTTGAATAGATTCTTCAATATCAGCGCTGATAAATTCAACTTGATATCCAAATTCTTCAGCAAGAAGAGTTAATGTTTCTGAGTCAAGTCTTTGGTTGATGGATACCATCATACCTATAGACATACACATAGAGATGACTTCGGTTGGCGAAACATTCATCATGGTTGCCAATTCGCTTACGGTTACGAACTCGGTCAACTTCAGAGTTTTCTTGTCTTCCTCTTGTTGATCTAACTCACGCTGCATTTTTTCACTTACAGCATCTCTACGTTCTTTACGATATTTTGATCTGGTAGATTTTCCTTTGCTTTTAAGTGCAGCAAGGGTCTCTCTAACCTGATTTTGAATTTGCTCTTCGGTAAGTTCTGGTTTTGGCTCTACTTTTCCACCACGTTGCGGAGGACGATTAGCTCCTGGTCCACCTGGTCTGTTTCCACCACCTTGGTAGCGATTTCCGCCTGGCCCACCTGGACCGCTCGGGCCATTAGGACCTCCTGGTCTACTTTGACCACCTTGGCCACCTTGTTGTCCTGGACCTTGCTGACCGCTTCCTGGTTGTCCTGGACCAACCTTAGCTATTCTCTTACGCTTACGTTTCTTCTTTTCTTCTTCAGAAAGTGCGTTTTTATCTTCTTTCTTTGGCCTTGATGGCTTCGTGGGTAATTCGATCTTACCCAGAACAGTAACACCCTCAAGTTTTTGGGCTGTAGCCCTCATGAACTCTATTTCTACTGGCTTAACGGGTTCTTCCACCTTAGGGGCTTCAGGTTTAGCAACTGGAGCAGCAGGCGCCTTTGGCGCTTCTTGAGCAGCTTTCGCAGCTTTTTGAGCTTGAGCCTCAGCCTCAGCTTTTCTTTCGGCAGCTCCTTTAATGGCAGCGGCAGCTTCATCCGCCTTTTGCTTTTCAGCCTGCTCTTTGCGCTCGTCTGCCTTTTTCTTTGGTCTATTGCTCTTTACCGAGCTTAAGTCAATTCTACCTAATACGGTTGGTCCGCCAACTTTGTCAGACATTTCTGACTCTGTCAAAGGCTCCATCTTAGGTGCAGTTGATTCCTTCACTGGCTGCTCAGGTGCCTTTTCTTCTTTGGCAACTTCAGGTTCTTTGGCTGGCTCTATTTTTTGAACTTCAACTTCAGGCTCAGGAACTTTTTCGACAACTGGCTCAGGCTTAACTGGCGCTGCAGGGGGTTGAATAGCCACAGGTTCTGCCACATTATAGCCACCCACATTCTTGATCAACACTTCATCCTGTTCTGGAATTTCGCGTTCCTCAGGCTTCTTCTTATCTTCTAAAGTGATGGTTTCCCTTATAACTTTAGTTTGCGCAAGTTCTTCAGACTGTTGCTTTCTAGCTCTGTCTGGCGCGAATGCATGTACAAGAAGATCGTAAGTTTCCTTCTCGATCTTAGTGTTGGGACGGGGTTCAACGTCAATCCCCTTCCCGCTGAGGAAGTCGATTACCGAATTCATCCCAACGTTCAGTTCTTTGAGTGCCTTACTTAATCTTATTGGTGCGCCTTCTGCCATAAATAATAATTCGAATCTCGTTAAAAATAAATTGTGTCTTAAGGATTATTCAAATTCTGATTTCAGAATTCCGACAATCTCTTTGATTGTTTCTTCCTCAAGATCTGTTCTCTTTACTAGGTCTTCAACCGTAAGTTCGAGAACACTTTTTGCTGTATCACAGCCTATCGCTTTCAGTTCATCGATAATCCAATGATCGATTTCATCTGCAAATTCTTCCAAATCAACATCTTCGTAATCTTCTTCAGATTCACGGAAAACATCAATCTCATATCCAGTTAATTTTCCAGCCAACTTAATGTTGTGACCGCCTTTGCCAATAGCAAGCGATACTTGATCTGGTTTTAAGAATACGCTCGCAGTAGCTTTTTCATCATTTAACTTGATGTTAGTGATTTTAGCCGGACTAAGCGCTCTTTGAATGAAAAGAGAAACATTTGAAGTGTAATTAATTACATCAATGTTTTCGTTTCTAAGTTCACGAACAATACCATGGATTCTAGAACCTTTCATACCAACACAAGCTCCTACTGGATCAATACGATCATCATAGGACTCTACTGCTACTTTGGCTCTTTCTCCTGGTTCGCGAACGATTTTCTTGATGGTGATTAAACCGTCAAAAATTTCTGGAACTTCCATTTCGAACAGTCGCTCTAAGAAAACTGGTGATGTTCGGGAAAGAATAATAACTGGATTTGCATTACGCATATCCACTTTACTTACCACTGCACGAAGCGTATCACCTTTCTTAAAGTAATCTGAAGGAATTTGTTCAGATTTCGGAAGAACAAGTTCGTTGCCTTCGTCATCCAAAACCAAGATTTCTCTTTTCCAGATTTGGTAAACTTCACCTGTAATGATGTCACCTACTCTATCCTTATATTTCTTGTAAATACTATCTTTTTCAAGCTCTTGGATCTTACCTACCAAGTTTTGACGCATTGAAAGAATAGCTCTACGACCGAAATTTTCGATTTTCAATTCCTCAGATACTTCTTCACCGATTTCAAAGTCAGGTTCGATTTTAATCGCCTCTGCATATTCGATTTCAGCGTTGTCATCTTCAGAAAAACCATCTTCTACAATGATTCTGTTTCTCCAAATTTCAAGGTCACCCTTATCAGGGTTTATAATAATGTCGAAGTTCTCGTCTGTTTCAAATTCTTTTTTGATCATTCCTCTGATTACATCCTCAAGGATGTGCATCATGGTAACACGATCAATGTTCTTGAATTCTTTAAAATCCTGAAACGACTCAATTAATTCATCAGCATTCATAGCCGCAATTGTGTTTACTTAAACGATATAATAATTCTCGTCTCTTTGACGTTTTCCCAAACAATAATTTCTTCTCGTGCGGGTAATTTTTTCTTTTTTGAAGCTGGCAATTCCAGCACAAGTTGATCATTTGCACTCTTAATAACCCCTTCAAGCGTATTGCCATCTTTGGTAATAAGTTCCACTTCTCTGCCAATATTTTTAAGGTATTGACGGTGATGTCGCAAAGGGCGATCGAGCCCCGCAGAAGAAACTTGAAGTGCAAAGTCTTCTTCTTCTCTATCAAGGCTTGATTCGATGTGACGACTAATGCTTACACAATCATCTATCGTAATCCCTTGATCACCATCTAGTTCTACAGAAACTTTGTTTCCCAACCCCACTTTTACATCTACGATAAAAAAAGAGGTGTCTACAATTTTCTCTTCAACCAAATCTTTTATTTTCTGCTCTGAAATCATCAAATTTTCCCGCAAAAAAAAGAGGGGATTATTCCCCTCGCTTTTCATTTAACGGTGCAAATATACAGTAAGTTTCTAAACTTAAAACCTACTTCACCATTATCCCATCTTTATAGAACATTTGATTTAGAATTTTACCCTCGTCATCGTAGTTAACTACTTTGCCATTTGGCTTTCCATCTTTATAGTTACGCTCACCGATGAGCTTAGTTGTTTGATTCCACATCAGGCTTTTGCCGTCAAGTAAATCCATTTTGTAGGTTTCTTCGCGCATTTTAGCGCCATGTTCGAAGTAATAGGTGCATTTACCATCTTTTGCACCAGCGGAATAATCACAAGCATAATCGATATTGCCTGATTCGAAAAAATATTCCCAGTGGCCATCTTTAAGCCCGTTTTTATAAGAACCTGTTTCGCGTGTTTTTCCGTTTAGGTAACCAAATTCCCATTTGCCTGTTTTTTCACCATTCTCACGAACGCCTGTGTAATTCATTTGGCCATTCTGAAACCAACCTTTCCATTCTCCATTCATTACACCATCTTTAAACGTGCCTTGATCTTTCATTTGACCATTGTCATACCAAGATTGCCAAAGCCCTTGCTCTTTACCTGACTCAAAGTCACCTTCTTGAAGCAGTTTTCCAGTTTCAAAATAATAGACCCAATGACCATCTTTCAAATCGTTCTTATAGGAACCAATTTTCCACTTAGCACCATTTTTGTAAAACATTTGCCACTCACCTTCTCGCTTATCTTTCTCAAATCGACCTTTACTTTCTACACTGCCGTCATTAAAATAATAAACCCAATCACCGTGCTGCATTCCATCTACAAACTGCCCTTGCATGTATTTGGTGCCATTGCTGTTATACCACAACCAATCGCCTGACTTGATTCCGTTTTTGTAGCTACCGTCAACACTCAACTGACCGTTTTGATACCAGTTTTTATAAGGCCCATCAAGCTCGCCATTGCTGTAATTGATCTCTTTCCAAAGCTTACCATCATCATAAAAAAACTGCCATTTTCCAATACGAAGCCAATTTTTAAGATTTCCTTTTTCTTTCAAATTTCCAGAAACACCGTAGTATTCGGCTTCGCCTGTAGCTACTGAATCTACAATAGTTAGAATCGACTCAACTGGACCTTCTTCGTGGTAGTTGAATAATTTTCCGTTTCCGTTTTTTAGTGTTTGCTCTAATTTTTGATTCCAGCCGTTCACAGGTTTTTGTTGTCCTTTCTGGTAGTAAACTTCCTTCCACAAATCACCTTCGGGAAACCAATATTTCCAAGAACCATCTTGAACGTCATAATCATACTGTCCTATTGAAGCAGTGTTTCCGTTTGCATACCAAGCTTTGAAGGTGCTATCTCTAAAGCTAAAAAGGCGACCATCTTGAAAAAAGAGTTTAAAAAAGCCTTCAGTCGTTTTCTGCCCGTTATCAAACCAATAGGTCACTTTTCCGCTGAGCAAGCCATTATTGAAATTCGATTGCTCTTGTTTCTTACCGTTTTTGTAATAATAAGTCCATTCTCCGTGCTTTTTACCGTAGAGAAAATGCCCTTCGCTAAACTTCAATTTATGTTCGTTATCATAAAAATCTCCGTAAAACTCTAGCCCATCTGTGGGCTTGTCTTGTGCAAAAGAGCTGAGGGAAAGCGCTGAAATTAGCGCTAAGGTGAACATGGCTTTCATAGCATTCAAAACTATCGGAGACAGGTAATTATTGAGTAAAACAGTGAGAAAGTTTTCAAGGCGAGATGTTAACTCAAAAGACGCTTTACAGTTACGTGGTTAATACTTTCTTTGCAAAAATTTTGATTTATGGAAAATGCCTACGTTAAGCAGACCATTTCTGATGGTATTGCAACCATTGAATTTTTTCACCCACAAAGCAATTCATTACCAGGACACATTTTAAATCTGCTCGCAGAAACAATAACCGCAGCAGGCAAAGACGATGCTGTAATTGCGGTTGTACTGAGATCGGGAGGTGAAAAAGCGTTTTGTGCTGGCGCAAGTTTTGACGAATTAATTGCTATTGAAACGGAAGCAGAAGGAAAAGAATTTTTCAGTGGTTTTGCCAAAGTATTGAATGCGATGCGCACTTGCCCTAAATTTATAATTGGCCGAGTGCAAGGCAAAACTGTTGGTGGCGGAGTTGGTGTGGCTTGTGCAATGGATTATTGCTTTGCAACAAAACATGCATCGATAAAATTGAGCGAATTGGCCGTGGGCATTGGCCCATTTGTAGTGGGCCCAGCTGTGGAAAGAAAAGTTGGAAAAGGCGGCTTCAGCGAACTTGCGATAGGCGCAACTGAATGGCGTGATGCTCAATGGGCTCAAAGCAAAGGAATGTACAGCGAAGTGCATGAATCAGTAGAAGAAATGGATGCCGCAATTGAAGCATTCATTCAAAAAGTAAAAACTTTTAACCCAGAAGCTATGGCCGAAATGAAGAAAATCTTTTGGGAAGGAACAGATCATTGGGCAAGCCTGCTTAATGAGCGTGCCTTGATAAGTGGAACCCTCGTGCTTTCTGATTTTACCAGAAACGCCATCAATAAATTTAAAACCAAACCTTAATTAACAAACACCCTCTCTTGATGAAACAGTATTTCATTTTAAGTGCAGCACTCTTTATGTTCGGTGCTGCGGTGGCACAAGATTCTGCGAAAGTAGAATCGCCATGGAAAAAAGGCGGATTGATGGGCCTTAATTTCTCTCAAACATACCTTAGCAATTGGCAAGGTGGTGGTCAAAATGCCATTAACGGCACCGTGCTACTTAGTGCTTTTGCTAACTACAAAAAAGGCAAGTGGACTTGGGACAACACCCTTGATGCAGCTTACGGTTTAACCCGACTTGGTGAAGAAGGAGTTTTGCAGAAAACGGATGACCGAATCGAAATCAACTCAAAAGTGGGCCACGAAACCCCAGTAGTAAATACTTATTGGGCTGCGATGCTAAATTTTAAAACACAATGGGATGCTGGTTATGACTATGGTCAAACACCTAGTCCTTTGATTTCGAATCCATTTGCTCCTGCATATATTATTGCTGGTTTGGGTATTGACTACAAGCCAAGTAAAAACCTAAGTGTGTACATTTCACCTGTAACTAGCAAAACCACTATTGTAAATAATCAACGATTGGCTGACGCTGGTTCTTTTGGTGTAACCCCAGCTGTTTACGATGACGCTGGCGTAGTTATAACACCCGGAGAAACTATTAGATCTGAAGTCGGTGGATTCTTAAAAATGCAGTACACGAAGGATGTAATGACCAACGTAAAGTTGACTACAAAACTTGACCTGTTTAGTAACTACTTAAACAATCCACAAAATATAGATGTGAACTGGGAAACTCTAATTGGCATGAAAATCAATAAATTCTTATCTGCTAGCCTTAGCACCAACTTAATTTATGATGACGACATCAAATTGGCTTATGATAATGATGGAGATGGGGTGACAGACGGAAAAGGACCTCGCGTTCAGTTCAAAGAAGTGTTTGCACTTGGTCTACAATTCCAATTCTAATCATTGAGTGGAGTATATAAGAAGTTTCGTACTTCTTTACTCGCTTCAAAAGCCTCAAAAAACTGATCTAAAAGTTGGTCGCTGTAAAGCATATCAGGATTTAGATCAGCAAAATAATAGAACTGTTTATTCGCGATAAGCGGCTGGTTTTCTTGAATTTCCGCAAATTCGGGAGCTAGCCGCTTATTTTTTTCTCCTTTTATCTCACCAAACCATTTTTTGAAGGCTGCACCATTAATAATAGATTCAAACTCTTTAGTGTTGTACAAAATCTCTTGACGAATAGCTTGAAGTTGCTCTTTTTCGGGTTGGTAAACTCCACCATAAATACGCACGTGTCGTTCACCAACTTCAAAATAAATACCTGTGTCAGCCATTCCGCCTTTCCTACCTCCAGCACCTACCATTGCCGACATTTGAGTTTTGTAAGGTGTTTTCTCTTTCGAAAAACGGATATCTCTGTTTATTCTAAATACAGCATCTTTTGCTTCAATCTGACATTTTGGATCAAATAGCTGCATACGCTCGATGGCATCAGAAA
>JANRBI010000134.1 GCA_030727625.1 Salibacteraceae bacterium
CTGCGACTCGAACGACCGTTAAATGTGACGTATACATCAGCCTTTACAGCAGCAGCGGTTACTCCATTTTTTGCATAATACGCTTTTAAAAAATCAGCGTATTGCAGCATAAAATCGGCTTGCGTGCTCATCATTTTTTCTTGCACTGGCGTGAGAAAATCGGTGTTGTCTACTTCAATCACATTGCCTTGCGTGTCTTGCACTTTAAACTGAGCATAGCCCGCTTTTTCCATCAGCATTACGCGCCAACCAAAGCGATAACCTTGCTCGTGCCAAAACGGATTTCCAGGATAAAGCACATGGCGAAAAGGAATCAAAATCTGAAGCGCAACAAACAAAGTCAAAGCAATTTTGAATGGATACGAAAGGCACTCGCTTCCATAGCTTACTGGTTCTACTTTTTGGTGAAAACCGAATAATGCGTGGATTTTTTGGTGAAAACCAGCAGAGAAGAAAATGAGTGTAGCGCCCATCATAATAAACGGGAACATGCCAATTTGAAACATGACGTACGTGAGCACGTGAAAAACAATGACAGCTATGTAAGCCAACCAACGGGTGGGTTTGATGATCAATAAAAGTGGAATGAACAAATCATACAAAGCGCCCGCCCAACTAAACAGAACTGCGGTGGCTTTGTAAGGCATCAACCAACCGATGATCGGCAATTGATCCTGCGCTGGCAACCAAATGGCCAAAGGCATTGCGTTTAAAAGCCAATCGGCATTTAACTTGGCCAATCCAGCTAAAAAGTAAACCAATATCAATTGAAATTTGATGGAATTAATGGCCCAAGCGGCTACTTCATTTTGCGCTTTCGCGAAACCCAACTTCACATCAAGCGCGTGCATTCGATTTGCAGGTAAAAAAATAAGGAGCAAGGCCACCAAACTCACGAAATAGTAGTGGTTGAGGTAATAGGTAGCGTCTAACAATTCCACGTAAGTGAAACTTAGAAAAAACAACACAGCCGAAACGCGGTAAAAAGCGCCCAACGCAATGCCCAAAGCGCTCACGGCCATTGCAGAAAATACAATGTAAAGCCCAGTTTCGCTGATTTCTGGAACCCAATAAAAACCGAAGTATTTGAAATGAAAACTGGGTTCGATGTACTGCGTTTCGATCCAGCCATTGAGCCAGAAACGTATTACACTGGCCAGCATAATCAAACCAAATAAAACGCGAAAAGTGACCAACGGAGCGA
>JANRBI010000135.1 GCA_030727625.1 Salibacteraceae bacterium
CCTACTCAGATGATTGAAAAAATTAAAGTATTCGGTGCTATGCTTTTTTTAGCCGTGCTGATCATTTACGTTGCAGTAACTGTTTGCTAAACCTCAGCAAATTTCTTTGTTTCCAAATCACATTCCGACTATACCGTCCAAGTATGACTTCCGCGAATGAGCTTGTCTAAATCTCCTTCACCTTTAATCTCAACTGCTCTATCAAGCTGAGCTTGCATAGCATCTTCGTATCTAAATCTATCTTCTTGGTAAAGCACGCCAAAAGCTCTTGGCAAAGCATTTTCGGTGTGTGGATCATCAAACACACGTGTCAACAACATGGCTTTTCCTATGTCTTTTGAATCGTGAATCCAAAGATCTTCAGCGCTGAAGTCAGTTAACGCCACCACTTCAGGTTTCAAACCATTTAAACGAACCCCTTTGTCCTGGTTTGCACCAAAAATCATTGGTTTTCCTTCTTCCAAAATCAGTGTTGTATCTGCTTTTGTGCTTTTGTCTGTATACACTTCAAAAGCGCCATCATTAAACACATTGCAGTTTTGGTAAATTTCTATGAAAGAAGTGCCGCGATGCGCATTGGCAGCAGCCAACACATCACGCATGTGTTTTGGATCGCGGTCCATCGAGCGTGCTATGAATGTTGCCTGAGCACCCAAAGCCAAAGCTGCCGGATTGAAAGGATGATCAAGCGAACCCATTGGTGTAGACTTCGTTACTTGGCCTTTTGGAGAAGTAGGCGAATATTGACCCTTGGTCAAGCCATAAATCTCATTGTTAAACATCAACACATTCAGGTCGAAGTTTCTTCTGAGCAAGTGAATCAAATGATTGCCGCCAATAGAAAGCGAATCGCCATCACCAGTGATTACCCAAACACTAAGATCAGGTCTTGATGCTTTTAAGCCACTAGCAACCGCTGTAGCACGACCATGAATTGAATGGATTCCATACGTATCCATATAATATGGAAAACGAGATGAACAACCAATTCCACTTACAAACACGGTATCTTCTTTCGATATACCAGCTTCGGCAAGTGTGCTTTGCATTTGCTTAAGAATGGAATAATCTCCACATCCTGGGCACCATCTCACATCTTGGTCAGATGCAAAATCTTTAGAACTGTATTTTTGGGCTGTTGTAGTTTCGGCCATGACAATACTTTATGCTGATTGAAGCTATTACTTCAGATTAGACAAAACGTTTTCTTTAATTTCTTTTGAGGTGAATGGCATACCCTGAATCTTATTCACGCCTTGTGCATTCACTTTATATTGAGCATTGATCATATGAACCAATTGCCCATTATTGATTTCTGGAATCATCACTTTCTTAAATTTAGAAAGTAATTCACCTGTGTTTTTTGGGAATGGATTCAAATACCTAAAGTGCGCTTGACTCACTTTGTAACCATCCTGAATCAATTCACGAACCGCAGTGCGCGAAGCTCCATAAGTAGAACCCCAGCCCAATACCAAAATATCGCCTGAGTCTTCGCCCAATTCGATGGCTAAATCTGGCACATCTTGCGCAATCAAATTCACTTTCTCTTGGCGCAGTTTCACCATCAATTCGTGGTTATTGGGATCGTAGCTGATGTTTCCTGTTTCGTTTTCTTTCTCAATTCCACCGACACGGTGTTGCAATCCTTTCATGCCAGGAACTGCCCATTCGCGCACCAAATCAGCGTTGCGCTTGTACGGTAAATATGCACCTGTTCTTTCCTTGTCAGGATCAGCCCATCGCGGTGTAATTTCTTTTATCTCTGCTGCTTTTGGAAACAACCAAGGTTCTGAACCATTTGCAATATATCCATCGCTCAAAAACATTACTGGCACCATGTGCTCAACCGTAATTCTTACGGCTTCAATAATCGCTTCAAAGCAATCTGAAGGACTTTTAGGAGCAATCACTACCAAAGGTGCTTCGCCATTGCGGCCATAAACTGCCTGAAACAAATCACTTTGCTCCGTTTTGGTTGGCAAACCTGTAGATGGACCACCACGCTGAACATTGATGATCAACAATGGAATTTCGAGCATGATAGCCAAACCAATGGCCTCACCCTTGAGCGCAATACCTGGCCCTGAAGAAGCAGTAACACCTAATGAACCGCCATAACTTGCGCCAATTGCAGCGCAAACTGCGGCAATTTCATCTTCCGCTTGAAACGTTTTTACACCATAGTTTTTGTGGCGAGCCAATTCATGCAAAATATCAGATGCAGGAGTAATTGGGTACGAACCGTAAAACAAATCAAGTTTTGCTTTTTGGGCAGCTACAATCACACCTAGGGCCGCAGCTTGGTTGCCCATTATGCTTCGGTATTCGCCTTTTTGCAAATGAGCTGATTCTACTTCATATCGAGAAGTAAACGTCTCGTTGGTTTCGCCAAAATAATAGCCAGCTCTAAGTGACTTAATGTTGGCATCTCGGATATCTACTTTCTTGGCGAACTTTTCTGAAATAAAGCGCTCTGTATTCTCAACACTTCGGTTGTACATCCAATACAAGAAGCCAAGCACATACATGTTTTTACAACGCTCTACTTCTTTTGTACCCAAGCCAGAATCAGCCAAAGCTTCTCGTGTCATTTTTGACACATCCATTTCAATCACACGGAATTTATCCAGCGATTTATCGAGCAATGGATTAGCATCGTCATCATATTTGGCCAAACGCAGGTTCTTTTTGTCAAACCCTGAAGTGTTTGCAATAATGGTTCCGCCAATTTTTAATTGAGAAATATTGGCTTTAAAAGCCGCAGCATTCATTGCGATAAATACATCAACATCATCACCCGGAGTGAAAATATCAACGCTAGCAAAATGAAGCTTAAACCCAGAAACCCCAGCCACGGTGCCTTGTGGGGCACGTATTTCGGCAGGGAAATTTGGGAAAGTGCTTATATCGTTTCCGTAGTTAGCAGTGGTGTCGGTAAACAAGCTACCTGTTAATTGCATTCCATCGCCTGAGTCACCCGCAAATAATATGGTGACGTCTTTCTTCTTCTCAGTAACTCTTGTCATTGAATTGAGTGGTAATTGGCCTCAAAGGTATTGGTAAAAAAGCGCAACGGGCGTTCTGCTTTCTTAGTCTTTCCTTTATAAATAATTTGCAAAATTAGCCGTTAGTAATGGTTGTATTGTGACATTATAAACCTTGATTCAAGATTTATGTTCAGAAAGCATCTGGCACCTATTCTAAATACTTCCCCATCTCATTGAAAATGTCAAAGCTTTAAGCCTTGAATAATGATTTTCAATGCTTTACGAGCCACTCAACTTAGCAAGCTTTCTTTATTCTTGAATTATTTTTTGAATCTTGTTTCAATCATGTTTACAAATGATTTTAGCAATCGCACTTTGAATTGAAAGCTATTACAGTATAATGTATTTCGAATAAATCATTTCACCACAGAAATCCAATCCTCAACATCTATTTCTTGTTCAATTAGCTCGTAAATACAAAACCCAAAGCTATTTTTACCGACACCAACCAAGCATGAGTAAACTTATCTTTCTAATCATTGTAGTATTAACTTCTGTAGCTTGCTCATCCAGCAATAAAAAATCTACAAGCAGCGAACCAAGTGTTAATGCTGAAGAAACAAGCATTGCTGAGAGCACAAAAACAGGAAATTCACAGGAAAACGCCATTGCAGAAACCAACGAAAATCCACTGTGGTCAAGTTGTCAAGTGAGCGACCTTCCTGATCTTGAAAAACGCATAGAACCGAAAGAATACGAGCTTTTCAAATGCAATTTTGATCTTTTGCTTGATCAACTATCTGACGATTCCGTATCCATTGAATTACCAACCACCGAAGGTTTCAAGCGCTTCGAGATGGTAAATTCAAATACCATGAACGCATCGCTCGCAGCAAAATATCCGCAGGTAAAATCATACAAGGGCAAGAGCGCTGATGGAAAATTAAGTCTGCGACTTGACGCAAATAACGATGGCCTTTTTGTGGAAATAACAGGCGCAGAATTTAAAAACCTGCTTTCTCCATTGCTCTTGGCAAACAAAACCTTTTATGCACTGTACTTAGAAAGTGCGCTAACTCCAGCACCACGCGACAAATTTTTCGATTAAAACAATTTTATAAGAACTATGAAGCAATTCTTACTCATCGCTTTTTGCGCCATTACTTACCAAGTTGGCTTTTCTCAACACGCTTACATTTCTCCAAACACAAATCTTGAAACCGGCTATAAATCGCATGTTTTTGACTTGAATAGTTCAGCATTAAAAACTCAACTAGCCACCGCTCCGCTGGAAAGCGAGGGTTATAAAGGTTCAATCACTAGCATAGATCTGCCTCTAGCAAGTGGAGAAATGGTGACGCTTAATGTGGTTGAAAGCTCCGTAATTGCGCCAGCCTTAGCCGCAAAATATCCTGAAATCAAAAGCTACAAAGTGTCGGGCAATGGCATTACCGGCCGCATAGGATTCACATACAAAGGTTTTCACGGTATGCTGTTCACACCAAAAGGCACAGTATATATTGATCCGCTTGGCGCGAATAATGACACCTATCATGCATATGATCGCGATGAATACATGGCTTTTTACCAATATTCAAAAGGGCACCAATGCCTGGTAGATGAAGAATTCAATGAGTTGCAAAACATAGAAATACCTGAAGAACAGCGTGGCAGTAGAAGTGGTGATAAACTGAGAACTTACCGTCTTGCTTTGGCTTGCACGGGTGAGTACGCACAGTTTCATGGCGGAACTATTCCAAACGTATTGAGTGCTATGGTCGTGAGCATGAATCGTGTAAATGGCGTGTACGAAAGAGACTTCGCAATACACATGGAAATCATTGGCGATAATGACCAACTCATATTTCTAAACAGCAGCACAGATCCATACACTAATAATAGTGGTGGTCAAATGCTTGGCGAAAATCAAAATACTATCGACAACATTATCGGCACCAGCAACTATGATATGGGCCATGTGTTTAGCACTGGTGGTGGCGGAATTGCAAGCTTGGGAAGCATCTGTTCTACCAGCAATAAAGCAATGGGTGTTACGGGCGGTGGTTCTCCAGTGGGCGACCCTTTTGACATTGATTATGTAGCGCATGAAATGGGACATCAATTTGGTGGAAACCATACCCAAAACAACCAATGCAACCGAGCGTCAAGTGCAGCATTTGAACCTGGAAGCGCTTCTACCATTATGGGCTATGCAGGTATTTGCGCACCAAACCTTCAAAACAATTCTGATGACTATTTCCATAGTGGAACTTTTGATGAAGTAATTGCCTTCAGTCAATTCGGAAATGGAAATAACTGCGCAGTAAAAACAAATACTGGTAATACTCAACCACAAGTTTCGGTACCCAATAGCGGCTTTACTATTCCTAAAGAAACTCCATTTGTATTGCGCGGAACGGCAAGCGATGTAAATGGCGATGTGCTTTCTTATTGTTGGGAACAAATGGATTTAGGTCCGTCAACACATCCAAATGCACCAACTGGAAACGCACCTGCATTTCGCTCCTGGGATCCGCTTCCTACAGGCGAACGCACGTGCCCAAGATTGATAAATGTGGTGCTTGGCAACACAGTAATGGGCGAAACTTACATTGACTACGCTCGCGGTATGAAATTCAGAATGACTGTGAGAGACAACAACATCAATGGTGGTGGAGTAAACTATGACGAAGTAACATTTGATGTAGAAGGTACAGCTGGTCCTTTTGAGGTGCTTACTCCAGCATCTGGTGAAAGTGTAGAAGCTGGAAGCAC